>NZ_JBEZFJ010000003.1:0-472648 GCF_040649335.1 Micromonospora sp. NPDC048986
CGCGGCGCGGGGCGCGGCGCGGCGCGCGGGGCACGGGGCACGGGGCGCGGGGCGGCGCGGCGCACGGGGCGGGGCTGGGGCCTGGGGAGGTCAGCGGATGACGCGGCCGCGCAGGATCGTGCGGGACGGGGCACGGACGACGCGCAGGTCACTACGGGGGTCTTCGGGGTAGACGGTCAGGTCGGCGAGGCCGCCTTCGACCAGGCCGGCGAAGCCGAGCCACGCTCGGGCGCCCCAGGAGGCGGCGGCGAGTACGTCGATGGGTGCCATGCCGGCCCGTTCGTGCAGCAGGAGCATCTCCTCGGCGGCCAGCCCGTGGTCGATGCCGCCACCGGCGTCGGTGCCCACGTAGATGGGCACCCCAGCCTCGTACGCGGCGCGCACCACCTCGGGGAAGCCGTCGCGCAGCGCGAGCATGTGGTCGGCGTACCCGGGGAACTTGCCCCGCGCCTGCTCGGCGATGCCCCCGAAGGTGGCGATGTTGATCATCGTGGGGACCAGTGCGGTGCCCTGGCGGGCCATCTCGTCGATCAGGTCGAGGCTGAGCCCGGTGCCGTGTTCCACCGAGTCGACCCCGGCCCGCACCATGATCTCGACGGCCGACTCGGAGAAGGTGTGCACCGCGGCGCGTACCCCGGCGTCGTGCGCGGCCCGCACGGCGGCGGTGAGGGTGTCCGCGTCCCAGGCCGGCGCCAGGTCACCGACGCCCCTGTCGATCCAGTCGCCGACCAGCTTGACCCAGCCGTTGCCGGCCCGCGCCTGCGCGGCCACAGTGGCGGCCACCTCGGTCGCGTCGACCTCCACGCCGATGTCGCGCAGGTAGCGCTTCGGCGGGGCGACATGCTGGCCCGCGCGGGCGAGTCGCGGCAGGTCCGGCTCGTCGTCGAGTTCGGGGTACGGGTACGGCGAGCCGGCGTCCCGGATCGCCAGTACCCCGGCGTCCCGGTCGACGTGGGCCAGCGCGCGGGCCTGGTCGAGTGAGGTGATCGGGGCGCCACCTCGGGCGATGCCGATGTGGCAGTGCGCGTCGACCAGCCCCGGCAGTACGAAGCCGCCGTCGACCACGGTCTCCGCGCCGGGCACCGGGGTGAAGGTCACCCGGTCGCCGACCAGCCAGAGATCCCGCACCTCGTCGTCGGGGAGCAGCACGCCGCGCACATGAAGAGCCATGCGCACAGTCCTACCCGATCACTCCCCGTCGGGGGCGAGCAGGTGGTTCTTCCGGGTGGTCAGCGCCGGCAGGTCCATGGAGACCTTCCACGGCTGCTCGGTGACGAACAGGTCCTCGGTGTGGGCGACCTGCTCGTACTCGCGGTTGACGCCGAGCGCGTACTCGGTGAGTGTGGCGCGTTCCTGGACTGGGTCCACCACCCAGTAGGACCGGATCCCGGCGTGCGCGTAGACCTTCGCCTTGTCGTGCAGGTCGCGGAAGGTGGAGGTCGGGGAGACGACCTCCACGGCGAGCAGGGCGTCCTCGACCGGGACCGGCGACCGGCCGGCGTGCTGGCGGCGGACGACCACCACGTCGGGGCGAGGCTCGTTGCGCCGGTCGACCCGCATGGACAGGTCGATGCTGACCAGATGTTCCGGCGGGCAGTTGACGCGGAGCACGAGCAGCAGCTCGACGCACAACTCTTGGTGTACGGCAGTGGGCGACGGCACGATCAACATTCCGTTGATCAGTTCGTACGGAAGGCCCTTCGGCAGGTCACCGAGGTCGTCGACCGTCCACTCGTGCCGTTCGGAAAGAATCGGCGCTGCGGTCAGAACATCTCCTTGCAGGGAGGCGACCTGACCCTAAACGCCGAATCAGTCACCCACCGTCACCGACACGCGTCAGCGCGGGCCCTTGTCGCCGCCCTTGCCGAGCTTGTTGAAGTCGATCTTCGGGAGCTTGAAGCCGGGCGGAAGGCCCTGGCCGCCGGCGAGGTCGTTCGGGTCCATCCCCGGCGGGAGCTGCGGCATGCCACCCGGGAAGCCGGCGGGCATCCCGGCGCCCGCGCCGGTACGCGGACGACCGCCACCCTTGGTGCCCTTGCGCTTGTTCTTCGGCGACTTGGTCGCCTTGCGGCGGCCACCGCCGGGCAGGCCCATCATGCCGCCCATTTGCTTCATCATCTTCTGCGCGTCGGCGAAGCGGTTGAGTAGCTGGTTGACGTCCATCACGGTGACCCCGGAGCCGTTGGCGATGCGCGCCCGGCGGGAACCGTTGATGATCTTCGGGTTGGTCCGCTCACCCGGGGTCATCGACCGGATGATCGCGGTGACCCGGTCGAAGTGGCTGTCGTCCAGCTCGGCGAGCTGGTCCTTCATCTGCCCCATGCCGGGCATCATGGCCAGCACGTTGGCGATCGGGCCCATCCGCCGCACCGCGATGAGCTGGTCGAGGAAGTCGTCAAGGGTGAACTGCTCACCGCCCATCAGCTTGGCGGTCATCTTCTCCTTCTGATCGGAGTCGAAGGCCTGCTCGGCCTGCTCGATCAGAGTGAGGACGTCGCCCATGCCGAGGATCCGGCTGGCCATCCGGTCGGGGTGGAAGACATCGAAGTCCTCCAGCTTCTCACCGGTGGAGGCGAACAGGATCGGCTGCCCGGTGACCTCGCGGACCGACAGCGCGGCACCACCGCGGGCGTCGCCGTCGAGCTTGGAGAGCACCACACCGGTGATGCCGACGCCGTCGCGGAACGCCTCGGCGGTGCGGACGGCGTCCTGACCGACCATCGCGTCGATGACGAAGATGACCTCGTCCGGCGAGACGGCGTCGCGGATGTCGGCGGCCTGCTGCATCATCTCGGCGTCGATACCGAGCCGGCCGGCGGTGTCGACGATGACGATGTCGCGGGCGGCGCGCTTCGCGTGCTCGATCGACGCGCGGGCCACCTGCACCGGGTCACCGGTGCCGTTGCCGGGCTCCGGGGCGTACACCTCGACACCGGCCCGACCACCGAGCACCTGGAGCTGCCCGACGGCGTTGGGGCGCTGGAGGTCGGCGGCGACCAGCAGCGGCTGGTGCCCCTGGCCCTTGAGCCAGCGGGCCAGCTTGCCGGCGAGCGTCGTCTTACCGGAACCCTGGAGGCCGGCCAGCATGATCACCGTCGGCGGCTGCTTGGCGAACTGGAGCCGTCGGCCCTCGCCGCCGAGCACATTGATCAGCTCTTCGTTGACGATCTTGATGATCTGCTGGGCCGGGTTCAGCGCCTGGGAGACCTCGGAACTGCGAGCCCGCTCCTTGACGGCCGCGATGAAGCCCTTGACCACCGGCAGCGCAACGTCCGCCTCCAGCAGCGCGAGGCGGATCTCGCGCGCGGTGGCGTCGATGTCGGCGTCGGTGAGCCGCCCCTTGCCGCGGAGCTTGGTGAAGATCCCGGACAGGCGGTCACTCAAGGTGTCAAACACGCGAACATCCCGTTTGTCAGTGTTCCGGCGGGCACAACGCGGCCGGCACTGCGGAGTCCGGCCACCGCTAGGGTAACCGCCCGGCCGTAGGGCCGCTGTCGCCCGGCCCGGGCCTCACCCCGACACCAACCCCGACTGGTACGCGAACACGACGAGCTGGGCCCGATCCCGGGCTCCCAGCTTGCCCATCGCCCGGCTGACGTGGGTCCGCGCGGTCGCCGGGCTGACCACGAGCTGCGCGGCGATCTCCTCGTTGTTCAGGCCCTCACCGACCAGACCGACGACCTGACGCTCGCGATCGGTCAGCGCCTCCAGTCGGGGGTGCGGACGAAGCACCCGGGACGGCCGGGTGGCGAACTCCCGCACCACGCGGCGGGTCACCGACGGCGACAGCAGCGCCTCCCCCTCGGCGACGAGCCGGATCGCGCGCAACAGCTCAGCCGGTCTGGTGTCCTTGGTGAGGAACCCGCTCGCACCGTGCCGCAGCGCGTCGAAGACGTACTCGTCCAGCTCGAAGGTGGTGAGCACCACCACCCGCGTGCCGGTCAGATCGGGGTCGGCGACGATACGGCGGGTCGCCTCGATGCCGTCTATGCCGGGCATCCGGATGTCCATCAGCACCACGTCCGGCCGAACCCGGCGGGCCAACTCGACAGCCCGCAGCCCGTCGGACGCCTCTCCGGCCAGCGCCAGGTCGTCCTCGCTCTCCACCAGCGCGCGCAGCCCGAGCCGGACCAGGTCCTGGTCGTCGGCGATCAGCACCCGGATCACGTCGTCGGCTCCACTGGCAGCCCGGCGTACACCCGGAACCCGCCCCCGGCGCGCGGCCCGGTGCTCAACCGCCCGCCGAGCGCCGCGACCCGCTCGCGCATCCCGGCCAGACCGTGGCCGCCCTCGTCGTCGGCCGGAGCCGTCCCGGCGCGGTCCGCACCCACCCCCCGGTCGGTGACCTCGACGGTCACCTCGTCGACGCGGTAGTCCACCGTCACCTCCGCGCTGGCCACTCCCGCGTGCCGCAGCACGTTGGTCAACGCCTCCTGCACCACCCGGTACGCGGCCAGGTCGACAGCGGCCGGCACCTCCCGGGGGTGCCCGAGCACGCGCACCTCGACGGCGAGCCCCGCCCCGGCGAGCCGGTCGCGCAGCGCGGGGAGCCGGGCCAGGCCGGGTACCGGCTCGCGCTCGGCGCCCCGCCGCACCGCGCCCAGGGTGACCCGCAGCTCGTCCAACGCCTCGCGGCTGGTCCGGCTGATCGCGGTCAGGGCCACCTCTGCCTGCTCCGGCCGCTTCGGCAGCAGGTGCAGGGCGATCTCCGCCTGCATGCTGATCGCGGCCAACCCGTGCCCCACCACGTCGTGCACCTCCTGCGCGATGCGCAGCCGCTCCTCGTCGGCCTGCCGTCGCGCCTGCTCAACCCGGCTGCGGGCCGCTTCGGCACGGGTACGCGCGGTCGCCTCACGGCTCACCCGCACCACCACCGCCACCGCGAACGGTACGACCACCCAGGCCGACGCGGGCAGCACTCCCGTCCAACCCGGCGCGGGCCCCCGCCCGAAGAAGACGTGCGCCAACAACAGGACGAACGCGCCACCGGTGGCGAGCGCCGCCTGTCGCACCGGCAGCCACACGGCCACTGTGTAGACCGCGACCAGGAACGTGACCAGAATCGGCCCGTACGGGTAGCCGATCAGCAGGTACGTCGAGATGGCCACGGTGACCACGGCGAGGGTGGCGATCGGAGCTCGCCGCCGGACCAGCAGGGCGAGCGCGGCGACGACGATCAGCACCCGACTGGCGGCGTCCACCGGCCTCGACCCCGGCTGGTTGTCCCCGGCCAGACCCGTGGCGAGCAATCCGAACCCGAGCAGCACCAGGGCGAGCGCGGCATCCGCCGCCACCTCCGGCCACCGCCACTGTCCGTCTCGTCGCATGGCCGTCATTCTGCCCGCGCGGGTGCCGCTCGACGTGCGTCCACGAGCGGCACCGCCACTACGCCCCCAGACGTACCCCACCCCACCCTCACCCCCGCGATCGTGCACTTTGGGTTGCCACTGTGCGGCTTTTGCCCGGTATACGGGGACATCAAGTGCAAGATCGACGCGGGAGGGCGGGGGGGCGGGGTGGTTAGACGGCGGCGAGGACGGCGGCCTCTAGGCGGGCCCGGGTGGCGTCGTCCGGCCAACCGCCCACCAGATAGAAGGCGTCGACCACGTCGGCGCCGAGGGTGGAGATGCGGGCCGCGCGAACCAGCGCGCCGGCCTCGTCGAGCGCGCAGGCGACCCGGTAGAGCAGCCCGGCGGCGTCGGCGGCGCGCAGTTCCAGCAGTACGGCGTCGGTGGCCGCCTCGCGGTGCCAGACCACTCGTGGCGCCGCGCCTGCGCCACGGCTGGCGAGCGCACGGCCGCGCAGCCGTTGGGTGACCGACACGTCGCCGGCGACCGCCCGGCGCAGGTCGGCGCGGAGGGGGACCGGGTCCGGCGGAAGGCCGTAGCGGGGCTGCACCCGGCACTCGACCAGGGCCCGGCCGTCGACGGCGGAGGCGTCCGCGGAGATCACCTCCAGCCGGTGCAGCGCCAGGCAGCCGGCCACCGTGGCGAGCAGACCTCGCCGGTCCGCCGCCGCGACCGACACCCGGTCGCCGGTCAGGTGGACGACCGGCAGTGGCCCGGCCAGCAACTCCGGGTCCGGGGCGGGCGGCTCGGGAAGTACGCCGGTGTCCAGCGCGGTGCGAACCCGGGCGACCAGTTCGGCGACGAGTCGGCCCTTCCAGTCGGACCAGGCCGCCGGGCCGGTCGCCGCCGCGTCGGCGCGGACCAACGCGTGCAGCACGTCGAGGGTGCCGGTATCGCCGACCGCCTCGGCCACCGAGGCGATGGTGACCGGGTCGCTCAGGTCCCGGCGGGTGGCCACGTCGGGCAGCAGCAGGTGCAGCCGGACCAGCTTGCCGATCAGCTCGACCTCCGCCGTGGGCAGACCGATCCTGGTGGCCACCGCCTGGGCAACCGGCACACCGACGGTGCTGTGGTCACCAGGGAGGCCCTTGCCGATGTCGTGCAGGAGAGCGCCGAGGAGCAGCAGGTCGGGGCGCTCCACCTCGCGGGCGTGCCGGCTGGCCTCGTGCGCGGTCTGCACGAGGTGCCGGTCGAGGGTGAAGCGGTGCACAGGGTTGTGCTGGGGCAGGCTGCGCAGCCGGGTCCACTCGGGCAGCCAGCCGTCGACCAGCCCGTACCGGTCGCAGGTCTCCCAGGCCGGCACCAGGCCGGGACCGGCGCCCAGCAGGGTGATCAGCGCGGCCCGGGCCTCGGCCGGCCAGGGAGCCGGCAGGGGCGGGCAGTACGCCGCCAGCCACTCGCAGGTGGCCCGCGCGATGGGGATTCGGGTAGTGGCCGACGCCGCGGCCACCCGCAGCGAGAGGCTCGGGTCGGGGCGCGCCCCGATCGCCGTGCGGGCGAGCACCAACTCGCCGTCGTGTTCGACCACGTCGCGGGCGACCGGGCGGCGGGCCGGGCGGCCGGTGCCGCCGCGGGAGCGGCCGGAGCGCAGCCGGTCGGCGGCCCGGAAGGCGTCGTCCAGGGCGTGGCTGACCGTGCGGGCGTCACCGGCAACCCGACGCAGCAGCGCGTCGCCGTCTTCGACGACGGCTCCCGGCCGCCGCGCGGCGTCAGACGCGCCGGACTGGGGTTGTCGCAGGCCGAGCAGGTTGGCCACTCCGTCGCGCTCCTGGGCGACCAGCCGGTCGACCCGTCGGCCGACCTGCTGGTGCAGCGCGTCGCGGGTGTCCAACAAACGCAGGTGAGCGGCGCGTACGGCAGGGCGCAGCGCGTCGGTGATGCCGGCGGCGGAGATCGCCCGCAGCAGCCCCACGTCGCGCAGACCACCGGCGGCCTCCTTGAGGTCGCCCTCCAACAGGAACGCCAGTTCACCGTGGGCCTGCCAACGGGCTTCGGTGACCTCGCGCAGGCCGGGCAGGTGCCGGACGGCGGTACGCCGCCAGTGATCTGCGGCGGTGCGGATCAGCGCGTCGGCCAGCGCCTGGTCCCCCACGACCAACCGGGCGTCGAGCAGCCCGAGGGCGACCTTGACGTCGTCCTGGGCCACCGAGAGCGCCTCGGCGACGGTGCGTACGGAATGGTCGAGCCGCAGGCCCGCGTCCCAGATCGGGTACCAGACCGAGGCGGCCAACTCGTCGGTGCCGGGCACCCCGGCGTGCAGCAGCACCAGGTCGAGGTCGCTGTACGGAGCACACTGCCGCCGCCCCAGCCCCCCGACGGCCAGCAGTGCCACCCCGTCCCGCGCCGGCAGCAACCCACGCAGGAACGAGTCGTAGGCCGCGGCCCGTCCCCGCCGGGCCGCCTCCCCGATCCCCCCGGGAACACCGACGACCTCGTTGATCAAGAGGGTCGGGTCGCCGTCATCGGCGGATCCTGACGCGTTCTTCTTGATCAACGAGGTCATGTCGGTGACGGCCGCGTCAGAGTGCGTCGAGGCCGCGTTCGCCGGTACGTACCCGGACGACCTCTTCGACACCGGTGACCCAGACCTTGCCGTCACCGATCTTGCCCGTGCGGGCCGCTCCGACGATGGCGTCCACCACCTTGTCGACGTCGATCTCGTCGGTGAGCACCTCAACCCGGATCTTGGGCAGGAACTCGACCGTGTACTCGGCACCCCGGTAGACCTCGGTGTGCCCCTTCTGCCGCCCGTACCCCTGAACCTCGCTGACGGTCAGCCCGGCCACCCCGAGGGCGTGCAGGGCCTCCTTCACCGCGTCCAGTTGGTACGGCTTGATGACTGCGGTCACCAGCTTCATGTCCAACCCCTCCATCCCAGGAACGTTAACCGGCGACCTTTTCGCTGACCGGCTCGGCGGGCTCTGCCTCCGGCTTGGCACCACTCGTCGTGCCGCCACCGGAGGTGCCGATGCCGGCCATCGCGAACGCGCTGCCCGTGCCGCCGCCGGCCGGGGACAGGTCGTAGCTGCTCTCGGCGTGCTCGGCGATGTCGATACCCTCGACCTCCGCCTCGCCAGTGACGCGGAAGCCGATCGTCTTCTCGATGACGAAGGCGAGCACCCAGGCGATGCCGAACGACCAGGCGGTGACGATCAGGCCGGCGAGGGCCTGCCGCCCGAGCTGGGTCGCGCCGCCGCCGTAGAAGAGGCCGTCGGAGGCGCCCACCACGTCGGTGATCGCGGCGTTCACCGAATTGGTGGCGAAGAGGCCGAGCCAGAGCGACCCGATCCAACCACCGACGAAGTGCACGCCGACCACGTCGAGCGAGTCGTCGTAGCCGAGCTTGTACTTGAGGCTGACGGCCAGCGCGCACACCGCGCCGGCGACGATGCCGAGCAGCACTGACGCCCACGGTGCGATGAAGCCACAGGCCGGGGTGATGGCGACCAGGCCGGCGACGGCGCCGGACGAGGCACCGACCATCGTCGGCTTGCGGGTCTTGACCCACTCGACAGCGATCCAGCCGAGCACCGCCGCCGCCGTGGCGAGCTGGGTGTTGATGAAGGCGAGTCCGGCGACCGAGTCGACTGTCAGCTCCGAGCCGGCGTTGAACCCGAACCAGCCGAACCACAGCAGACCAGCACCGAGCGCGACGAGCGGGATGTTGTGCGGCTTCATGCCCTCACGCGGCCAACCGAGCCGCTTTCCGAGGACCAGGACCACGGCCAGGGCCGCCGCACCGGCGTTGATGTGCACAGCGGTGCCACCGGCGAAGTCCAGTGCGTGGATGTCACCGCCGATGATGCCGCCGCCCCACACCCAGTGGGCGACCGGGAAGTAGACCAGGGTGGCCCAGCCGAAGGCGAACAGCAGCCAGCCGGCGAACTTGGCCCGGTCGGCGATGGCACCGCTGATCAGCGCGACGGTGATCACCGCGAAGACCATCTGGAAGGCCATGAACACGTAGAGCGGGACGCCGATGCCGCTGGGGTTCTCCGCGGTGGCACCCCACAGGTCGGTTTCGGCGAGGAAGGTCTTGGTGCCGAGGTACGCGCCCGGGTCGCCCCAGAAGCCGTTCACGTCGGTCCCGAAGGCGACGCTGAATCCGTAGAACCACCACAGAATAGAGATGAGCCCGATGGCCGAGAAGCTCATCATCATCATGTTGAGTACGCCCTTGGCCCGGTTGAGGCCGCCGTAGAACAGCGCCAGTCCGGGGGTCATGAGCAGCACGAGCGCGGTCGAAACCAGCAGCCACGTGGTATTGGCGCCGTCGATCGTCGGTGCTTCAGGCACGCTGGCCTCCTAAAGGTGAAGTCCTCCTTCGCGGCTTTCCGGGGCAGCGTCGCCCGTAGGCCGGTTGCGCGGAAGCTTCGCGGCCGGCTGTTTCACTTTGGGTCCCGTGCGGGTTTCCGTTTCGTGACGGGTTGTTTCGGACGTGTCACGAACTCCGCACGGTCATCAGCATGGACGATTGTGGATCGACCGGACGGCGATCGTCGATGGCTGACCGGTCAACGGCATCGACCGGTGCGCTCGACCGGCCCGGCCGAGCATCGCCCGATCGGCGCTCAGCGGAGGGCGTTCTCCAGGGTGTGCCGCTCGTAGTCGAGCAGCCGCAGATCGCGCATCGGTCGACGCAGGTGGCCCTTGTGCACGATCCGGACGAACGCCGGCTCGCCGGCGGCGGCCATCCGCCGGATCCCCTCGACGTGGTCCACGATCCGTTTACGGATGGTCCGGATCAGCCGGTGCCGGTCCCGGGGGATCAGCCCGTACGCGTCGGCGAAGAGCCGGAGGCGGCGCGGCCGGTCCGGGTGCTTCCAGCCCAGCGTGATCGAGTCGCGGTCCGCGAAGATCGGCACCCAGGTCCAGGCCGCGTACGCCACGTCGTAGATCCGCGCTCCGGGCGAGGCGAGGTCGAAGTCGATCAGCCCGAGAGTGCCGTCCGGACGCCAGATCACGTTGTGCGGCGCGGCGTCGTGGTGACAGATCACCTCGGTGTCCGGTGGAGGGGGCCCGAACGAGCGCCAGACCGCTGCCTGCGGAGGAGTGAAGCCGTACTGGGCGTCGTGGAACATCCGCAGCATGGTGGCGACGGTGACCAGGGCCTCGTCGGTCACCCAGTGTGGGGCGAGCGGATATTCTCCGCACTCCCCCTCCAGGTACGACAGCACCTCACGGTTGCGCTCGTCCATCCCGAGCGCCCGGGGGGCTCCGGTGAACCCCACGTACTCAAGGTGGCGCAGCAGCGCGTGCACGGACGGGGTCCACGGTCCGGCGTTGCGCCGGACCGTGTCACCCACGCGGACAACGGTGCTCACGTTGCCGCCGTGCAGCGGGATCTCCTGCGAAGTCACGTACGGTCTCCCGAGGCGCTGCGAAGGATGGCCAGGGTCACGCCAGCCCGCGTACGCGCGATCGTCAGTGGTCACCCGAGACTACGCGTCCCGGCCGGTGGCCTCGGTCCCCAGCAACGCGTCGACGAACTGCGCCGGGTCGAACGGGGCCAGGTCGTCCTTGCCTTCGCCGAGGCCGACCAGCTTCACGGGGATGCCGAGCTTGCGCTGCACGGCGATCACGATGCCGCCCTTGGCGGTGCCGTCGAGCTTGGTCAGCACCACCCCTGTCACGTTCACCACCTCGGTGAAGACCCGGGCCTGCTCCAGGCCGTTCTGCCCGGTGGTGGCGTCCAGGATGAGCAGTGTCTCGTCGATCGGGCCCTGCTTCTCCACCACGCGCTTGACCTTGCCCAGCTCGTCCATCAGGCCGACCTTGTTCTGCAGGCGGCCGGCGGTGTCGATGAGCACGGTGTCCACGCCGGTGTCGATGCCGCGCTTGACGGCGTCGAACGCGACGCTGGCCGGGTCGGCGGCCTCGGGCCCCCGGACGGTCTCCGCTCCGACGCGCGAGCCCCAGGTCTCCAGTTGGTCGGCCGCGGCGGCTCGGAAGGTGTCCGCCGCGCCGAGCAGCACGCTGCGACCGTCGGCCACCAGCACCCGGGCGATCTTGCCGCAGGTGGTGGTCTTGCCGGCGCCGTTGACGCCGACGACCAGGACCACCGCCGGCACGCCGTCCTTGGGTGCGGTCCGCAACGAGCGGTCCAGGCTCGGGTCGAGCGCGTTGACAAGCTCGGCGGCGAGCAGCGCCCGCAGCTCGGAGGCCGAGCGGGTGCCGAGCACCCGGGTGCGCTCGCGGAGCCGGTCGACGATGTCGCGGGTGGCGTCGACGCCGACGTCGGCGGTGATCAGGCTGTCCTCGATCTCCTCCCAGACGTCCTCGTCGAGGTGGTCACGGGCGAGCAGGCCGAGCAGGCTCTTGCCGAACACGTTCTGTGAGCGGGACAGCCGGGAGCGGAGCCGGACCAGCCGCCCGGCGGTCGGCTCGGGGACCTCGACCTGCGGTTCGAGCACCGGCGGCGGCTCGACCAGGACACCGGTGGACAGGTCGGACTCCGGTGCCTCGACCGGCGGGCCGGCGAGATCCTCCTCAGCCCTGGTGTCGACCTCGGTGCGTGGCAGCGGGGGCTCAGGCCGCCGCCGCAATCGCGGCACGACCAGCCCGACTGTGCCGGCGATCAGCACACCGAGCAGGACCAGAGCGAGGACGAGATATTCGGCCATGCCGGAATCCTGTCAGATGCCGGCGGCGGCGTCCCAGCCACCGCACCCCGAGCCGTGCCCGGAGTCTCAGCCACCGCACCCGGTCGGCGCCGGGGACCGGCGGTAGGCTCGGCCGCATGCCCGCCGCACACCTCCTCATCGGCCCACTTCTGCGGCGAGTGGTGGACACCCGGGCGACGATCTGGGTGGAGACGGCGGCGCCCGCCGTGGTCACCGTCCGTACCGCCAGCGGCGCCACCGGCACCGCGCCCACCTTCTCGGCGTACGACCACCACTACGCCCTCGTGGTGGTGGAGGGCCTTGCCCCGGACAGCGAGACCACCTACGAGGTGCTGGTCGACGACGAGATCGTCTGGCCGGTGCCGAGCAGCGGGTTCCCGCCGAGCGTGATCCGCACCCGGGCCGCCGACGATCGGGACCAGCCGGTAAATCTGATCTTCGGCTCGTGTCGTGAGACCACCCAGCACGCCACCACCCGCAAGCTGCCACCGGACGCCCTGGACGCGTACGCCCGGAGGTTGATGGCCGACCCGGAGTCGAACCCGTTGCCGGACCTGCTGGTGCTGCTCGGAGACCAGGTCTACGCCGATGTCACCTCACCGACAGTGCGCCGGCTGCTGCGTCGACGGCGGCGGCGGCCGAAGGGCGCCCCGGCCGACCAGGTGGTGAGCTTCGACGAGTACACCAAGCTCTACCTGGAGTCCTGGCGCGATCCGGAGATCCGCTGGCTGCTCTCCACAGTCCCCAGCGTGATGATCTTCGACGACCACGAGATCATCGACGACTGGAACACCTCGGCGGCATGGCGAGCCGAGGTGCGCGAGCAGCCGTGGTGGCAGGAGCGGATCGGCAGTGGGCTCGCCTCCTACTGGGTCTACCAGCACCTGGGCAATCTCTCCCCCGACGAGATCGTCGCCGATCCGGTCTTCGCGAAGGTCGCCGCCGCCGAGGACGCCACCAGCGTGCTGCGCGAGTTCGGCCACCGGGTAGACCAGGAGTCCGACCTGGCGCACGACACCGAGCGTTGGCGCGCGGTGCAGTATCAGTGGAGCTACGCACTGGACCTGGGCCGGACCCGGCTGGTCATGCTGGACAACCGGTGCAGCCGGGTGCTCGAGTCCAACAGCCGGGCGATGCTGCCGCCCGGTGAGTGGGCCTGGTTCCTCGACCAGGCGCACGGGGTCTACGACCACCTGGTGGTGGGCGCCTCGCTGCCCTGGCTGCTGCCGCAGGGCATCCACCACATCGAGGCATGGAACGAGAAACTGGCGGACTCACGCCGACCGTGGGTGGCGCGCGGGGCGGAGAAGCTGCGCCGCGCCCTTGACCTGGAGCACTGGGCGGCGTTCCGCCGGTCCTTCGAGGCGCTCGCGGAGACGTTCGCCCGCATCGGCACCGGCACGCCGCGGCAGTCCGGCGCGCGGATCGGGGCCGGCCCAGCGTACGCCCCACCGGCGTCGATCAGCGTGCTCTCCGGTGACGTGCACCACTCGTACGTCGCGCAGGCCCGGTTCCCCGATCCGGCGGTTGTCACTCCGGTGCACCAGCTCACCTGTTCGCCGATCCACAACCAGGTGCCGGCGGGCATCCGTCCGTTGATGCGGCTGGGCTGGTCGCCCGGTCCGGCTGGGGCCACCCGGGCGCTGGCCCGTTCGGCGGGCGTACCTCGTCCGGGGGTGCGCTGGCGCAAGCTGGCCGGCCCGTACTTCGGTAACGCCGTCGCCACACTGACCCATCACGGACGCGGGGCCGACGTGGTCATCGAGGGCACCACCAAGGATGGGCACCTACGCCCGGTGATGCGGCGTCGACTCTCCGGCGACGGCGAGTCGGCCGCGCCGTAGTCTCTACGCCGTGGACGAGCACCTGCCGGAGCCGATCCGGGCGGTTGAGCACGAGTTGACCGCTCTGCTGCGCCGTGGCCGGGCGGTCTCCTGGGAGATCGCCCGGGAGGTGCACCCGAACCTGGAGCCGAACACCTACGGGTTGCTGCTCTGGTTGCGGCGTAGCGGGTCGATCCGGTTGACCGAGTTGGCGGCGCGGCTGGGCGTGGGCAAGGGGACGCTGAGTCGTCAGATCAACGCGCTGGAGGTCCTGGGTCTGGTGCACCGCGACCCCGATCCGAGTGACCGGCGCGCCGCGCAGATAGGCCTCACCGACGAGGGGCAGCGCCGGTTCGACGTGGCCCGCGCGGCCCGGCTGGGCGAGTTCCTGCGCGCTCTGGACGGCTGGCCGGAGCGCGACGTCGAGGAGTTCGCCCGGCTGCTCGGCCGGTTCAACGACTCCTGGCAGTAGCCGCCCACTCCGGGCGGCCCCTGGCAGTAGCCGCACAGCGCCGGGGAATAGGGCGCCGGCCCATCAAGTTGTTGCTTCAGGCAACCAAGACATACGGTTGCCTCAGGTAACTCCCAGGCGGCCCGTGCGTACCAGCCCCGCCGTTCCACCTCGACTCCGCTCGGAGGCAACAAACGATGAGCCAGGCGACAGCGCCTCCCCAGGCGACCGCCGTGACCATGACCCACCGGCAGATCCTGGAAGCACTCTCCGGCCTGCTGCTGGGCCTGTTCGTCGCGATCCTCTCCTCCACGGTCATCTCGAACGCGCTGCCGCGGATCATCACCGAACTGCACGGCGGCCAGTCCGCGTACACCTGGGTGGTGACCTCGGCCCTGCTCGCGACCACAGCGACCACCCCCATCTGGGGCAAGATGGCCGACCTGACCAGCAAGAAGACCCTGGTCCAGCTCGCCCTGGGGATCTACGTGCTGGGCTCGGTGCTGGCCGGTCTCGCCCAGGGCACCGGTGAACTGATCGCCTGCCGGGTGCTGCAGGGCATCGGCGCCGGCGGTCTCACCGCGCTGGCCCAGGTGATCATGGCCACGATGATCGCGCCCCGCGAACGAGGCCGCTACAGCGGCTACCTCGGCGCCGTCATGGCCGTCGGCACCATCGGCGGTCCGCTGATCGGCGGCGTGATCGTGGACACCTCCTGGCTCGGCTGGCGCTGGTGCTTCTACGTCGGCGTGCCGTTCGCCATCCTCGCGCTGATCGTGCTCCAGAAGACCCTGCACCTACCGGTGGTCAAGCGGAAGGCCGAGATCGACTGGTGGGGAGCCACCCTGATCACCGCGGCCGTATCGGTGCTGCTGATCTGGGTCTCGCTCGCCGGCGACCAGTTCGCCTGGGCCTCCTGGCAGACCGCCGTCATGGTCGTCGGCGCGTTGGTCCTCGGCGCGCTGGCGATCCGGGTCGAGACCCGGGCCGCCGAGCCGATGATCCCGCCGCGGCTGTTCCGCAACCGCACCATCACTCTCGCCGTCGTCGCGAGCATCGCTGTCGGCGTGGGCATGTTCGGCGCGTCGATCTTCCTGGGCCAGTACTTCCAGATCAGCCGCGGTCAGAGCCCCACCATGTCCGGCCTGATGACCCTGCCGATGATCCTCGGCCTTCTGGTCGCGTCCACCGTCATCGGGCGGGTCATCAGCAAGACCGGCCGCTGGAAGCGGTACCTGGTCATCGGCTCGGCGCTGCTCACCATCGGCTTCGCACTGATGGGCACCCTCCGCGCCGACACCAGCTTCACACTGCTCAGCGCCTACATGCTGCTGATCGGCGTCGGCCTGGGCATGACCATGCAGAACCTGGTCCTCGCCGTGCAGAACACCGTCGGCCCGCACGAACTCGGCGCGGCCAGCTCGGTGGTGGCGTTCTTCCGCAGCCTGGGTGGCGCGATCGGCGTCTCCGCCCTCGGAGCGGTGCTCGCCCACAAGGTCAAGGACTACACCGCCGACGGGCTGGCCCAACTCGGTATCCCCGCCTCCAGCTCCGGCAGCGGCGGTGCCCTGCCCGACGTGCACACCCTGCCCGGCCCGCTGCGGGCGGTGGTGGAGAGCGCCTACGGCCACGGCGCCGGTGACATCTTCCTGGCCGCCGCCCCGTTCGCGCTGATCGCGCTGATCGCGGTGGCCTTCATCAAGGAGGTGCCGCTGCGCCAGCACAACGGCAACCCGGTTTCCGACCAGGTCGAGCGGGAATCGACTCTCGCTGCCGGCGCTGGCGCACCCGTGATCCGTACCGGCGAGCAGAGGTGAGGTAGAACAATGGGCGTGGGAGCACCGGACCGCGAGGAGTACGGTCCCCGGACCCGACCGCTGCCCTTCGAGCGCGGCACGGACGGCCCTCGGGTGATCATGGTGGGTGTCGACGGCACCCGCACCTCCGAGCGGGCCGGCTCCTACGCCGCCGGCCTGGCCCGTCGGCAGAGCGCCGCGCTGGTGGTGGTCTTCGTCAGCTCACCGAGCGGGCTGACCGCCCTGGTGCCCGGCATGGACGCCGGCGCGGTCCAGCGCACCCACGACGAGTTGGCCGACGAACTGCGCCGGGAATGCCGGCGTGGGGCCGAGCAGTGGGGCATTCCGGTGACCCTGCTGGTGCGGCGCGGCGACGCGTACGGCGAGCTGTGCGCGGCGGCCGACGAGTTCCAGGCCGACATGGTGGTGGTCGGCGCCTCCGAGCAGGCCGGACACCGGCTGGTCGGCTCGGTCGCCACCCGGCTGGTCCGCGCCGGCCGCTGGCCGGTCGTCGTGGTGCCCTGATAACCCGTCGCGCCGTGTCCGAGGCGCCGGGCAGGATGCGCGGCATGACCTGGATCGCGCCGGAGATAACCCGGACCCCCGAACCGTACGTCGGCGACGAGCGCACCATGCTCGACGGCTGGCTCGACTACCACCGACAGACACTCCTGCTCAAGTGCGCCGGCCTGACCGGGGAGCAGTTGCGGACGCCGAGCGTGGAACCGTCCGGGCTGACCCTGCTCGGCCTGGTCCGGCACCTGGCCGAGGTGGAGGCCTGGTGGTTCCGGGAGAACTTCGCCGGCGAGCCAGTCGACTACCCGTACTTCATCCCGGAAAACCCGGACGCCGACCACGACGTCAGCGCCGCCGACGCCGAGACCGACTTCGCCATCTTCCACCGCGAGGTGGCGCTGGCCCGTGAGGCCGCCGCCGGTCACTCGCTCGACGAGACGTTCACCGAGGTGGGCCCGAAGAAGCGCACCTTCAACCTGCGCTGGGTGTACGTGCACATGATCGAGGAGTACGCCCGGCACAACGGCCACGCCGACCTGATCCGGGAACGCATCGACGGCGTCACCGGCGAGTGACAAGCGCTCAGTAGTCCAGGGCCGCTCGCAGGTAACGCAGGTCGGCGTGGCCGCCCCAGCGGTGTGCCGACAACCCTGCGGCCCTGGCACCCCGCACCGCCCAGTCCTCGTCGTCGACGCAGAGGACCCGGGCCGGCGGGGTGGCCAGGGCCACGCAGGCGGCCTTGAAGTATTCCGGGGCGGGCTTGTGCACGCCGATCACCGAGGAGTTGACCACCACGTCCAGCTCGCCGACCAGGCCGAGCGCGGCCAGGTCGGCGTCGAGCAGGTCGGTGGCGTTGGTGCCCAGCCCGACCCGGACGCCCGCCGCGCGGACCTCCCGGACGAACGCCAGCACCTCCTGGTCGACCTCGCCCCGATAGCCCTGCCACTGCTCCACCGCGGCGCGGGCCCGTTCCGGGCTGCCCACCGATTCGGTCAGGGCGTCCGCCACGCTGTTCATCCACTCGACGTGGTTGACCTGGCCGGTGAGCACCGGCTGGAGCCGCCCCCACTGCATGGCGATCTCACCGAGCACACCCTCGGAGAGGCCGTACTCCCGCTCGACAACGGCTGCCACCGCCGGGTCCCACCGGCGCAGTACGCCGTCGAAATCCAGCAGGAGCGCCGTCGCGCGTTCCCGAGCCACTACCCGTTCTCCTCGCCGCGGCCGTGCCGCTGGTCGTCCTCGTCGGCCCGGTTGAGCCGTTGGCTGATCACCTGGGTGACCCCGCTGCGCATTGTCACGCCGTAGAGCGCGTCGGCGATCTCCATCGTCCGCTTCTGGTGCGTGATGACGATCAGCTGACTCTTCTCGCGCAACTGTGCCAGCAACGTGATCAGCCGGCCCAGGTTGACGTCGTCCAGGGCCGCCTCCACCTCGTCCATGATGTAGAACGGGCTGGGCCGGGCGCGGAAGATCGCCACCAACATGGCCACCGCGGTCAGCGACCGCTCGCCACCGGAGAGCAGCGACAGCCGCTTGATCTTCTTGCCGGGTGGGCGGGCCTCCACCTCGACGCCGGTGGTGAGCAGGTCATCCGGTTCGGTGAGGATCAGCCGTCCCTCGCCACCGGGGAAGAGCACTGTGAACACCTGCTCGAACTCCCGGGCGGTGTCCTCGAAGGCGCTGGCGAAGACCTCCAGGATCCGCTCGTCAACGTCCTTGACCACCGTGAGCAGGTCCCGACGGGTGGCCTTGAGGTCCTCCAACTGCTCGGAGAGGAACTTGAAACGCTCCTCCAGCGCGGCGAACTCCTCCAACGCGAGTGGGTTGACCTTGCCGAGCAGGGCGAGTTCGCGTTCCGCCTTCGCGGCCCGCTTCTCCTGCACCGGCCGCTCGTAGCGCACCGGCTCGGGCACCGGCAGACCGTCACGTTCGGCCGCCGCGACGTCCACCTGGGTCGGCGGAACGGGCTGAGTCGGACCGTACTCGGCGACCAGCGTCTCCACGTCCAGCCCGAAGTCCTCGGCGGCCTTCGCCTCCAACTGCTCGATGCGCAGTCGCTGCTCCGCCCGGGCCACCTCGTCGCGGTGCACCTGGCTGGTCAGCCGCTCCAACTCCGCGCCGAGCCGCTTGGCGGCACCGCGTACCTCCTGAAGCTCTGCCTCCCGCGCGGCGCGCTCCAGGGCGACAGCGTCGCGGTGCTCCTCCGCGGTTGCGATCGAGGTGGTCAGCCGGGTCAGCGCCTCCCGGGCGCCACCGGCGACGGACCGGGCGATGCCCGCGCCTCGGGCGCGGGCGGCCCGCCGGGCCGCCGCGCGTTCCCGGGCGGCCCGCTCCGCGGTGGCCTGCCGCGCGAGCGAGTCGGCCCGGCCGGCGATCGAGGAGACCCGCTCCTCGGCGGTACGCACTGCGAGCCGGACCTCCATCTCGTTCTGCCGGGCCTGCGGCACCATGGCCGCCAGTTGATCCCGTTCGTCGGTGGAGGGCTCGGCGTCGACAGGGGTCTCCTCGGCCAGCCGGAGCCGCTCCTCCAGCTCGGCGAGCGCGGCGAGGTCCCGTTGTCGGGCGGCCTCGGCCCGGGAGCGGGAGTCGCCGAGGCGATCGGTCTCGGCCTTCGCGGAGCGGGCCGCCGCGCCCAGCTCGGCCAGCCGGCGGGCCGCGGCGTTGCGGTGGCTCTCCGCCTCGCGTTTCTCGGCGGCGGCGTGCTGCACGACCTCCTTGGCGGCCGCCACCTCGGCGCGCGCCTCCACCAACTGATCACGCAGCTCCAGGCCAGCGCGTTCGGCGGTGACCCGGTTGGCGCGGGCCTCCTCGACGGCGGCCTGCACCTCGATGTAGCTGGGGGCCTTGGCCGACCCGCCCGCCGCCGCGTACGCCCCGATGACGTCACCGTCCGGGGTGACCGCCCGCAGCTCGGGGTTGCTGGCGACCAGTTCGGCGGCGGCGGCGAGATCGTCGACGAGTGCCACGTCCCGCAGGGCCCGGTGCACCGCTGGACGCAGCTCGGCGCCGCACTCCACAAGGTCGGGCGCCCACCGGGCGTCGTCCGGCAGCTTCGGGCGCAGCGCGTCGGCGGAGCCGGTCATGCCGGGCCCCGCCGGGCTGCCGACCAGCAGGCCGGCCCGGCCGGCGTCGGAGATCTTCAACAGCCGCATCGCCTCGACGGCCTCGTCCACCCCGCTGACGGCGACGGCGTCGGCGAGGCCGCCGAGCGCAGCGGCCAGCGCGGCCTCGTGACCGGGTGCGACGGTGAGCAGCCCGGCGAGGCTGCCGAGCAGGCCCGGCACGTCTCCGGCGCGGGAGAGCAGCGCCCCGGCGCCGTCCTTGCGCCGCAGCCCCAGGGCGAGTGCCTCCTCGCGGGCCTTCCAGGTGGCGGCGTCCTTCTCCGCCGCCCGCTCGGCGTCGGACAGCGATCGGACGGTGGCCTGGGCCCGTTCCTGCACGGCGACCGCCTCGGCGTGCCGGGCGTCCAGGTCCGCGTTGTCCCGGTCGGCCTCGGTGGACTGGGCGGCGACCGCGTCCAGGTCGGCCTGCGCCTGCTCGGCGCGGCCCAACGCGTCGGCGTGCGCTGTCGCGAGGCGTTCGATCTCCTCGCCGGCGCTGGTGGTCCGGGCCCGGGCGGAGTTGACCTGGCCGGTGAGTCGGGCCATTCCCTCGCGCCGGTCGGCGATGGCCTTGGCCGCGGCGACCAGCTCGCGCTCGGCGGCGGCCAACTGCCGCTCCAACTCCTGGCGGTGCTCAACCGCCTCGGCCAGTCGGATCTGGTCGTCGGTGAGCGCGCCGCGCAGCTCCTCCTCCTGCTCGCGGACGCGTTCCGCCTCGGCCTCCAGCTGCTCCGGGTCGCGGCCGGGCCGCTCGTCGTCGCCGGTGGCGCTGAGGTGCCGCAGCCGCTCCCGGGCCAACTGCTCGATCGAGCGGAAGCGTTCCTGGAGGGCGGAGAGCTTGTACCAGGTGTCCTGGGCGGCGGCGAGCAGCGGAGCGTCCTCCGCGAGGGCGGCCTCCAACTCGCCGAGCCGGCCCTGCACCTCGGTGTGCTCACCCTCGATCTGCTCGCGCCGTTCACGCAGCGCGGTCTCGTCGGCGATCTCCCGGTCGAGGGTGGTCCGCAGGGTGGCCAGGTCGTCGGCGAGCAGCCGCAACCGGGCGTCGCGCAGGTTGGCCTGGATGGCGGCGGCGCGCCGGGCCACCTCGGCCTGCCGTCCCAACGGCTTGAGCTGACGACGCAGCTCGGCCGTGAGGTCGGTCAAGCGATTGAGATTCACCTGCATCGCGTCGAGCTTGCGCAGCGCCTTTTCCTTGCGCTTGCGGTGCTTGAGGACGCCGGCCGCCTCCTCGATGAACGCCCGGCGGTCCTCCGGCTTGGCGTGCAGCATGCCGTCGAGGCGGCCCTGCCCGACGATGATGTGCATCTCCCGGCCGATGCCGGAGTCGGAGAGCAGCTCCTGGATGTCGAGCAGCCGGCAGGAGTTGCCGTTGATCTCGTACTCGCTCTCGCCGGAGCGGAACATCCGGCGGGTGATGGAGACCTCGGTGTACTCGATCGGCAGCGCGCCGTCGGTGTTGTCGATGGTGAGGGTGACCTCGGCGCGACCCAGCGGCGCCCGGCCGGCGGTGCCGGCGAAGATGACGTCCTCCATCTTGCCGCCACGCAGCGCCTTGGCGCCCTGCTCGCCGAGGACCCAGGCGATGGCGTCGACGACGTTGGACTTGCCCGAGCCGTTCGGGCCCACCACACAGGTGATCCCGGGCTCCAGCTTCAACGTCGTCGCGGAGGCGAAGGACTTGAACCCCTTCACCGTCAGGCTCTTGAGATACACCTACTCGATCCTCGTCCGGTGGCCGCCGTACCGTCGCCGGCTGCGGGGACCTGGGTGAACTCGCAGACTAACCCGGCGGTGGGAGTGGCCCGGCACGCGACCCGCCCCGCGTCGCGTCGACAGTGGGCGCGCTGTTGTTCGGGAGACCGCGAGAAAGGCAAGCGCCTTTCATGATCGGCTTATCCGCCGACGCGCTTTTCGGTAACTGCGCAGCGCCCTTCCCGCACGATCAGCCACAAGATCATGAATGGTCGGCGTCGAAAAGGTCCCGGACAGTGTTGCGCGCCGGCACAGAGGTGTCGGCGCGCATTTTTGCGATGGTGCGATTCAGTTTTTACGACCTGAAGATCAGGTCAGCGCCGGCTCGGCCAGACGGAGCAGATCGTCCGCCTCCGCCGCAGCCGCCGCGAGCCGATCATTGTCGGCACGCAGACGCGTGATCTCGAACTCCAGTGCCTGAACCCTGGCACGCAGTCGGGTGACCTCGTCGAGCAGACGCCGGTCGGGCGCTGCACCTACGTGGCCGTAGAGGGCCTTCGCCATGCTGACTCCTTGATATGCGCTGCCGGAAAGGCCGGCCAACGCGCGCCCATTTGTACGCGGCTGTCATTCCAGGCTGTATCTGGGCATGACCGGGCGCGACTGGCGACACCTATATATTGAGCCGCAAACCCCTCCTTCGTCAAGTTCTCGCAGGCCGTAGATCATCTCCACGTCGACCTGTCCACTTGTCGGGGGGGCTGCCGCAAGGCACGGACACTCTCTGTCCGGACGCCTTTACTGTACGCCCGGATCTGCGGAAGTCCGCACCCTGGTGCCCGACTTCCCCTTAACTCTTTCTTAGCCACGTTGCCGCAGGTCGTAGGCGCGCCGTAGCGTCACCCCGGCCCGCAACCGACCCCTGGAGGCATAGGCGTGTACGGCTGGACCGATCCGATGGACCCGAACGGTGCCCCCCGGCGCGCCGGAGGGCCGACCGACGAGCCGGCCTGGCTGCACGACCGCCCGGAGCCCCGCTCGGCCTACCTCTTCGGCGACGAACCCGCTCAGCCGGGCGACGAGTGGCACCGGGAGCAGCCCACCGACGGCCGGCGGCCGGACCCGGCGATCCCCGCCGAGGTGGCCGACGCCCGCACCGCCGCCTGGGCGGCCTACCAGCCGGAGGGCGAGACCGACGGCTGGGACGACAGCCGCCCGGCTCAGGACAGTGGCCGGCGCGCCGAGGCGCCCGGCGGTTGGCACACCGACACCGACCCGGAGACCACCGACGGCTGGCGCGGCGCCGCCGAGAGCGGCCGGCCCGGCGAGGGACGACACCGCTCACCACGCCGCTGGCGCCGGCCGCTGATGATCGGGGGTGCCGCCGCGGCCGCCACCCTCGTGGTGAGCTTCGGCGTCGGCGCACTCACCCTGCCCGGCGGTGACGACGGGGCCGCCCAGCCGACGGCCGTCGACGACACCTACGCCACGTCGGCCGCGCCGAGCGGAGAACCGGCGCTGGACACCCTCGCCGCACCCTCCCCGTCGACCATCCCCAGCCCGGTGTCCCCCAGCCCATCGCCGACCAAGGTCGTCAAGCCCACGCCGGCGACGTCGCGGACCACCGCCGCGTCGCGCCGCAGCGTCGAGCGCAGCACCGCGCCGAGCAACACCGGCAACTCCACCGCCTCCAGCGGCTCCAACGGCTCCAGCGGCTCCAGCGGCTCCGGCAGCGCTCAGGCCCGCGAGGTGGTGGACCTGGTCAACGCCGAGCGCGCCAAGGCCGGCTGCAAGGCGCTGAGCATCGACGACAAACTGATGACGGCCGCCCAACGGCACAGCCAGGACCAGGCCGACCACCAGAACATGTCGCACACCGGCAGCGACGGCAGCAACGCCGGCACCCGGCTGGACCGGGTCGGCTACACCTGGCGCACGTACGGCGAGAACGTGGCCTGGAACCAGAAGACCCCGGCTGCGGTGATGGACGCCTGGATGAACAGCTCCGGCCACCGGGCCAACATCCTGAACTGCGCGTTCACCGAGATCGGCGTCGGCATCGCCAACAGCAACGGACCGTACTGGACGCAGGTCTTCGCGGCGCCGCGCTGACCGCGCGTCGTTCCCGCCCCCGCGCTCGTTGACCCGATGAGGTACGTCGGGCCGCAGCGTGGGGGCCGCGTACCGGTGCGGGCGGCGACCGGCCGTCCGGAACCCGGGAGCTGCCGATGCGGATCCGGCCGCGGCGACGCGTCGCCGTACGCCCACTGCGCCGCGTCCTGTCCGCCAGCGTCGCACTCGTGCTGGTGGTGCCGGCGTACGGCTGCCGGCCCGCGCTGACCCCGCCCGGCGCGCCCACCGCGTGGCCGGCGGCGCAGGCCCGGCACTGGCAGTGGCAGTGGCAGCTCAGCGGCCCGCTCGACCCGACGGTGGACGCCCACGTCTTCCTCCTCGACCCGGTGGCCACCACCGCCGCGCAGACCGCCGAACTGCGCTCCCGGGACCGCCGGTTGATCTGCCAGGTCAACGTGGGATCGGTCCGCTCCGACGACCCGGACGCCAGCCGGTTTCCGGAGGTCGTCCGGGGTGCGGCCGGGCATCGACCCGACAGCCGGTGGCTGGACGTCCGGAGTTGGGACGCGCTCCGGCCGGTTCTGGCCGACCGGTTCCGGCTCTGCCGGGGCAAGGGCTTCGGCGCGGTCGCGCTCTTCGACGCCGACGGGTACGCGGCGCGCACCGGGTTTGCGCTCGACTTCGACGACCAACTGCTGTTCAACCGCCGGCTGGCCGAGCTGGCCCGCTCGCTGAGCCTCTCCCCAGGGCTGGTCAACGACGTGGCACAGCTCGCCGCGCTGGCCCCGGACTTCGACTTCGCGGTCAACGAGGAGTGTGTCCGGCTGGCCCAGTGCGCCAAGCTGCTGCCGTTCAGCGACGCCGGCAAGCCGGTCTTCCACGTCGAGTACACCGGCTCGACCGACGACTTCTGTGTCACCACCGTCGGCTACGGCTTCGCGTCGATCCGCAAGGACCGCACCCTGGACGCCTCCCGCGAACCCTGCCCCCTCCCCTAACCCAGTCCCCCTCCCCACCCCGCCCTTACCCCGCCCCGCGATCTTGCACTTTCGGTCGCCGGTTTGCCGGTTTGGCCCGGGTTTGTCGCGACAGAAACTGCAAGATCGGCGAGGCTGGGCGGGGCGAGGGCGGGCAGGGCTGGGCGGGGTGAGGGCAGGGCTGGGCGGGGCGGGGCGGGGCCGGGTGAGGGCTGGGCGGGGTTACGGGACTGGGACCAGCTCCGGGGCGGGAGCGGGCGGGTCGGTGGGCGCGGGTGCCGGGCGGGGGCGCAGGAACCGCGGGGCCCACCAGTTGGCGTCGCCGAGCATCGTCATCAACGCCGGCAGCACCACTCCCCGGATGATTGTGGCGTCCAGGAGGATCGCCGCCGCCAGACCGATGCCGAGCTGCTTCATGTCGATCGTGCTCAGCGTGGCGAAGATCGAGAAGACCCCGACCATCACTATCGCCGCGCTGGTCACCACCCCGGCCGACGAGGTGATTCCGTACGACACGGCGTCGCGGTTAGGCAGGCCGGACCGGACGCCCTCGCGGATCCGACTGACCACGAAGACGTGGTAGTCCATCGAGAGGCCGAAGAGCACCACGAACAGGAACAGCGGCAGCCAGGACACGATCGCGCCCATCGACGTGAAGCCGAGCAGTCCCTGCGCCCACTCGCCCTGGAAGATCAGTACCAGCAGGCCGTACGCGGCGCCGGCGGAGAGCAGGTTCAGCGCGATCGAGCTTGCCGCGATCACCACCGACCGGAAGGTGAACGTCATGACCAGGAAGGTCAGCACCAGCACGAAGCCCATGACCAGCGGCAGCTTGTCCCGGACGTGCTGGGCGTAGTCCTCACTGTCGGCGACGCTCCCGCCCACCGCGTACTCGATGCCGGGGATGCCCCGCAGCTCGGCCGGGACCAGGTCCCCGCGCAGCTTCTCCAACGACTGCACCGACCGGTCGTCCCGACTGGCGTACGGGGTGGGGACGTCCAGCACCGAGACCCGCCGGTCGGCCGACACCTCGATCTTCGGGCCGTCCGCCTCGGCGGGGGCGAACAGCGGGTCGCCGGCCGCCCGGGAGGACAGGCCGGTGAGGGCGGCGCGTACCTGGTCGGCCTGGTCGGCGGGAGCCCGGACGGCCACCACATGATTGGTGCCGGCGCTCGGGAAGGCGGCGGTGAGCCTGTCGTACGCCTGCATCGCCGGAGTCGTGCGAGGCAGGTCCTCCATGCCGGGGAACTTCAGCTTCATGCCGAGCGCCGGCGCGGCGAGCGCGAGCAGCAGCCCGACCGAGATGACAAGCGTCGCCACCGGCGCGCGCAGCGCGGGCCGGAGCACCGCCGGCCACAGCCGGGGCGTGCGGGGCTCGCCGTGCCGGCCGGTACGCGGCGCGGTCAGTCGCCAGAGCAGCGGCACCCGGGGCCGGTCCACCCAACGGCCGAGCCGGGCCAGCAGGGCGGGAAGGACGGTCAGTGAACCGGTCACCGCGACGGCCACCACGAGGATCGAGCCGATGGCGAGGGACGAGAAGACCACGTCGCCGGCGAGCAGCAGCCCGGCCATCGAGATGATCACCGCGAAGCCGGAGACCACCACCGCGTGCCCGGAGGTTTCCGCGGCGATCTCCACCGCGTCCAGACCGGACCGGCCCTTGGCGCGTTCCTCCCGCTCCCGACGGATGTAGAACAGCGAGTAGTCCACGCCGACCGCCATGCCGATCAGCAGGATCACCGGTGCCGTGGTGTCGGTGGCCGGCACCAGGTGCGAGGCGAGAGTGGACAGGCCCATCGCGGCGGCCACCGACGAGAGTGCCAGCAGCACCGGCACGCTTGCCGCGATCAGCGCGCCGAACGCGATGATCAGGATCGCCAGGGTGACCGGCAGACTGAGCAGCTCGGCCCGCTTGAAGTCCTTACCCAGGGTGTCGTCGAGAGCCTGGCCGATCGACGGCCCGCCGACCTGCTCGACCCGCAGCCCGGGATACGCGTCCTGCACGGTGGCGGTGGCGTCGCGCAACGGCTGCACCCGATCCGAGGCCGTCTCCGGGTCACCCGACATGGTGATCGGCAGCAGCAGCGCCGAGCCGTCCCGGGCGGTGACCGGCTGGCCCACCCCGGCCACCCCGGCGACCGTACGCAGCCGGGCAGCCGCGTCGTCGGCCGCCGACTTCGCCGCCGCCTGGTCCAACGCGCCACCCCGGGAGGTGATGAGGATGTTGTCCACGGCCGGGTCGTCGAAGTCACCGGCGTCCACGATGAGGCTGGCCCGCCCCGCCTCGCCGATCGCCTGGTCACCGCTGGTGGCCTCGTTGAGTCCGGCGGCGTTGCCGCCCACGAAGCACACCGCAACGAACACGGCCCACAGTGCGATCGCCCGCCACGGATGCTCGGCGCTCCACCGCGCCAGCCGCACCGTCACCGGTCTTCTCCCCATCTCGGGTCCCCCTGTCACGTCAGCCCCCTGTCAACTGTGCTGACGTTAGGTGCGTGACGAGGTGGTCACATCGGGGATCGACCCGGGCCCACCCTGGAACCAGCGGACCGGGCACGAGGGTGCGTTCGCCGGGGGTCGGACTCCAATCCGGACGTACACCGGGGTCCATCCCGCAGCGACGGGCCGCGACCCGCCGGTATCGCCCCGAGCCGACTCCGGGTCATCCCCGAAGGGAACCCCGGGGTCGTGGCTGACAGTGCGGACAGCTGTACGAGGAGCGGTTCATGAACGCCTCGCGGCGGATCGGCGCGCCACACCGCCGGCACGGCTCGCCCTCGCGGCCGTAGGCGTTGAGCGCCCGGTCGAAGTAGCCACTCTCGCCGTTGACGTTCACGTAGAGGGCGTCGAAGCTGGTGCCGCCCTCGCTGATCGCCTCGGCCAGCACGTCACGGACGTGGCTGAGCAGGCGCTGCGCGGCCGGGCCGGTCAACGCGTCGGTGGGTCGGCCGCCATGCAGCTTGGCCCGCCAGAGCGCCTCGTCGGCGTAGATGTTGCCCACTCCGGAGATCAGGGTCTGGTCGAGCAGCGCCCGCTTCACCTCGGTGTGCCGGCGGCGCAGCGCCGCGACGAACGCCTCGTCGGAGAACTCCGGGTCCATCGGATCGCGGGCGATGTGCGCGATCTCGTCGGGCAACTCGGCGCCGCCCTCGCTCACCGAGAGGCCGCCGAACGTGCGCTGGTCGACGAAGCGCAGCTCCGGGCCGTCGTCGCTGAACCGGAACCGGACCCGAAGGTGGGTCTCGTCAGTCGTTCCGGGTGGCTGGAGCAGCAGCTGACCCGACATGCCAAGGTGCCCGACGATCGCGTCACCGCTGTCCAGCGGCAGCCACAGGTACTTGCCACGACGGCGGGCGTCCAGCACCGTCCGACCGGCGAGCACGTCGGCGAAGTGCACGTCGCCGGGCGCGTGCCGGCGGACCGCACGCGGATGACGAACCTCGACCGAGGAGATCCGACGGCCGACGACCCACTGGGCCACCCCCTGCCGGACCGTCTCCACCTCGGGCAGCTCAGGCACGCGGCCCGCCCGTCTCGTGACCGTCGGCGCCCCCGGCCGGCAGCGCCTGCGCCAGGTGGTCGGTCTGCTCGGCCTCAGCCGCCCGCTCGGCGCGCTCCAGCGGCCCGAACGCCTCGTCCCGATCGGCTGAGTCGTCCCGACCAATGGTCTGGTCCTGGCGATCGTCGCCGGCCCGACCATCCTGGCCGTCGTCGCCGTTCTGACCGTTCTGCTCGGCGAGCGTCCGCCAGGCGGCCTCGGCGGCCCGCTGCTCGGCCTCCTTCTTGCTGCGCCCCTCGGCGCCGCCGTACCGGATGCCAGCCACCACCACCCAGGCGGTGAACGTCTTGAGGTGATCCGGGCCGGTGCCCTCGATCCGGTACTCCGGGACACCGAGACCGAGCGCCGCCGTCAGCTCCTGGAGGCTGGTCTTCCAGTCCAGTGCGGCCCCGCGACCGGCCGACTCGGCCATCAGCGGGTCGAAGAGCCGGTGGATGACGATCCCCGTGGTGTCCAGGCCGTACTGGAGGTAGATCGCGCCGAGCAGCGCCTCCAGCGTGTCGGCGAGGATGCTCGCCTTGTCCCGGCCGCCGGTCGTCTCCTCACCCTTGCCGAGCAGCAGGTACGCGCCGAGCCCGTCCGGGCCCAGACCGCGGGCCACGTCGGCGAGCGCCCGCATGTTGACCACGCTGGCCCGCAGCTTGGCCAACTGCCCCTCGGGCAGATCCGGGTGGTTGTGGAACAGCGCCGTGGTGATCACCACGCCGAGCACCGAGTCGCCGAGGAACTCCAGCCGCTCGTTGGTCGGCAGCCCGCCGTTCTCGTACGCGTACGACCGGTGGGTCAACGCGCGCTGGAGCAGCTCGGGTTCCAGGCTAACTCCGAAGGCGGTTTCCAGGTGACCGACGGACGCCCGCCGCCGCTTGTCGTTGCTCATGTGCGTACCTCGGTGTCGGTGGAGCGGTCGGTGCGACCCGTCGCGGCGTCGCGGTCGAGCAACGCGGAGACGAGATCGGTGGCGCGCCGCCGCCACAGGTGGGCGGCGAGAGCTATGCCGGAGGCGACGTCGTCGGCGCGGGCGGACCCGTGACAGACGACCACCGTCCCCGCGACGCCCAGCAGGGCCGCCGCGCGGGGCGCGCCGCCCTGGGCAGGTGGGCCGCCGGCCATCGCGTACGCGCCCTCAATGGCCTTGAGCAGCACGTTACCGGTGAAGCCGTCGGTGACGACCACATCGGCGCGCGCGCCGAGGGCCACGTCGTACCCCTCGACCAGGCCGACGTAGCGCGCCCCGCCGGGCAGCGGTTCGACGGCGAGCAGGGGGTCGGTGGCGCGGCGGACCCGGTCGCCCTTGCCGGCCTCGGTGCCGACCGAGAGCAGCCCGACCCGGGGCGCGGCGATCGAGTGGGCCACCGCCGCGTACGCGGCGCCGAGCACCGCGTGGCGGGCGAGGGTGGCCGGGCGGGGTTCCAGGGAGCCGCCGACGTCGAGCAACACGACAGGCCCCGCCACGGCGGGCAGGGTGGCAGCCAGCGCGGGTTGACGGATCTCCGGCGAACGGCCGAGGCCGAGTACGGCAGCGGTGACTGTGGCACCGGTGGCGCCGGCGGAGACCAGGGCGTCGGCGGTCCCGTCCCGGACGGCGGTGACCGCGGCGCGGACGGTGCTCTCGGAGCGGGCGGCGCTGGGATGGTCGGCCATGCCGACGACATCGCGAACGGGCCGCACCGTGATCCGGGCGCGTTGCGCCGGATCGAGGGCAGCAATCAACTCGTCGGCGACCTCGGTCGGACCGACGAGAAGCAGATGCAGGTCAGGGTCGGCGCGCATGGCCCGCAGAGCGCCGTCAACCACGACGGCGGGAGCGTCGTCCCCGCCGAGGAGGTCAACGGCGATCCGCGCGACGCCCGGCTCCACCGGAACGCCGGCCGGACTGGGCCGGCCGGCGTCGGAGGGAGCCGGAGCGCCGGGCGAATGCCAGGATGCGCGCGCCGCCCGACCTGGGGTCGGGGGCGTCACTCGGCGTCCAGGTCAGACCTCGAGAACCTGGCGGCCGTTGTAGGTGCCGCAGACGGAGCAGGCGGCGTGCGGCAGCTTCGGGGACTTGCACTGCGGGCACGCAACGGTCGCGACCACCGTCGCCTTCCAGTTCGCCCGGCGGGACCGGGTGTTGCTGCGCGACATCTTGCGCTTCGGGACGGCCACGGTTCTTACTCCTCTGTAACGGTCAGTTGCGACAGGCCCGCCCAACGCGGGTCGATCTGCTGGTGACTGTGGTCGGCCGGCAGATCGTCCCAGTGCGCCCCGCATTCGGGGCACAGTCCTGGGCAGTCCTCCCGGCAGAGCGGGTTGGTCGGTAGCGTGAGCACCAACGCGTCCCGCAGCGCCGGCTCCAGGTCGATCAGATCGCCCTGCATCCGGCCCACCTCGTCCTCGTCGGTCGTGGCGTCCGTGGTGCTGTCCTCGTACGCGTACAGCTCCTGGATCGTCACGCCCATCGAGTCGTTGATCTCGCGCAGGCAACGGCCGCACTCGCCCCGGACGGGACCGGTGATGGTCCCGGAGACGAGCACGCCCTCGGACACCGACTGCAACCTCAGATCGAGGTCGAGGTCAGCACCCTCCGGCACGCCGATCAACTCCACACCGAGGTCCGCCGGTGCCGGCACGACCCGCCGGACCTCACGCAACGCGCCAGGGCGACGCGGGAGGTCCCTCGTGTCGAGGACCAACGGCGACCTGGGGTTGAGTGTCGATGGCGAGTGCTTGGGCATAGTTAGACTCCGGCCGGTGAGAGGCCGACAAAAAAGGTTACCTGGACGACCGCCGGACCGTCGAACCGGGGGCGACGCCCGCCTGAGAAGTCGGCTGGTGAGGTGCCGCTCAGAAGGGTAGCGGGCGTTCCGCCTCATCCCCAGCGAAGGTGCCGATCTCCCGCAGCGCGTGCATCTTGTCCCGGCCGCGCTCTATCGAGGCCAGCGCCCGGGTGAGGAACTGCTCGAAGTTCGCCAGCGCGGTGTCGACGTAGTCGTCGACCTCCTCACGCAGGCGCTGCGCCTCGGCGCGGGCCTCGCCGATGATCCGGGCGCCCTCGTGCTCGGCCGACACGGTGATCTCGTTCACCGAGACCAGGCGGGCGTGTTCTGCCTCACCCTCACTGATGATCCGGTCCGCCTCACGCTTGCCGGCGTCCATGATCTTGTCACGCTCCTCCAGGAGGGCGGCGGCGCGACGCAGGTCGGCGGGGAGATCGGCACGCATCTCATCGAGGGCAGCGATCATCTCACCCCGGTCGACCATGCAGTTGTTGCGCGACATCGGGACGGAGCGGGCCTGCTCCAGGATGGCGATCAGTTCGTCGATGCGATCGAGCGGGTCCACCGGCTACCTCACTCCTGTCGTTCGTCGGCCGACCTCCATGATGCGGGCTACGGCCGTTCCCCGCGCCACCAATCATGTCGTGCCTGCCCCATCGCCGCCCCACTCACCCCAACCCGGCGAGTCGCGACATAGTCACCCGCGCTCCCCCCGCGCTCCCCCCGCGCTCCCCCGCGCCTCTCCCCGCGCCGATCTTGCACTTTCGGTCGCGCCAAACCAGGCCGAAAGGGGCGATCCGGGAACCACAAGTGCAAGATCGCGGGGTGGGGGCGCGGGGTGGGGCGCGGGGTGGGGGCGCGGGGTGGGGGCGCGGGGTGGGGGGAGGCGGGAGGCGGGGTCTGTCAGGGGCGGGGGCCCAGGCGGGCCTGGAGGGCTTCGCGGACCGGGTCGGGGACGTGGGCGGAGATGTCGCCACCCCACTTGGCCACGTCCTTGACCAGGCTGGACGAGAGGAACGAGTAGAGCGGGTTGGTCGGCATGAAGAGCGTCTCGACGCCGGCCAGACCGATGTTCATCTGGGCCATCTGCAACTCGTAGTCGAAGTCGCTGACCGCCCGCAGGCCCTTGATCAGCACACTGGCCTGCTGTGCCCGGCAGAAGTCCACCAGCAGCCCTCGGAACGACTCGACCCGCACGTTGCCGTACGACGAGGTCACCTCGCGGAGCATCTCGATGCGCTCCTCGACGGTGAACAGGCCACTCTTCGACTGATTCACCAGCACACCGACGATCACCTCATCGAAGAGCCGACTGGCCCGCCCGATGATGTCGAGGTGTCCGTTGGTGACCGGGTCGAACGAACCGGGGCACACCGCACGTCTCATGATCGGCGACCGTACCAAAGGGTGGTCTCGCCGTAACGGCGACTGCGTTCGGCGGTGATCCCCTCCACCCAGTCGAACTCCCTGGTGCGCCGGGACCGCTCCACCACCACCAACGCGTCGGGTGCCAGCCAGCCGCCGTCGACCAGCGCCGCCAACAGCGCGGTGATCTCCTCGTCCGGCACCGCGTACGGCGGGTCGGCGAAGACCACGTCGTACGGCTCGCCGTCCGGGCCGGCGGCCAACACCGTCGCCACCTTGCCGGTGACCAGACGGGCCGCCGGACCAGCACGGAGGACCGCGACGTTCTCCCGGATCACCCGGGCCGCCCGCGGGTCGGACTCGACCAGCAACACGTGCCGGGCGCCTCTGGAGAGCGCCTCCAGGCCGACCGCGCCGGAGCCGGCGTACAGGTCGGCGAAGCGGGCGCCATCGAGATCGACAGCGGCCTGGACGGCACTGAACAGCGCCTCCCGAACCCGGTCCGAGGTCGGTCGGGTGCCGGCGCCGGGCGGCGCGGCGATCCGCCGGCCACCGAGCGTCCCGGCCACGATCCGGGTCACCGTTTCCTCCTGCTCATGCCCGCGACGCTACGCGATGCGGCGCGGACCCGGTCAGCACGACGCGGATCGCGGAGCCGGCCAGCGCGGCGCACCTGAGCAGCCATGTCGGCGTGACATCCACCGTGGAGCCGTGGCGGGTGAACCGTCCCCAGTGACCGGACCGACACCTTCGGTTCATCAAAGATCACGAATCGACTACATTGCCGGATGGCAATGATCTGAACTCCCCTCATTAACCACCCATCAGTACAGTCTCCCCCTGTCCCCGCTTTCGACGCGGGGACACCACCGCGTCGCGCGACGCCCCGGTGAGCAGGTGACTCCCCGGTCACGATGTCTCCCGGCCTCCCGCCACGCGATCCGTACCCCCCTCACCAGGAGCAGGCGTGAACCCTCCCAAGTCTCCGTTCCGGCGCGTCGCGGCCATCGCCGCAGGCGCGTTGATCGGCCTCGCCGGCGTCGTGACGTTCGCCGCACCCGCCAGCGCCCACCACAGCGAGATCCAGGTCAAGGCCGACTGTGACACCGCCACCGGCGAGTGGGTGGCCACCTGGACCGTCAAGAGCTACGCCCCGGGCAACGTCAAGAACTACAAGTTCAGCGAGGTCTCGGCGAAGACCTACGTCGGCGACACCGCCAGCGACGCCACCATCGACGGCATCGCCGTCACCGAGGGCGAGGTCTACCCGCACGCCGTCAGCGACGCGGTGGTCGCCACCCAGCGCCTGGACGCGAAGACCACCAAGGCCACCCTGTCGGTGCGGGCCATGTGGGACAACGAGTTCGAGGACGACAAGCTGCGCTCGCAGTCGATCGAGTTCAGCGAGTCCTGCGCCAAGGAGCAGCCCCCGGTTCCGGCCACCCCCAAGCCGACCGCCAACGTGGCCGCCGACTGTGACGGCGACGTCGTCGTCAAGCTCGGCAACGCTGAGGACGCCACCGCTGCGGCGAAGTTCACCATCGCCGGTGCCGGCGACTTCACCAAGAACGTCACCGTTGCGGCCGGCGAGAGCAAGTCGGTGAAGGTGCCCGCCAAGAACGCCACCGGCATCAAGGTGGTCGCCGACGGGCAGGACAAGCCGCTCTTCGAGGGCACGCCCGCCGCCGCCGAGAACTGCGTCGAGCCCGGCGAGCCGGCCGGCAGCTACAAGTCGACCTGCACCGAGCTGATCTTCGACATCGCCAACCCGGCCGACGGTAAGACGATCACCATCACCTTCACCCCGAACAAGGGCAAGGCCCAGACGCTGACCGTCGAGCCGGGCAAGAGCGGCACCGTCACCTTCCCGGCTGAGGAGGGTCTGACCGTGACCCCGGCCGCCGAGGGCCTCGACGACGCCAGCCCGATCGCCTGGGAGAAGCCGGCCGACTGCACCCCGGGTCAGGGTGGCGGCGACAAGGACGAGCCGGCCCTGCCGCTGACCGGTGCTGCCACCGGCGGCATCATCGCCGGCGCGGCGGTCCTGCTGGCCGCCGGTGTGGCGCTGTTCATGGTGGCGCGTCGTCGTCGGGTTCGCTTCACCGCCTGAGACAACACGCTCTGACACCTGAGGGCGCGTCGACCACCCGGTCGGCGCGCCCTCAGCCACGTACTGGCCTGCGTGATGGACTCGACGTCACGGAAACCGGGGTATCCGCGTCGGCGGGACGCCCCAGGTTCACGAAAGCCGAGTGGATCAACGGCGAGACGGCCGACGGCCGGGCGTTCGGTCAGCCCTTTTCCAGGTACTCCGCGCGGTCCTCGTCCACCAGTGCGGCCACCGAGGCGGCCAGTGCCGGGCTTCGGGCCAGCTCCGGGTCGTCCTCGATCAGGGTGATCGCCTCGGCGCGGGCGTCGCGGATCAGGTCGGCGTCGCGTCGCAGGGACAGCAACCGCAGGTGCGAGCGGCGCCCGGACTGGGTGGCACCCAGCACGTCGCCCTCGCGGCGTTGCTCCAGATCCAGTTCGGCGAGCTTGAAACCGTCGCCCGTGGACGCCACCGCGTCCAACCGTTCCCGCGCCGACGAACCCTCGGCCGCCTCGCTGACCAACAGGCAGAGCCCGGCGGCGGCACCCCGACCGACCCGACCCCGCAACTGGTGCAGCTGGGAGACGCCGAACCGGTCGGCGTCCAGCACGATCATCACTGTGGCGTTCGGTACGTCCACGCCAACCTCGACCACTGTCGTCGCCACCAGCACGTCCAGGTCACCGGCCGCGAAGGAACGCATCACCGCGTCCTTCTCGTCGGCCGGCAGGCGACCGTGCAGCACCCCGATCCGCAGGCCGTGCAGCGGGCCCTCGGCCAGCAGCGGGGCCACCTCGGTCACCGCCAGCGGTGGCCGACGGCCGTTGTCGTCCTCTGGTGGCGGCTCCTCGTCGCTGGTCGGCCCGTCACCGATTCGCGGGCACACCACGTACGCCTGGTGGCCGGCCGCCACCTCCTCGCGCAGCCGACGCCAGGCCCGATCCAGGTAGGCGGGCTTCTCGGCGGCCGGCACCACGTGCGAGGCGATCGGCGACCGCCCCCGGGGCAGCTGGGAGAGCGTGGAGACCTCCAGGTCGCCGTAGACGGTCATCGCCACGGTGCGCGGGATCGGGGTGGCCGTCATCACCAGCACGTGCGGTGGCTGATCGGCCTTGGCGCGCAGGGCGTCGCGCTGCTCCACGCCGAAGCGGTGCTGCTCGTCGACCACCACCAGGCCGAGATCGGCGAAGTCGACCCCCTCGTAGAGCAGGGCATGGGTGCCGAGCACGATGCCGGCGGCACCGCTGGCCACCTCACCGAGCGCCCGCCGGCGGGCCGCCGCGCCCAGCGAGCCGGTGACCAGCTCGACCCGGGTGGCGTGCTCCACGGAGCCCAGCTCACCGGCCCGCCCGAGCGGGCCGAGCAGGTCGAGCATGCCGCGGTGGTGCTGGGCGGCCAGCACCTCGGTGGGCGCCAGCAGCGCGGCCTGCCCGCCCGCGTCGACCACCTGGAGCATCGCCCGCAGCGCCACCACCGTCTTGCCCGAGCCCACCTCGCCCTGCAGCAAACGGTGCATGGGATGCGGAGCGGCCAGGTCCGCCGCAATCTCCACACCCACCTCACGTTGACCGGCAGTCAGCTCGTACGGGAGTCGGGCGTCGAAGGCCTCCAACAGCCCGCCCGGGCGCGCCGGCCGGGGCCGGGCCGGCCAGTCGGCCGCCCGGTGCTTGCGCTGCACCAGGGTCACCTGGACGGCGAATGCCTCGTCCCACTTGAGGCGCCGCCGCGCCTGGTGCAGCGCCTCCTTGCTGGACGGCCGGTGGATCTCGGTCAGCGCGACGCCCAGCCCGACCAGCTTGCGGCTGGCCCGCACGGCGCTCGGCAGTGGATCGTCCGGCGGGGTGAACGTGTCCAGTACGACGCGCACGCAGCGCGCGATCACCCAGGTCGGCACGGCCGCCGCCGCCGGGTAGACGGGGATCAGCGCCCCGGCGAACTCCTCGATGTCGTCGCTGACCGCCGCCTCGCCGTCGCCACCATCGCCGAGCAGGACGTACTCCGGGCCGTTGAGCTGCCGTTTGCCCCGGAACTCGGTGACCTTGCCGGCGAACAGACCCCACCGGCCCGGGCGCAGCTCGCGCTCGCGCCACGCCTGGTTGCCGAAGAAGGTCAACGTCAGCACCCCGCCGGAGCCGTCGCCGACTGTCACCTCCAGCAGGTTGCCCCGCCGCTGGCGCATCGGGCGCACCGCGGTGCGCTGCACCTGGGCCAACACCGTGACCTGCTCACCGACGTCCAGTGAGCGGATGTCGGTGTGTTCGCCACGTTCGTCGTAGCGACGCGGGAAGTGGTAGACCAGGTCACCTGCGGTGTGCAGGTCGAGGTGCGAGGCCAGCGCCTTGGCTGTCTTGTCCCCGACCAGCTTCTTCAGCGGAGTGTCCACAGTGGCTGGTTCGCTCATTCGATCCCTACCAGGAGCGGATAAAACGGCTGGCCGCCCGGGTACGCGTGCACCTCGACGAACGGCCAGCGTCGCGCGACGTGCGCGCGGACGGCGTCGGTGAGCCCGGCCGGAGCGTCCACCCCGGCCAGCAGGGTGACCATCTCGCCACCACCACCGAGCATCCGGTCGACCACTGCGACGCAGGTGTCGGTGAGGTCGGCGCCGATCAGGTGCACCTCCCCCTCCACCAGCGCCAGCACGTCACCGGGACGGCACTGGCCGGCCACTGTCAGCGCCTCCCGGCTGGCATGGCAGACCTCGGCGTAACGGCAGGCGCCAGCCGCCTCGGCCATCGCGATGACGTCGTCCTCGAAACGACGGTCACCGTCACGGACCGCGAGGGCTGCGAGGGCCTGCACCGGCGAGCGGGTCGGCACCACGCTCACCTTGATGCCGTACCGATGGGCCTCCCGGGCGGCGGCGCTCGCCACCGCCTCGGTGTTGGCGTCGTTGGGCAGCACCACCACCCGGGCCGCGCCGGTGCTGCGGACGGCGTCCAGCAACTCGCCGGTGGACGGGTTGCCCGGCACGACTGTGGCGCCCTCCGCGGCGAACAGGTCGGCGATGCCGCCGCCGGTGGCCACCACCACCGCGGCCCGGCCGGCGACCACCGGGCCGGCGGGCGACTCGGACTGGTCGGCGAAACGGGTGACCGAGATGCGGTACGGGCGGCCGGCGGCGACACCGGCCTCCACCGCCGCGCCCACGTCGTTGACGTGCACGTGCACGTTCCAGGTGCCTTCCGGCTCACGCCCGTCGCCGACGATGACAAGCGAATCGCCCAGGGCGTCGAGCGCCCGCCGCAACCCGGCGACCGCCTCGGCTCGGGCGTCGAGCAGGAACTGCACCTCGTACGCGTATTCCTCCGACCCGGTCTCGCGGGCGACGGTGGCCGCCGGGCGGGCGGCGGAGCGCGGCGTCGGCGCGGGCCGGGCCGTGGGCTCCCCGGTCAGCACCTCGACCAGGGCGTCGAGCAGCACGCAGAGCCCTCGGCCACCGGCGTCCACCACACCCGCGCGGGCCAGCGCCGGTAGCTGTTCCGGGGTGCGGGCGAGCGCCTCGGCCGCCGCCCGGGCCGCGACGCCGGCCACCATCGGCAGGTCGTCGCTGTCCGCGCCCTCGGCTGCGGCGGCGGCCGCCGCGACAACGGTGAGCACTGTGCCCTCGACCGGCCGGGAGACAGCGGTGTACGCGGCGGCGGTGCCGGAGCGCAGCGCGGCGGCCAACTCCCGGCCACGCACCGCCGGCACCCCGGCGACCTGGTCGGCGAAACCACGCAGGATCTGCGAGAGGATCACCCCGGAATTGCCCCGCGCGCCGAGCAGCGCGCCCTGGGCCATCAGCCGCAGCGCGTGCCCGTGCGCCGTCGGCCCGCTGTCGGGGAGAGTGTCCAGATCCATGGCGAGGGCCTGCTGCGCCGAGGTGAGGGTGAGCACCAGGTTGGTGCCGGTGTCGCCGTCGGGCACCGGATAGACGTTGAGCTGGTCGATCTCGCCCTGGTGGCGCTTCAGTGCGGCCAGCCCGCTCGCGCACCAGCGGCGGACCGCGGCGGCGTCGAGGGTGTCCAGCACGGGCAGAAGCCTACTGGCGCGCACCGACACCCGTCGGACTCGTCCGGCGTGTCCGCGCCGGCCCGGGCCGGCGCTGGCCGCAGCCGGGACGAGCGCCTCCGGTACCCTTGCCGCCGGGCCGGCCCACCGCAGGGCGGACGGGCCCACGACCAGGCGTGAGCCGGGGCACGGGCGAACGCTGGACCAGGCCGGTTGGCCGGGTCGGCGAGTCATCGGGTAACCTGACCAGGTTGCCCGGGCAGCACCTGCCGGCGACCTCATGAACGTATCAATCCCAGGAGTATCCCGTGGCTAGCGTGTGCGACGTCTGTGGCAAGGGACCGGGCTTCGGCCACAACGTGTCCCACTCGCACCGGCGGACCAACCGCCGCTGGAACCCGAACATCCAGTCGGTGCGTACCCCGGCCGGTGGCGGCAACACCAAGAAGTTGAAGGTCTGCACCTCGTGCATCAAGGCCGGCAAGGTCACCCGCGCCTGACGCGGTAGCACCCACCTTTTCGTTCGGCTCAGCCGGCGGGCCCCGAGGGTCCGCCGGCTCTGTCGTGTCCCCGGGGCAGACGCCCCAGGCCAGGCCCGCCAGAGCCTGATCCAGCCGGTCCGGTCGGGCCGACCGTGACCCGGCACAGCGGCCGGGCCCGCCGAGGGCCCGGCCCGCAGGTCAGAGGGTGCGGCCGAAGGAGACGCAGCCCTCCGCGTCCTTGTAGAAACCGAAGTTGGGGATCCGCTCGTACCCGGCGGAGCCGTACATGGCGATCGCCTCGGGCTGCTTGTCGCCGCATTCCAGGACCACCCGCTTGCGGCTGTGCTCACGGGCGGAGCGCTCGACGGCCGCCAGCACCGCGCGGGCCACGCCCCGCCCCCGTGCCTTCGGCGTCGTGTACATCCGCTTCAGCTCCGCGGTGTCCGCCCCGTGGCTGCGCCAGCCACCGCAGCCGACCGGCTCGCCGGCCAGGTAGGCCACCAGGAACGCGCCATTGGGCGGCTCGAACTCGGCGGCGTCCACGGGGGTGTCGTCGCCGGTGCCGCCGTAACGGGCACCGAGGTCGGCCAGTGCGGCACGGATCAGGTGCTGCGCCACCGGTGCGTCGAACCGCACCACCCGGATCTCGATCTCACTCACGGTATCCAGAGTACGGCCGCCCGCTGGCCTCACCGGAAGTGGTCCCAGCCGGTCGGGCCGTCGTAGGCGACGCCGTCGACCGTCACGCCGGCACCGTCGGTGACCAGACCGATCGGCCGCCAGCCCGATGGCAGCACCACCGCCGGGGGGAAGGTCGCGGCCAGCGCGTGATCGTCGCCACCGGCGAGGATCCAGGTGTACGGGTCGACGCCGAGCGCCTGCGCCGCGTCGGCCATCTGCCGGGGCACCTCGAACCCGTCGCGGCGGACGTCGATCGCCACCCCGCTGGCCGCCGAGACGTGCCCGAGGTCGGCGAGGAGCCCATCCGACACGTCGATCATGGAGGTGGCGCCCAGCTGGGCGGCTTGCGGGCCGGCCTGGTAGGGAACCTGCGGCCGCCGGTACGCCTCGACCAACAGCCGAGGCGTCCGGAAGCCCCGGGTCAGCACGGTCAGCCCGGCCGCCGCGTACCCGGTGCGCCCGGCCAGCGCGAGCACGTCCCCCGGTCGGGCGCCCGAGCGAAGCACGGGCGGACGGCCCGCCAGGTCGCCCAGCGCGGTGACCGCGACGGTCAGGGTGGGACTGGCCGACATGTCCCCGCCGACGACGCTCGCGCCGACCGTCGCCGCTTCCGCGGAGAGCCCGTCGGCCAACTCCTCCGCCCAGGCGGTGTCCAGGTCCGCCGGCATGCAGAGAGCGACCAGCAGGGCGGTCGGCGTGGCACCCATCGCCGCGATGTCCGCCAGGTTGGCGGCTGCCGCCCGGTGCCCGACGTCGCGGGCCGAGGACCAGTCCCGTCGGAAGTGCCGCCCGTCGACCAGCACGTCGGTGGAGGCCGCCACCCGGCCGTCCGGCGCGGCCACCACCGCCGCGTCGTCGCCGGGGCCGAGCAGGGTCGTCGGCCCGTACGACAGCCGGGCGGTGATCTTCCCGATCAGCCCGAACTCCCCGATCCCGGACATCGCGCCACCACCGTGGGCGTTCCGCCCGTGCTGCCCGGCTCGGCCGTGCTCGCTCACCGCTGCTCCTTGACCACCGATAGGGATCAGACCTGGTCCGTAAGGTAGTTTCACCCTTCGGGCCGCTCCCGGGCGGCGACGGACGGAGGTCGAGTCGTGGTACAGGCGTACATCCTCATCCAGACCGAGGTCGGCCGCGCACGTGACGTGGCGGGTCTCATCGCGGACATCTCCGGCGTGGTACGCGTCGACGCCGTCACCGGGCCGTACGACGTGGTCGTCCTCACCGAGGCGAACACCGTCGACGAGCTCGGCAAACTCATCGTCAGCAAGGTGCAGATGGTGCCCGGCATCACCCGCACCCTCACGTGTTCGGTGGTGCGGCTGTAAGTGGACGAGATGACGACCTCCTCCTCGGCGCTGGACGACGACGGGGCGCGCGACGCGGCCGACGGGCCGTCCGAGCCGGCTGACGGTAACCGCGAGTCGACCGATCCCGCCGCCGCCGCGCCGGCCGGCCGCGATCGGACCATGCGTGGCGCGGCCCTGCTGGCCACGTTGATCGCGCTGCCGATCACGCTGCTGGTGGCCGTGCTGGCCTTCAGCAAGCTCAGCCCGGACGCGCCGGCCGCCGCGCCGACGCCCTCCGCGACCACCGCCCGGGTGCAGTCCAGCACCCCGGTGGAGATGGCCGCCCCGGCGCTGGCCACCCGCCCGGCAACTGTCTGCCGGGCCCTGCTCTCCCAGCTCCCGGCCAGCATCCGCGACCTGGCCCAGCGGCCGGTCACCGCCGGCCCGGAGCAGAACGCCGCCTACGGCGACCCCGCGCTCACAGTGGCCTGCGGCGGCACCGAGCCGGACTTCCCCAGCACCGACGAGGTCTGGACGGTCAACCGGGTCTGCTGGCACCTGGCCGAGCAGGCCGACGCGGCGGTCCTCTCCACCGTCGACCGGGAGACGCTGATCACCGTGCGCGTCCCGCGCTCGTACGAGCAGCCGTTGCAGTGGTTGCCGACGATCTCCAGCACGATCGTGGCGAGCGTGCCCTCCGGCGGCGCGATTCCGTCCGGCTGCCAACGCTGAACCCGAACCGAATCCGCCCGCACCGAGTGACCGGCACGGGCGGGGTTCGGACGGTTCAGTGCAGGCCGACGCCGCGCCGCTGGGCGGTACGGATCAGCCGGTTGACCAGCTTCGGGTACTCCAGGCCGGAGGCCGCCCACATCCGCGGGAACATCGACGTCGGGGTGAAGCCGGGCATCGTGTTGATCTCGTTGAGGTAGACGTCCAGCTCGGGAGTGACGAAGAAGTCGGCCCGGGCCAGACCAGCGCAGTCCAGTGCGGTGAACGCGCGGACCGCGTACTCCTGCACCTGGCGGGTCACCTTCTCCGGCAGGTTCGCCGGGATGTCGTACTCGCAGGAGTCGTCGAGGTACTTCGCCTCGAAGTCGTAGAAGTCGTGGTCGGCGACGACCCGCACCTCGGCCAGCACTGACGCCTCGGGCGTGCCGCCGGCCTCGCCCTCCAGCACACCGCACTCGATCTCGCGGCCGACGATCGCGGCCTCGATGATGACCTTCGGGTCGAACTGCCGGGCGGCGGCGACCGCCGCGTCCAGCTCGGCCCAGTCGGTGACCTTGCTGACGCCGAACGACGACCCGGCCCGCGACGGCTTGACGAAGACCGGCAGGCCGAGGCGCTCCTTGTCCTGCTCGCTGAGCGTCATGCCGTTGCGCAGCACGGCGTACGTGCCGACCGGGATGCCCTCGACGGCACAGAGCTTCTTGGTGAACTCCTTGTCCATCGCGGCCGCGGAGGCGAACACGTTCGCCCCGACGTAGGGGATGCCGGCCATCTCCAGCATTCCCTGGATGGTGCCGTCCTCGCCGTAGGTGCCGTGCAGCACCGGGAAGACCACGTCCACGTCGGCCAGCGCCCGGGGGCCCTCGGTCGGGTCGAGCACCATCAGTCCGTTGCCGGTGGGGTCGGCGCGCAGCACGATGTCGTCACCCGAGTCGGCGGTGATCTCCGGCAGCTGACGGGCGTTGATCGCGAGCTGGGCGGGGTCTCCGTTGGTCAGCACCCACTGGCCGGCCCGGGTGATGCCCACCGGCACCACCTCGAACTCGTCCGGGTCGAGTGCGCCGAACACGCTGCCGGCGCTGACGCAGGAGATGCCGTGCTCCGGGCTGCGGCCGCCGAAGACGATCGCCACGCGGGTCTTGCCTGGGGTGGTCACTCCGGTCACCTCTTCGTACGCGACTGCGGCTGGTCGTGCTCGCCGGTGGCGCTCACCCGGTTGACCTTACTGTGCGTGGCCGCGGGGCGAGGCGATACCCGGCGAGCCACGGCACGACACGGCAAACAGTCAGGAGAGGATATACGGTGTGTAATCGGACGGTAGCGGCGCCGCAGAGCGCTGACCTGGGGCTGCTCAGTCCCGGGAGTGCCGGCGGCCGACCGCGATCACCTTCACCCGCTGCCGGCCGGCCCGCACCATGCCCAGCGCCATGAACGCGCCGGCGATGCGGTCGGCGGCCTCCCGGCTGCTGGCGCCGACGACCTGCCGGCGCCGCTCCGGCGCCACCCGCTCGTTGCGGTTGACGCCCTCGACGGGACGCACGTCGGTGAGCACCACGAGGAAGCGGGTCATCGCACTCCGCCCGAGGGTACGGCGGGGGGCTCCGGGCGGGTTCGCACGTCGTCTCCTTCCGGCAGGCCGGGATGGAGGGGCGGCACGCGACGATCGGGTACGGGGGAGAAACCCGATCGCCGCGCGCCCCATCCCCTCCGGTCGCTCACCACCACCGTCGCCACGACAACCGGCGGTGAGGACGCCATAACAGATTGACACGTGTATAGGCGTGAATGCAACTCCCATCGACGTTCTCTCATGCAGACGTTCCCGCAAATGTATGCGACCATCGATGCATGGCCCCGAAGACCGCCCGCGCCCGCCGGCTCGGCATCGCCCTGCGCCACCACCGGGAAGCCGCCGGGCTGACGCTGGAGACCGCGGCGGATGAGATCAACAGCACCCGCAGCACCCTCTCCCGCTACGAGAACGCCCAGACCCTGATCAGCCCGGCCACCGTGCGCGCCCTGCTCACGTCGTACGGGGTGAGTGCCGAGGAGGTGGCCGCGGCGGTGCAACTCGCCAAGGACGCCCGCAAGCCCGGCTGGTGGGTGTCGTACTCCTACCTGCTGGATCCGCGCACCATCGACTTCATCGCGCTGGAGGCCGAGGCGACAGCCATCGCCAACTTCGAGCCCTCGGTGGTGCCCGGCCTGTTGCAGACCGCGGACTACATCCGTGGTGTGATGCGCGGCGGGCCGCACACCCTCGGCGACGACCTGGTGGAGCAGCGGGTCAAGATCCGACTCGACCGACAACAGCGACTCACCGCCGACCAGCCGCCCATCCTCGACGCGATCATCGACGAGGGCGCGCTGCTACGGCCGGTTGGTGACCAGTCGGTGATGAACGGGCAACTACGGCACCTGGTCAAGATGGCCGAGTTGCCGAACATCAGCGTCCAGGTGATCCCGCTCTCCGCCGGCTACCACCGGGGCACCCGGGGTTCCCTGCACATCCTCGAGTTCGCCGACCCGGAGGACCCGATCATCGCGTCGGTGGAGACCGTTGCGGGGCAGATGATCCTCGACCGCGCCGGCGAGACGCGTACCTGCACCAAGATCATGGAGCATCTCCGAAGCGTGGCGCTCAGCCCGGCGGACAGCCGCGAGATGCTCCTGTCAGTCCTGAAGGGACGGTAGGACCGATGACCCCGATGATCACAGCGGCCTTGGCCGCGGCGCGGTGGCGCAAGAGCAGCCGCAGCGGCGACGAAGGCGCCTGCGTGGAGGTGGCCGCGATCCCGCGGCTCGTTGCCGTGCGCGACTCCAAGGACCCGGCCGGCCCGGCCCTGCTGTTCCCAACAGCGGCCTGGGCCGCCTTCGCCCAGGCGCCACCGCAGCGCTGACCAGAGGTGCCGAGCCGGTGCGGGCCGAGGCCCGCACCGGCTCAGGCAACCAGCGGGCGGGGCGCTCCGGAACAACGCCCGCGCCGCCAGCCGGCGGGGCTCCGGAACAACGCCCGCACCGGCTCAGGCAACCAGCGGGCGGGACTCTTTAGCGGCGCGTAGCGCCTCCAACGCGGCGATCGCGACGCCTCGGGCACCGGCCATGTCCCGATCCGGCACCAGGGCGAAGGTGGCCACCGAGGCCTGCTCCTCGCGGAGCACCGTGTGCTCACGGACCGTTGCCAGGAACCAGTCGCGGAACTCCGGTGCCGCCTCCACCACTCCGCCGCCGACGAAGTACGCGTGCGGGTCGGTGAAGTTCGCGGCGACTGTGAACAGCCGCCCCAGCGCCATCGCCTGCTGGGTGAAGAGGTCCCGCGCGAGGGCGTCCTCGCGCTCGCCGTACCCCCGGACCAGCTTGGCCGCCCGGGCCACCGGCTCGGCCGCGAGCGGGTGGTCGGGGTACCGGGTCAGCCAGTACGGCAGCAGGTTGCGTTCGATGCCGGTCAGCGAGGCGACGCTCTCGACATCTCCGGTGAAGCCGCAGGCGCAGGTGGGCTCCTGCTGACCCGGGCCGAGCAACCCGTTCAGCGGGATGTGCACGTGGCCCAACTCCCCCGCCATCCCGGCCGCGCCGGCGATCACCCGACCGCTCTCGACCACACCGCCACCCAGGCCGGTGCCGACGATCGCGGACACCGACGAGCGGTTCATCGCGTCGGCGCCGAAGTAGACGTGGTGGGCGTAGAGCGCTGCCGCGTTGCCGTCGTTGTGATAGACCACCGGCAGCCCGAGCCGTCGCTCCAGCGCCCCTCGCACGTCGAAGCCGCGCCAGGCCGGCTGGGAGAAGTTGGTGGAGCCCCGCGACGAGATGACGCCCTCGGCGCTGGCCGGGCCGGGAGTGTCCAGCCCGACCGCCTGGACCACGTCGCGCGGCACTCCGGTCTGCGCCAGGGCCTGGTCCAGCGCCTGGGCCAACGCCTCGATCGCCGCCTCCGGCCCGGCCCGCACCTCGCTGGGGATCTCCAACAGCCCGTCCACCAGGAAGCGGCCGTCCACCGTCAGCACTGTGGCGTTGTTGCTGGTGCCGCCGTTGTCCAGCCCGACGACCACCGGCACCCCTGCGCTGCCCACCGAAACCGCCTCCCGCCGTCATGAGTGTGAGCCGAGGCTAGTGCCAACCCCCCTCCCCCGCCACGCCCGAGCGGCCACACCCTCCCCGCGATCTTGCACTTACTGTCCCGACACAAGGGACATCCCGCCCATCCCGACAACCGAAACTGCAAGATCGCGCGGGTGGGTTGGGGTGGGGGGTGGGGTGGGTGGGTCAGGGGCGGCGGGCGAACACCGCTGTGGCGTCCAGATCTTCGTCGTGGCGCGCTGTCGGCACCAGGCCGGCCGCGCTGAACGCGTTGCAGAGCGGGTCGACCTGGGTGGTGCCGGCTTCGACCACCAGGTGACCGCCGGAGGTCAGCCACCCGGCGGCCTCGGCACCGACCCGACGCAACACGGAGAGCCCGTCCGGGCCACCGTCGAGCGCCACCGGGGCCTCGTGCAGCCGCGCCTCCGGTGGCATCAGCGCGACAGCGTCGGTCGGCACGTACGGGGCGTTGGCGACCACCAGGTCCAGCCGACCCCGCCACCGCCGGGGCAGCGGCGCGAAGAGGTCGCCCTCGTACACCTCGGCGGCCAACCCGACGACGTTGCGGCGCGCACAGGCCACAGCCGCCGGATCGATGTCGGCGGCAGCCAGCCAGCGGGGCGCGAGCCGGTGCGCCAGTGCGACAGTGGTGGCCCCGGAGCCGCAGCACAGGTCGACCACGGCCGGCGCCGCGCCGGTCAGTTCGGCAGCCACCTCGACCAGCAGGGCGGTCCGGGCCCGGGGCACGAAGACGCCCTCGTCGACGGCTATCCGCAGGCCGCAGAACTCCGCCCAGCCGAGCAGGTACTCCAACGGAACGCCCGCCACCCGACGGTCGGTCAGCTCGGCCAACGCCGCCGGGCTGCCCGCGGCGGCCAGCAGCAACTCGGCCTCGTCCTCGGCATAGACGCAACCGGCGGCCCGCAACCGCCCCACCAGTGCGGCCCGGTCGGTGGGGGAAGGGAGCGCCATGGAGGCCGTCAGACCGATCCCGCCGCATCCAACGCGGCGGCGATGTCGGCCACCAGGTCCGCGGTGTCCTCCGCGCCGCAGGAGAGCCGGACGAAGCCCGCAGCGGTGTCGTCGCCCCACTGCGCCCGCCGGTCGGCGGTGGTGTGCAGGCCACCGAAGGAGGTCGCCGCCGCCACCAGCCGGGCGGCCCCGACGAATCGGCCCACCCGGTCTGCGTCGCCCAGGTCGAACGAGAGCACCCCCGGTATCCGGTGCATCTGCGCAGAGGCGACCGGGTACGCCGGGTCGTCCGGCCGCCCCGGCCACCGCAGGCCGGTCACGTCCGAGCGGCCGGCGAGCAGATCGACGACGGCGGCGGCGTTCGCGCTCTGCCGCGCCAGCCGCAGGTCGAGAGTGGCCAGTGACCGGTGGGCCAGCCAGGCGTCGAACGCGCCGGGAACCGCCCCGGTGGTGGTACGCCAGGTCGTCACCGCGTCGATCAGCTCGGCGGACCGGCTGGCCAGATAACCCAGCAGCAGGTCGGAGTGGCCGGTGAGCGCCTTCGTCCCGGAGGCGACCACCAGGTCGGCACCGAGATCCAGTGGACGCTGACCGAGCGGGGTGGCAGTGGTGTTGTCCACGGCGAGCAGCGCGCCGGCGGCGTGCGCCCGCTCGGCCAGGGCCGCCACGTCGACCACGTCGAGGCCCGGGTTGGCGGGCGTCTCCACCAGCACCAGCCGGACGCCCTCGAACGACGGATACGGCCCGACCGTCGGCGCGAACAGCACCCGGACACCGATCGTCTCCAGCACACCGGTCGCGAACGCCCGGACCGGGAAGTATCCGTCGGTGGGGAGCACCACGGTGTCCCCCGGCCGCAGCAGGGTGAGCAGCAGGCCGGTGATGGCCGCCTGACCGGTCGAGAAGACCCGGCAGTCACCGCCCTCCAACTCGCCCACCGCCGCCTCCAGCAGCCGACGGGTCGGGTTGTCGGGGCGACCGTAGCCGTTCGGTGACGTGCCCTGCCCCTCAAACGGGTCGAGGTGGTACGGCGCGGCGAAGACCGGCCCCGGCAGGAACGGGTCCCCCGGTGCCGGCTCGGGCAGGCCAGCACGTACGCAGCGGGTGCCGTCTCCCCACTCGCTCATCGGGTCCTCACTCGTACGACTCGGGTTTGGCGGTACGGCTCATCAGGGTCTCCACCGCGAGGCGCGGGTCCATGCCCTCGTGGCAGATCCGTTCGACGTGCTCGGTGATCGGCATCTCCACGCCGTGCGCCCGGGCCAGGTCGCGGATCGCCAGGCAGCTCTTCACGCCCTCGGCGGTCTGCCGGGTGGCGGTCTGGGCCTGCTCCAACGTCTCGCCCCGGCCCAGATGCTCGCCGAAGGTGCGGTTGCGGGCCAGCGGGGACGAGCAGGACGCGACCAGGTCACCCATGCCGGCGAGGCCGGCGAAGGTGATCGGGTCCGCGCCGAGCGCCACGCCCAGTCTGGCCGTCTCGGCCAGCCCACGGGTCATCAGCATGGCCCGGGTGTTGTCGCCGAAACCCATCGCGGTGGCGATGCCGTACGACAGGGCGATCACGTTCTTGACCGCCCCGCCCAGCTCACAGCCGATCACGTCGTCGTTCGTGTAGGGGCGCAGGTACGGCGTCCGGATCGACGACTGGACGAGCGTGGCGCGGGCGCTGTTCGTCCCGGCGACCACCGTCGCGGCGGGCTGCTCGGCGGCGATCTCCGGGGCCAGGTTCGGGCCGGACACGACAACCACCCGGTCCGCGGCGACCCCTGCGGTCTCCACGATGACCTCGCTCATCCGCTTGGTGGTGCCCAGCTCGATGCCCTTCATCAGCGACACCAGTGTGGAATCCGGGTGCAGGTGCCCGGCCCATTCGGCGAGGTTGCCGCGCAGGGTCTGCGACGGCACGGCCAACACCACGACCTCGGCGCCGGTGATCGCCTCGGCGGCGTCGGCGGTGGCGGTGACACGGGCCGGGAGCAGCAGGTCGGGCAGGTACTCCGGATTACGGCGCTCGGTCCGGATGCTCTCGGCGACCGGCGCCCGCCGGGCCCACACCGTCACGTCCCGCCCCGCGTCCGCGAGGATCTTGGCGAACGCGGTGCCCCAGGAACCGGCACCGAGCACCGCGACGTGACCGCTCATGCCGCGTTGTCCCGCTGCTCGCGGCCGCCGGAGGACCGGGCCGGTCGCTCCCACAGTGGCGGCGGGGTACCGCCACGGATCTCGGCGAGCATGTCCCGCAGCCGCAACATGATGGTGTCCGTCATCTCCTCGAGGGTGGCCCTTGTCGGCTGGGCGTCCGCCCACCGGCTCAGGTCGATCGGCTCCCCGGCGGCAACGGTCACCGGGATCCGGGGGCGCAGGCTGACACGGGTCGTCCGCGGGTCGAAGATCCGTTCCGGCCCCCACATCACCACCGGCACGACCGGGGCGCCGGTGGCCAGGGCCAGCCGGGCCGCACCGGTCTTGGCCTTCATCGGCCAGAGTTCCGGCTGTCGCGTGGTGGTGCCCTCAGGGTAGATCACCACCGCGCCGCCCTCGTCGAGCGCGGCGACCAGCGCGTCCAGCGAGCGGACAGCGTCCACGCTGCCCCGCTCGACCGGTATCTGCCGACACCGGTGCAGGATCCAGCCGACCACCGGCACCCGGAACACGCTGGCCTTGCCCAGGTACTGCGGCCAGCGCCCGGAGTCGTAGATGAAGTGCGCGGACACCAACGGGTCGGCGTGGGAGATGTGGTTCGCTACGATGATCATGCCGCCGTCGCCATGGAGATGCTCCTGACCACGCCAGGTACGCCGGGTCCAGACGGTCATCACCGGCTTCACCAGCCCCACGGCGAACCGTTGCCAGAACCCCAGCCTCCGCCGTGCCACTGTGCCTCCTCTTCGCGCCCCGACCCCGTCGCGAAATCCCGCCCGCGACGCCCGCAGCGGAAATCATGCCTGCTCGCCCCCGGTACGGCCAGCGAGGGGCCCGCCGTCCGGCTGGCAGGATTGCGGACGTGACTCAGCCGAGGTGGGCCGTGGTGGTGCCGGTGAAGCGGCTGGCCGTGGCGAAGAGCCGGCTGCGGGGCGCGCTGCCCGGCGTACCGCACGAGGAGTTGGCGCTGGCCCTGGCGTGCGACACGCTCCGCGCGGTGCTGGCCTGCCCGGCGGTCGCCGAGGCCCTGGTGGTGACCGACGACGCCCGGGTGGCGACGGCGGCGCGGGCCGGTGGCGCGCGGGTGCTGCCGGACGAGCCGGACGCCGGCCTGAACGCCGCGTTCCGGCACGGGGCGGCCAGCGCCGCCGGCGGGTGGGTGGCCGGGATCACGGCGGACCTGCCGGCGCTGCGCCCGGCCGAGTTGGCCGGTGCGCTGCTCGCGGCGCAGAACAGTCGACCCGGGGTACGCCGGTTCCTGCCGGACGCGCCCGGCGGGGGCACGGTGCTGCTCACCGCCGGGCCCGGCGTGCCGCTGGATCCGCGTTTCGGGGTGGGTTCGGCGGTAGCGCACGCGGCGAGCGGTGCGCTGCCACTGGAGGGTGACTGGCCCAGCCTGCGCCGGGACGTGGACACCGCAGCGGACCTGGTCGCCGCCGCCCGGCTCGGGCTGGGGCCGCGCACTGCCGCGCTGGTGGCCGCCGGTCGCCCCGCCCGCGCCGCAGGCTGAGCCGCCCGGTGGGCTGAGCCCGCGCCGCCGGGTGAACCGCCGGGTGTACGGTGCCAGCATGCAGGGCACTGTGGCCAGCTACGACGCGGCGACGCGCAGCGGTGTCTTGCTGCTCGACGACGGCACCGAGGTGCGTTTCCCCGCGCGGGCCTTCGACGCCTCCGGGCTGCGGCTTCTCCGCCTCGGGCAGCGGGTTCGCATCGACACGGATCCCGACGGCGAGGTTGTCCGGGTGACATTGCCGACGATGATCTGACCCGGCGAGCCCAAGTTCATTTTGCGTTTACCGTAATCGGGTGATTATGAGCGGGTGAGCACCCCTCGCGAGCAACCGGCCCACCCGCCCGCCACCGACCTCCGCAACGGCTCCCGTACCCGCGGCACCGATGGGCGCTTCCGCCCGTCACGCGCTGAACGTGCCGGTGCCGCCCGCGCCGACACGCTCGCCGACGATCCCGGTGCCGCCTCCTCCGGGCTGGACGAGGTCATCGACCCCGCTCCGAAGGTCGCAGCGGACGAACCGGCCGCCGGTGACGTCCACCCGGTCCTGCCCGACGACCTGCCGACAGGCGCCGCAACGGAGGACGACGACGAGCCTCCGGCGGCCCCGCCGCTGCCCGAGGACCGGTTCCTCAACCGGGAGCTCTCCTGGCTCGACTTCAACGCCCGGGTGCTCACCCTGGCCGAGGACCAACGCACCCCGCTGCTGGAGCGGGCCAAGTTCCTGGCCATCTTCGCCAGCAACCTCGACGAGTTCTACATGGTGCGCATCGCCGGGCTGAAGCGGCGGCTCTCCGCCGGCCTGCCGGTGCGCGGCGGGGATCGGCTTCCCCTGCGTACGCAGTTGGAGCTGATCGCGGAGCGGACCGCCGCGCTGGGTGCCCGGCACGCCGCCTGCTTCGTCGACGACGTGCTGCCCAAGCTGGCCGACGAGGGTATCCGCATCCTGCGCTGGGGCGAGCTGGGCGACGGCGAGCGGGAGCGGCTGCGCACCTACTTCCGGGAGCACATCTTTCCGGTGCTGACCCCGCTCGCGGTGGACCCGGCGCACCCGTTCCCGTACATCTCGGGGCGGTCGCTGAACCTGGCGGTGGCGGTTCGTGACCCGGACGGCGGTTCGGAGCTGTTCGCCCGGGTGAAGGTGCCCAACAACGTCCCCCGCTTCGTCCGGGTGGACCGGGACCAGCCGGGCGTCCGGATGTTGCCGGTGGAGGACCTGATCTCGGTGCACCTGGGGCAGCTGTTCAGTGGCATGCAGGTGGTCGAGTGCCACCTGTTCCGGGTCACCCGCAACGCCGAGGTGGAGGTCGACGAGGACCGCGACGAGGACCTGCTCCAGGCCCTGGAACGGGAGCTGGCCCGACGGCGATTCGGTCCGCCGGTCCGCCTGGAGGTCGCCGCGTCCATCTCCGACCACATGTTGGAGCTGCTCGTCCGCGAGCTGGACATGGACGACCAGGACGTACTGCGGGTGCCGGGCCTGCTCGACCTGTCCGCGCTGTGGCAGGTCTACGGCGAGGCGGACCGGCCGGACCTGAAGGACCCGCCGTTCGTGCCGGCCACCCATCCCCGCCTCGCCGAGGGCGAGGTGCCGCGCAGCGTCTTCTCCACCCTGCGCGACGGGGACATCCTGGTGCACCACCCGTACCACTCGTTCGCGACCAGCGTGCAGCGCTTCATCGAGCAGGCCGCCGCCGACCCGAACGTGCTGGCCATCAAGCAGACCCTCTACCGGACCAGCGGCGACTCACCGATCGTCGACGCGCTCGTCGACGCGGCCGCCGCCGGCAAGCAGGTGGTGGTGCTGGTCGAGGTGAAGGCCCGCTTCGACGAGGTGGCCAACATCGGCTGGGCCCGCACGCTGGAACGCGCCGGCTGCCACGTGGTGTACGGCCTGGTCGGCTTGAAGACGCACTGCAAGACCGCGCTGGTGGTCCGGCAGGAGGGCAACCAGATCCGTCGCTACTGCCACATCGGCACCGGCAACTACCACCCGAAGACGGCCCGACTGTACGAGGACTTCGGCATGCTCACCGCCGACCCGGAGATCGGCGCCGACCTCACCGACCTGTTCAACGTGCTCACCGGGTACAGCCGGCAGACCGCGTACCGGCGGTTGCTGGTCGCCCCGCAGGGCATCCGCAGCGGCCTCATCGAGCGGATCGAGCGGGAGATCTCGCACGTCCGCCTGGGCATGCCCGGCCTGGTCCAGTTCAAGGTCAACTCCCTGGTCGACGAGGGGGTGACCGACGCGCTGTACCGCGCCTCCCAGGCCGGCGTCCACGTCGACCTGCTCATCCGGGGCATGTGCACGCTGCGCCCGGGGGTGCCGGGGCTGTCGGAGAACATCAGGGTCCGTTCGATCCTCGGCCGGTTCCTGGAACACTCCCGGGTCTTCCGGTTCGGCAACAACGGTGAAGCCGAGTTCTGGATGGGCTCGGCGGACCTCATGCACCGCAACCTGGACCGGCGGGTGGAGGCGCTGGTGCAGGTGAGCGACCCGATCGCCCGCGCCGAGTTGGACCATGTGCTCACCGCCGCGATGAGCCCCGAAGTGGACGCGTTCGAGCTGGCCGGCGACGGGACCTGGACCCGGCGTACCGGCGGTGACAACGCCCCCCGGGCCCATCTGCAGGAACTGCTGCTGCGCCGCGTCGGTGGCACGGCCAGCTGACCGCGCAGCGCATAGGCTGAGCTGATGGTCGAGGAGGAGCAGAAGTACGAGGTGGACGACGCCTACGTGCTGCCGGACCTGACCGGCACGGCCCCGGCCGGCGGTCGGGTCCGGGCACTGCCACCGGTGACGCTTGTCGCCCGCTACCTCGACACCGTCGACCTGCGGCTGGCCCGGGCCGGTGCCTCGCTGCGCCACCGCCGGGGCGACGAGCTGCCCTGGACTGTGAAACTGCCGACCGGGACGCCTGGCGTCCGGCACGAGATCTCCCGTGCCGGGCCGAAGGGGCAGCCGCCTCCGGAGCTGGTGGAGCTGGTCACCGTCCTGCACCGGGGTGCGCCGCTGGCCCCGGTGACGGTGGTGCGGACGGTGCGGCACGCGTACGAGGTGTGTGACCGGGGCGGCGCCGTCCTCGCCGAGGTGGTGGACGACCGGGTGACGGTGCTCGACGACTCCGGCAGCACCACCGACACGTTCCGCGAGGTGGAGGTGGAGCTGAAGGCCGGCGACCGGAAGCTGCTCGACCGGGTCGGCGGGGTGCTGCGCGAGGCTGGCGCCCGGGGCGGGTCGTTCACGCCCAAGCACGTACGGGCGCTGGGCGAGACGGCGCAGGCCGATCCGGACCTGGTCGCGCCGGCCGGGCTGACCGCCGAGCCGAGCGCCGGTGACGTGGTGACCGAGGCGCTACGCAAGGAGATCCGCCGGCTGGTGGCGCACGACCCGCTGGTCCGGCTGCGCGCCCCGGCCGCCGGTGGCGACACCGCGGTGCATCAGATGCGGGTGGCCTGCCGACGTCTGCGCAGTGATCTGCGCACCTTCAAACCGTTGCTGCGAAAGACCTGGTCCCGCCCGCTGCGTACCGAGCTGCGCTGGTTGGCCGACGTGCTCGGAGCGGCCCGCGACGCCGAGGTGCTGCGCGCACGGCTGCGCCGTACCGCCGACGCCGATCCGCTGAGCCCGCTCGACCGGGGCGCGGTGGACCGGCTCGACGAGGTGCTCGCCGAACGGCAGCGGCGGGCGCTCACCGCCATCGACGAGATGCTGCGCTCCGCGCGCTACCTGGCCCTGGTGGACTCCCTGGTGCTGGCCGCCCGCGCGCCCCGGTTCACCCGCCGGGCGGCAGCGCCCGCCGGGCAGGCGCTACCCGCGCTGGTGGCCCGCCCCTGGCGGCGGTTGACCGGGCCGCACGGCGTCGGCGGGCTCGACGCGCAGTCGCCGGACGACCGCTGGCACGCCGTCCGCAAGGAGGCCAAGCAGGCCCGGTACGCGGTCAACGCGGTGGCCTCGACGGTCGGCACTGGCGCACGACGGCTGTCCCGCGCACTCGCCGGCGTGCAGGACGTGCTCGGCGAGCACCAGGACGCGGCGGTGGCGGCGGACACCTGGTTGGAAATCGCCGCCGAGCGACCGGACGACCACCAGCTGGCCGTCACCGCCGGGCGGCTGGCCGAGCGGGAACGCCTGTCGGTACGCCGGATGCGGGGTCTCCTCCCGGCTGCCTGGCACCGGGCCACCCGTCGACGGCGTACCAGTTGGCTGCCGTGACGGGCATCCGGGCGGCCGGCGGGGTGGCCTGGCGGCCGACCGACGACGGCGTACACGTCTGCGTGGTGCACCGCCCCCGCTACGGCGACTGGACGCTGCCGAAGGGCAAGCTGGAGCCGGGCGAGCACGCGCTGGCCGCGGCGGTTCGTGAGGTGGCCGAGGAGGCCGACGTGCGGGGTGTGCCGCAGGTGCGGCTGCCGTCGGTGCGGTACCGCAGCGAGGGGCAACCCAAGCTGGTCGACTACTGGTCGATGCTCGCGGTGGCCAGCGGTGGTTTCCAACCGAACACCGAGGTGGACGACATCCGCTGGCTCGCGGTGGACGACGCGATCCGGTTGGTCAGCTACCCGCACGACGCCGAGGTGTTGGCGGCGTTCGCGGCGCTGGAGTCGGTCACGGCGACTGTCGCGCTGGTCCGGCACGCGCACGCCGGTAAGCGGGCCACCTGGTCCGGTCCGGACGTCGGGCGGCCCCTGGACGCCGAGGGGTGGGCCCAGGCGAGCATGCTGGCCGAGCTGATCGCCCTGATCCGACCGGCCCGACTGGTGTCGGCGTCACCGCGACGGTGCGTGCAGACACTCGACCCGGCCGCCGCGTTGCTCGACCTGCCGATCGAGGTCTGCGGCGACCTGGACGAGCCACAACCCGGCCAGCAGAGCGACGAGCAGATCCTGGCCACCGCCGCCCGACTGCTGGAGCTGGCCGGCGCCGGTGGGCAGTCGGCGGTGTGCAGCCAGGGCAAGGTCCTGCCGGGTGCCCTGGAGCGGCTGACCGGCCGCACCGATGAGGACTTCACCACCCCGAAGGGCGGCGGGTGGCTGCTCGCCTTCGCCGCCGACCGGCTGCTCGCCGCCGACCGGCTGTAGGGCCCGCGTTCACACGGACCCGGCCTGGTCAGCGGGGCGGCAGGGTCACTGTCACAGTGACCGGCAGGTGGTCGCTGGCGGTGCTGCGCGGCGCGACCGGATCGCCGGGGGTCAGGCCGGGCGAGACGAAGATGTGGTCGATCTGCTGGCGCGGGTCGTCCGCCGGGCTGGTCGCCAGTGGTCGGGCGGCGGCCAACGCGTCGACCAGGCCGGCCTTGGTGAACTGGGCGAACGCCTCGTCGCCCGGCTCGGTGTTCAGGTCACCCGCCACCACCAACGGCCGACCGGCGGCGTACCGGGTGGCGAAGTCGGCGACCGCGCGTGCCTGGACCACCGGGCCCTTGCCGGGCGGCGGTTGCAGGTGGGTGCTGACCACTGCGGTACTGACACCGTCGCCGAGATCCAGCGTGACAGCGAGGGCCTGCGCTCCGGTGGGCGCGCCGACGGCGGCCAGCGGCAGGGTCCGCGGATCGCGTACCGGCCAACGGCTGAGGACCGCGTCACCCCAGACCGGGTCGGCGGCCGGCCCGAAAACGTACGGCATGGCGAGCCGGTCGGCCAGCAGGTCCAGGGTGTCGTGCCCGCCGTTGAGCAGCCACGCCCGGTCCACCTCGCTGAGCAGCACCACGTCGGGCCGTTGCCGGTCGACGACCTGGGCGAGGCCGGTCAGGTCGAACCGGCCGTCCAGCCCGAACCCCATCCGGATGTTGTACGCCACCACCGTCAACCGTTGCGGTGGGCCGTCGCGGTTGCTGGCCACCGGCACCTCGTCGGCGAGCACCGGTGCCAGCACTGCCAGCGCGGTGACCGCGGCGGCGGCCCGGAGCGGCGGAAACGGCCCGGGAAGCCGGTGGACGGCGGGCCGGGCGGTGAACGCCACCGCGGCGATCAGCACGGCCACCACCACCGGCACGGCCGCGTTGGGGTAGCCGAGGTCGTAGGCCGAGTAGTAGCCGACAGCACCGAGCGCGAAGACGAGCATCCCGGTGGCGACCGCGTACCCCCGGTGGGAGGCGCTGGTGCCACCAGCGGTGTCGGCGCTCGCGGCGTCGTTCGCAGGCTGGCTCGTGTCGTCGGTCAGCGCGAGGCAGGCGCCGAGGCCGACAGCGGCGAGGAGGATCGCCGGCAGGAGCAGGTCGCCCCGGTCGAGGGCGAACAGCACCGCGCCGCCGAGCAGTGCCACCGGGCCGTACGCCCGGCCCCACCCAGTGGGCGGCCGGGTCAACGCGGCGCACAGGAACCCGGCGACCGCCACCGGCACCGGCGCCAGGCCGAACAGCGGCGAACGAGCCACCCCGTCCCCGGCGACCAGGTACGACATTCCGGTTCGGGCCAGCGCCGGGGAGAGCGCCACCATTCCGGCCAGCAGCAGCGCCGGCCCGGCCAGCAGCCAGGCTCGGCCACCACCAGGGCCGGCAGCGGCGTCAGCGGGGCCGACAGGGCCGGCAGCGGCGTCAGCGGGGGCGTGCCCTGCACCGCCGCGCTGGCCAGGTTGCGCCGTGCCGGCCAGGAACACCGCCACCGCGACGGCGCTGAGCAGCCAGGCCACCCAGTCACCCCGCCAGACCAGGTCGACGGTGTCCAGAACCGCGTGCACCGCCGCGTTGACGGCGAATCCCAACGCCAGCCCCGGGACCGGTCGGTCGGTGTCGGCGGCGACGCCGACCAGCCAGACCAGCCCGGCGAGCAACCCGGCGGTGGCCAACCAGAGCTGCGTACGCCCGCCGGGACCGGCGGTGAGCGCGAGCCGCGCGACGGCGAGCGCGACGGCGGCGACGACAGTGACCGGGCGGGCTCCGACTCGGCGGACCACTGCGGGTGCGCCCATCGCGAGCACGAACCAGCCGAGGGCGAACGCCCCCATCAGCTCGGCCGGGGTGGACGCCGCCTGACCGAAGATGGTGATGATGCCGGGCAGCCAGACCCGCAGCACGTCGATGAGGAGGAGCACGCCCAGCGCGAGCGTTCCGGTGGTGAGCTGGCGGTAGCGCACCGGCGCCCCATTTCCCGTCGACGGGCCGGCCCAGGGGTGGCCGGCACGGCGATTCTGCGCGAGCGAGCCAACCCGGTCAACGGTCCCGGTACGCCGAAGAGCCGTCCCGGCACGCCGAAAGGGCGCCCACCCACTGGTGGACGCCCTTGCGGTTTCGGGTCGGTCAGCGCTTGCTGGCCGCCTTCTTGGCCGGAGCCTTCTTCGCCGGCGCCTTCTTGGCCGCCGTGCTCTTGCTCGCCGCCGCGGTGGTCTTCTTCGCCGCGGTCGACCGGGTCGCGGCGGTGGTCTTCTTCGCCGCGGTGGTCTTCTTGCTGGCAGCCGTCTTGGTCGCCGTGGTGGTCTTGCTCGCCTTGGCCGGGGCGGTCTTCTTGCTGGCGGCCGTCTTGGTCGCCGTGGTGGTCTTGCTCGCCTTGGCCGGGGCGGTCTTCTTGCTGGCCGCCTTGGCAGTGGTCGCCTTGGTGCCCGCCGCCTTGGCGGTGGCCGCCTTGGTGCCGGTCGCCTTGGTGCCCGCCGCCTTGGCCGTGGCGGTGCTGGTGGCGGTCTTCTTCGTCGCCACCGTGGCCTTCGGCACCTTGCCGCTGGCCACCATCTCCTTGAACCCGGCGCCGGGGCGGAAGGTCGGGACTGACGTCTTCTTGACCTTCACCGCCTCGCCGGTACGCGGGTTGCGCGCTGTTCGCGCGCCACGCACACGCTTTTCGAACGCTCCGAATCCGGTGATCGCCACCTTCTCGCCCTTGGTGACCGCCGCCTGGACCTCGGTGAGGACCGCGTCGAGCGCGGCCGTCGCCATCTTCCGGTCCCCCAGGCGAACGGCGAGCGCCTCGATGAGCTCGGCCTTGTTCACGACTTCCTCCCGATTGTGCAACTGACTCGTCGCGAGCCATTCTGCGCGCACGGTATGCCCTGTGCTGCCGGGACACAAACATTCGGTAGAAAAAAGCCCTTGTGTCGTAACGGATTCACCCCCACCGGTTGGACCGATGGGGGTGAAATCCGCTGTGCGAGCGGCCTAACGGCTATGCCACGGAGGGCAGGAACGGCAGTCGGCGCGCCTCGTAGGAGTCGATGTCGGCGGCGTGGCGGAGGGTGAGTCCAATGTCGTCGAGGCCTTCCAGGAGCCGCCAACGGCTGAAGTCGTCCAGCGGGAATGACCAGCTCGCGTCCCCCGCCCGGAGCTGGCGGGCGGTCAGGTCGACTGTCACAGCAGTGGTGGGATCCGCCTCGACCAGGTCCCACAACTCTTCGACGGCTTTCAATTCCAACTCGACCGGCAACAGACCTTCCTTGAGGGCGTTGCCGCGGAAGATGTCACCGAAGCGCGGGGCCACCACGGCACGGAAGCCCCAGTCCCGTAGCGCCCAGACGGCGTGCTCCCGGGATGAGCCGGTGCCGAACTCCGGGCCGGCGATGAGGATCGACGCCCCGGAATAGTTTTCATCGTTGAGCACGAATGTCGGGTCTTCCCGCCAGGCGCTGAACAGCCCGTCGGCAAAGCCCGTCCGGGTCACCCGCTTGAGGTACACGGCGGGGATGATCTGATCGGTGTCCACGTTGGACCGGCGCAGCGGCACGGCCGTGCCGGTGTGGGTGGTGAACTTGTCCATCTCGTCGGTCCCTTCTACAGGTCGGCGGGGGCGGCCAGCCGGCCGACCACTGCGGTGGCGGCGGCCACCGGCGGGGAGACCAGGTGGGTACGTCCACCCCGGCCCTGACGGCCCTCGAAGTTGCGGTTCGAGGTGGAGGCGGAGCGCTCGCCCGGCTTCAGCGTGTCGGGGTTCATCCCCAGACACATGGAGCAGCCGGCGAACCGCCATTCGGCCCCGGCGTCGGCGAAGACCTTGTCCAGACCCTCGGCCTCGGCGGCCTCGCGTACGGCGGCGGAGCCGGGCACCACGAGCATCCGGACGCCGTCGGCGACCCGGTGCCCACGCAGCACGTCAGCGGCGGCCCGTAGGTCCTCCAGGCGGCCGTTGGTGCAGGACCCCACGAAGACGACGTCGATGGGCAGCTCCCGCAGCGGGGTGCCGGGGCGCAGGTCCATGTACTCCAGGGCCCGGCGGGCGGCGGTGCGCTCCGAGTCGGTGGTGAACTCCTCAGGGTCCGGCACCGGGGCGCTCAGCGGCGCACCCTGCCCGGGGTTGGTGCCCCAGGTGACGAAGGGGGTGATCTGGCTGGCGTCCAGGGTCACCTCGGCGTCGAAGCGCGCGCCCTCGTCGGTGGGCAGCGTCCGCCACCACGCCACCGCCGCGTCCCAGTCCGCGCCCTGCGGCGCGTTCGGTCGACCCTTGAGGTACGCGAAGGTGGTCTCGTCCGGCGCGATCATGCCGGCCTTGGCACCCCACTCGATGGACATGTTGGCGATGGTCATCCGCCCCTCCATGGAGAGGGCGCGGATCGCCTCGCCGCGGTACTCGACGATGTGCCCGCGACCTCCACCGGTGCCGACCTGCGTGATCAGCGCGAGCACCAGGTCCTTGGCGGTCACGCCGGGCGCGAGGCGACCGGTGACGTTCACCGCCATCGTCTTCGGCCGGCTCTGCGGCAGCGTCTGGGTGGCCAGGACGTGCTCCACCTCGCTGGTGCCGATGCCGAAGGCGAGCGCGCCGAAGGCGCCGTGGGTGGCGGTGTGCGAATCGCCACAGACGATCGTCAGGCCCGGCTGGGTGAGGCCGAGCTGCGGGCCGATCACGTGCACGATGCCCTGGTTGTCGTCGCCGAGCGGGTGCAGTCGCACCCCGAACTCGGCGCAGTTGCGGCGCAACGTCTCGATCTGCGTACGCGACGTGGGGTCCGCGATGGTGAGCAGGTCACCACGGCGGAGGCGGAACGCCGGGTCGGCGTACCCGGTAGGGGTGTTGTGGTCCTCGGTCGCGAGGGTCAGGTCGGTACGACGCACCCGGCGTCCGGCGAGCCGCAGCCCGTCGAAGGCCTGCGGGCTGGTCACCTCGTGCAGCAGGTGCAGGTCGATGAAGAGCAGGTCCGGCTCACCGGCGGCGGACCGTACGACGTGCGCGTCCCAGACCTTCTCGGCCAGGGTCCTCGGCTCAGGAGTGACTCCCACCATCTGGACATCCTAAATTCTGGGAGGTAAGTTTCGGCTTGTGGGACACAGTATGAGCGGTGTCGGCGTTCTCGACAAGGCGGTGGTCATCCTGGCCGCCTGCGTCGACGGCGCCAGCCTTGCCGAACTCGTCGAACGCACGAAGCTGCCCCGGGCCACGGCACATCGCCTGGCCCAGGCCCTGGAGATCCACCGAATGCTGGTGCGTGACACCCAGGGCAGATGGCGGCCCGGCCCCCGCCTGGGCGAGTTGGCCAACGCCGCACCGGACGTTCTGCTGACCGCCGCCGAGCCGCTGCTGGCCGCGCTGCGCGACGCCACAGGCGAGAGCGCGCAGCTGTATCTGCGCCGCGCCGACGAGCGGATCTGCGTGGCGGCGGCGGAACGCGCCAGCGGTCTACGGGACACCGTTCCGGTCGGCTCGGTGCTGCCGATGACGGCCGGCTCCGCGGCCCAGATCCTGCTCGCCTGGGAGCCGCCGGAGGCGGTGATGCCGCTGCTGCCGCGCAGCAAGTTCACCGGCCGCACCCTCGCCGAGGTACGCCGTCGCGGCTGGGCGCAGAGCGTCGCCGAGCGGGAGGCCGGTGTGGCGAGCGTCTCCGCCCCGATCCGCGACCGCACCGGCCGGGTCATCGCCTCGGTCAGCATCTCCGGCCCGATCGAGCGCCTGGGCCGCCGCCCCGGCGAACGCCACGCCATGGCAGTAGTAAGAGCCGGCCAACGCCTATCCGGCCTCTAACCCAACCCCCACCCCCACCCCACCCCTCCCGCGTTGATCATGAAGTTATTGCCACCCACCCCGGCGTGTCATGGCAATAACTTCATGATCAACGCCGGGGGAGGGGGGAGGGAGGGGGCGGGGGTGGGTGGATGTGGGAAAGGCTCGTCACGCTTTGCGTGACGAGCCTTTGGTTGTAGCCCCGACCGGATTCGAACCGGCGCTACCGCCTTGAGAGGGCGGCGTCCTGGGCCACTAGACGACGGGGCCAGAACTTTTCCGTTCACCACCCTCGCGGGCGGTGCGAATGTAGTCTAGCGGCACCGCACCCGGGCACGAGCGCGGGGTGCGCTGTCACCAGAGGGCCCGCCGGAGGCCGGAACGGGCAGGCCCCGGACACGAAACAGCCCGCCTCACGAGGTGAGACGGGCTGTGCACGCTGTAGCCCCGACCGGATTCGAACCGGCGCTACCGCCTTGAGAGGGCGGCGTCCTGGGCCGCTAGACGACGGGGCCAGAACAACTTTCGCTCCCCCACCTCAGCGGTGGAGGAGCTGCACTCTACCGAAGACCACCCTCCGCCCCCGAAGGGGCGGAGTCGAACTCCGTCAGAATCCAGCGTCTGGAAATTCTCGCGAATTCCAGCAGCGCTGGGGTACCAGGACTCGAACCTAGACTAACTGAACCAGAATCAGTCGGGCTGCCAATTACCCCATACCCCATTGGCCCCTTGCGGCGCCGGGAGTGAACTTTACCCTCCCGGTGCCGGCAGGCCAAATCCGATCCCCCCGAACCACCCGTGAGCTGCGGAAACAGGGGCATCAGACCGATCAGGCGACGGGTACCACCGGGTTGGTGAGCTCACCGATGCCGTCGATCCGCACGGTGACCGTATCCCCCTCGACAAGCGGGCTAACCCCGGCTGGGGTGCCGGTGAGAACGACGTCGCCGGGCAGCAGAGTCATCACGTGCGAGATGTACGACACCAGACCCGCCACGTCGAAGACCATGTCCTTCGTCCGGCCGAGCTGGCGTACCTCCATCTCCTCCGGGTTGCGACCCACCTCACACCGGATCTCCAGATCGGAGACGTCCAGCCCGGTGGTGATCCACGGGCCGATCGGGCAGAACGAGTCGAAGCCCTTGGCCCGGGTCCACTGCCCGTCCGAACGCTGGAGGTCCCGAGCGGTGACGTCGTTGGCGCAGGTGTAGCCGAAGATGGCGCGTTCGGCGGCGGCGCGGTCGGCGCGGCGCGCACCCGGCGCCCCGATCACGACGGCCAGCTCCGCCTCGTGCTCGACCTGCTTGGAGAAGATCGGCAGCCGGATGGCGTCCCGGGGGCCGATCACCGAGGTGGACGGCTTGAGGAAGAGCAGCGGCTCCTTGGGCACCTCGTTGCCCAGCTCGGCGGCGTGGTCGGCGTAGTTGCGGCCGACACAGACGACCTTGCTGGGCAGGATCGGGGAGAGCAGCCGAACGTCGGAGAGGGCCCAGCGGGCCCCACTGAAGGACAGATTGCCGAACGGGTGGCCCTCGATCTCGGCGATGGTCAGGCCCTGCGGCCCGGCCTCCGCTTCGCCTTCGACGGCACCGAACGACATTCCCTTGGCATGGGCGAAACGAGCGATACGCACCCGGCCAATCTAGCGCCGCCGGTGCCCCGACCGGCCAGGACCGGCGGTCGGGTGTGCTCAACCCGTCAGCCCGCGGCACCCTATCGGAGCTGGAGGTGACCGGGGCGGACTTCTCGACTTCGTACCCGCACGGAGGCGACTCGCCCCTAGCGTCGGCTCCGGAGGTTCGTTCGTATGCCTGCATCGACACGACACCACAGAGCCCTCGCAGTGTTCGTGCACTGCCTTGGCATCCTCGCCGCCGTGCCGGCCCTGCCGACGGCGGCCCCGGAGGCGGCGGCCGCGCCACGACCACCGGCCGCCACGCCACAACCAACGGCCGCGCCACGACCACCGGCCGCCACGCCACAACCAACGGCCGCGCCACGACCACCGGCCGCCACGTCACAACCAACGGCGGCCGCACCACCACCGGCTGCCCTCCCAGCACCAGCGGGAACCCGGCCGCCGGTGGCGATGGTCGCGCGGGTGACCGAGCCCACCCCGCCCTCTGCGCCACCGGCGATGGCACCACCGACCCGGGCACCAGCGTCGGTGCCCCCGCAACAGGTCACTGTGGCGGTCGCCACGGAGAGCAGCCCGGCACCGAGGTACCGGATCCAGGTGCGCAACGTGAGCAACTCGCCGCTGGAGACCACGGTGCGACAGGAACTGCCGCCCGGCTCGACGACCACCGCGATCAGTGGTGGTGGCCGGTCCACCCCGGCCGGCGGATCGGCCACCGAGGTGACCTGGCGGCTGCGGCTGCCCGCGCACAGCACCACCACGCTGGGCACCGCGCTCGCGGCGACCGCGCCGGGCCGGCCGCTGACCGCGCCGACCTGCGCGTTCACCAGTGACGGCAGCCGGCCGTACGACTGCGCCACTGCCACCTGGCGGGCGGCGGCGGCACCGGCGACCGAGGTGAGCGAAGCGCCGGCTTGGCGCCGCTACCCGGTGCTGCTGGCCGGACTGGCGGTCCTGCTGCTGATCAGCGCCGCGGTGGTGTGGGTGTGGCGACGTCGGCGCGGGCGTCGGGTGACGGCTGCCGCGCTCTCCACCGGCGGCGGCGCCGAGGGTGGCCGCGGGACGGTCTACCCGCGCCCGGCGGCCCCGAGTCCGGTGCGACGTCGGCGTACCCCGCCGGTCTGGATGTTGGTGGGCGCCGCCGTCGTGGTGCTGGCCGGCGTGGTCGGCACCGCCGGTTGGACGGCGACCCGGCAGGTCGCGGCGATCGACACGCAGAAGCAGCCCACCAGCGGCGCGTGGATGGGCACCGGGGTCACCGGGTCGCTGGGCGTGCCGCTGCGCGAGTCGGCGTTCGAGTTCACCGTGTACCGGATGATCTGCGGCGCGCCGGGCTCCGCGGGCAAGCCCGACGGCGGCGGTGCCGCGCCGGCCAACGGGCGACGCTGCGAGGCCACCGTCGGCGTGCGCAACGTCACCGGCGACCACCAGCCCTGGCACAGCGAACTGCAACGGGCGTACCTGCCGGGCGGTCGCTGGGTGAGCACCGACGAGTCGGCCACCCGGACGGCGAACCTCGGTCGGGACGTCTTCGCCGACCCGATGGCGTCGGGCACCCGGATGGTGCTCCCGCTGGTCTTCACGGTGGACGGGCGGGACCCGCCCCAGCAGTTGGAGCTGCGCAGTGGGGTGTTCTCCGCCGGGGTCCGGGTGCAGATGCCCTGACCGGTGTGCGGGCGGCGGTCGTACCCTGGGGTGCGTGACCGCCGCCCTCGCCCCCGCCGTGCTCGACGCGACGCAGTGGCAGGCCCGTCGCCGGGCCCACGAGGAGCGGGTGGACGTCTGGCTGACCCCGCACCTGGCCCGGCGACGACGCGGTGAGCGGCATCCGGTGGCCGACTTCCTGTTCACCTACTACTCGCACCGCCCGGCCCAGCTGCGGCGATGGCATCCGGGGCCGGGGGTCGAGCTGCGGCACGCCGATCCGGCCGAGTTCGGCCGCGACTATCGCGCCAGCGCCGCCGGGGTCACCCTCGACACCGAGGGGGTACGCGCCCGGCGCGGCGAGTCGATCGCCTGGATCCGCTCCCTGCTGCAGGCGACGCGGGGACGTCCGGCGCACTTCGGCTGCTTCGGGATGCACGAGTGGGCGATGGTCTACCGGCAGACCCGGGAGGAGTTGCGGCACAACGCCTGGCCGCTGCGGCTGAGCGCGCAACGCACCGCCGAGGTCGTCGAGGAGCGGGGCGTGCGGTGCAGCCACTTCGACGCGTTCCGGTTCTTCACCCCGCCGGCCCGCCCGTTGAACCTGCTCACCCCGACTCGGGAGACGCAGCACGCGCACGAGCAGCCGGGCTGCCTGCACGCCAACATGGATCTGTACAAGTGGGCGTACAAGTTGTCGCCGTTGGTCTCCTCGGAGCTGGTGGCCGACGCGTTCGACCTGGCCCGGGACATCCGCACGCTGGACATGCGGGCCAGCCCGTACGACCTGGCGGCTCTCGGCTACCCGCCGGTGCGGGTGGAGACCCCGGACGGCCGAGCGGAGTACGCGGCGGCCCAGCGCAGGTTCGCCGAGGGGGCCGCCGTGCTGCGCGACCGCCTGCTAACCGCCATCCCGGCCTAGCCCCACGCCCCACGGCGTCGATCAGTCGTCGTCGGCGCGGCGGTCCCGCTTGCGCTGGGACTGGCGTTTCTTCTCGGCCAGCCGGCGTTCCTTGGCGCCACGGGACGGACGGGTCGCTCGGCGGGTCGGCGGTGGGGGCGCGGCGGCCTCCCGCAGCAGTGCTGTCATCCGGGCCCGGGCCGCCTCCCGGTTGGCCAGCTGGGCCCGGTGCTCGCTGGCGGCGATCGTCAGCACCCCGTCGACGAGGCGGTTGGCCAGCCGGGCCAGCGCCCGCGGCCGCAGCCACTCGGGCACGGCCGGTGAGTTGGCCACGTCGTAGCTCAGCTCGACCCGGGAGTCCGCGGTGTTCACACCCTGCCCGCCCGGCCCCGACGAGCGGGAGAAGCGCTCCCGTAGCTCCCCGGCGGGGACGACCCACCGGTCGGTCACCCGCAGTCCGTCGTCCACGCCCCGAGGCTAACCCGCGACGACGCGCCGGGGGTCATCGGTGCGGAGGCTCACTCTGCGTCGGGGACTGGCTGGGCGCCGGCCCGGCGGTCTCCTCGTCGGAGCCGACGGCCGCGTACGCCACCGCGCCGAAGAGCAGCACCCCGATCACCGCTGCCTTCACGACGACGCCGCGGATCAGCGACCAGGCGCCCCGGCGGGCGCCTGGCACCGATTTCTTGACGGTCTGGTAATCGTTCCACCCGCGTCGTGCCCGGGCGTACGCCGACCCCACTGCACATCCGATGACCAGGCCCACCAGCAGGAGGACCGTGAGAAGAGGACGCTCCACCTCCGCCAGTATCCATACCGAGCATAATATTTCCATGGTCCGATGCCGTCCGGCCGGATATCTGACAGTGCGGGCCCCCGTCGGTGCGTTCGGGCAGTTCAGCCGCCCTTGCCGATGATCGTGTCGGCGGTCTGCTGCACCTGGTCGATCGGGATGGCGAACCCGATGCCGATCGAGCCGTTTCCGTCGATGGTGGCGATGGCGGTGTTCACTCCGACCACCTCGCCACGCGCGTTCACCAGTGGCCCACCGGAGTTGCCGGGGTTGATGGACGCGTCGGTCTGCACCGCGCTGTGCCGGTTGTTGCCGAGCCGCACCTGCCGGTCGAGCGCGCTGACGATGCCAGCGGTGACGGTTCCGGCCAGGCCGAGCGGCGAACCCACAGCGAGGACCGGCTCACCGACCCGGGTCGCGCCCGGTTTGGCCAGTGGCAGTGGGGTGAGACCGGCGGATGCCGGCACCTTCAGCACCGCCAGGTCGCTGCGCGGTTCCCGTCCGACCACCTCGGCGGCGAACCGGCGGCCGTCGGGCAGCTCCACTGTCACCGGCCCGCCACCGCCCTTGGCCAGGATGTGGTCATTGGTGATCAGGTGCTGCTGGTCGTCCACAGCGAAGCCGGAGCCGGTGGCGGACCCGCTGCTCGCACCACCGGCCAGCACCGACACCACCCCGGGTACGGTCCGTTCGGCAGCGGTGACCAGCTCGGCCGGCACCGGGGCGGCGGACGCCGCTGCCGGGCCACCGGCCCCGTCCCGGCTGGCCACCACGCCACCGGCGAGAGCACCGGAGACGGCTGACACCGCCACCACTGCCAACACGGCGAGCAGCCGCCCAGGCCGTCGCCCGCCCGGGTCGCGCTCGGGCGCGTCCCACCACCCGCGCCCGTCCGGGTCGAGTTCCGGTGAGATGAACCAGGGACCGCGCGGCTCGCCCAGTCCGGTCTGCACAGCCATGCGTACTCCTCACTGTCGACGTCGGTTGTGCGTGGCGGTCAGGGCAGCCGGGAGAACCAGCGCATCGAGCCGGCGGCGGCGCCCATCGCGAACACCAGTCCGAGGCCGATGAACCGGGCCGAGATGTCCTGCCGCTCGGTGCGGTAGCCGACCGAACTGCCGATGTCGTCGTAGACGGCCCGCAGCTCGTCGGTGGTGCTGGCCTCGTGGAACATGCCGCCGGTCTCCTCGGCGACCGCCTTGAGGGTCTGTCCGTCCACAGGCACCTGGATGGGTCGCCCACCTCTGTCGACGAACCCGGACGGGGTGCCGAACGAGATCGAGTGCACCGGCACCTCCGCCTTCACCGCTTCCGCGGCCGCCTCCATCGGGTCCATCCCGGAGGTGTTGGCGCCGTCGGAGAGCAGGATGACCCGGGCGGGTGGGGTCTCCTTCGCGGCTTCGCTGTCCAGGCTCTTGACCGCGCCGAGTGAGGTGTTGATGGCCTCGCCGATAGCGGTGCCCTGGACCCCGGTGATGCCCTCGGCGAGCCGGTCGATCCCCTCGTCGAGGGCGTCCCGGTCGGTGCCCGGGGGCACCAGCACGGCGGCGCTGCCGGCGAACGCGACGAGACCCACGTTGAACTCGTCGGGCAGGCCCTCGACGAAGCGGCGGGCGGCCTCCTTCGCCGCGGCCAACCGGTCCGGTTCGACGTCGGTGGCGAGCATCGACGTGGAGACGTCCACCGCCACCATCACGGTGGCCCGTTCCCGGGGCACCCGGACCTCGGCGCTCGGTCGGGCGAAGCCGACCACGAGCAGCGCCAGCATGGCCAGGAAGAGCCCGGCTGGTACGTGTCGACGCCAGGCGGGTCGCTGCGGCGCCACCCGGTCCAGCAGCCGCAGGTTGGTGAAGCGGACCGCGTAGCGGCTGCGTCGCCGCTGCAGCACCAGGTACGCGACGACCAGGGCGAGCACGCCGAGCAGCAGCCAGAGTCGCAGCGGCGACTCCCAGCTCACGCGGCACCTCCCCGGGGCCGGCCGGCCGGCGCGGCGGCCAGCCGACGCTGGGCGTGCACATGCCGGACGATGTCCGCGCTCCAGTCGCCGTCGGTGCGTAGCGGCAGATGGGTGGCTCCGCTGCGGCGCAGCGCCTGGTGGACCTGTTCACGCTGGGCGGTGGCGGCTTCGGCGTACCGCTCGCGCAGCCCGCGGTCCGATGTGCACACCTCGCGGTGCCGACCGGTCTCCGGGTCGACGAGCGTGATCAGGCCGACGTCCGGTAGTTCCAGCTCACGCGGGTCGGTCACCTCGATCGCCAGCACCTGGTGCCGGACGGCCAGCCGGCGCATGGTCCGCTCCCACGGGGCGGTCTGGCCGGGGTCGTCGGGCAGGCCGTCGAGGAAGTCGGAGACCACCACCACCAGCCCACGCCGGTTGGCGATGCGGTGCAGCGCGTCGAGGCCGTCGGCCAGATCGGGCGGTAGGGCCGCCGGCCCGCGCCCCGGCCGTTCGGTGGGCGCGGTGGCCCGGGGGGCGGCGAGCAGCGCGCGGAGCAGGGCGAGCAGATGGGTACGTCCGCTGCGGGCCGGGAAGCGGCGTACCCCGTCGGCGCGCAGCACCTGGGCGCCGAGGCGGTTGCCGACGCCAGCGGTCAGGAAACCGACCGCCGCGACGGCGGCCACCGCCAGTTCCCGTTTGTCCAGCTCAGCGGTGCCGAACTCCATGCTGGCGCTGCCGTCGACGAGCAGCCAGGTGGTGAGCTCCCGGTCGGCGTCGACCTGCCGGACGTGCGGCACGGCGGTCCGGGCGGTCACCGCCCAGTCCATCCGGCGGACCTCGTCCTCGCCCGGCCGGTATTCGCGACTGCCCGAGGGTTCACTGCCGGGACCGGGCAGCAGACCCCGGTACTGGCCGTGCAGCAGGCCGTTGAGCCGGCGCGTGACGGTCAGTTCCAGGCGGCGCAGGCGCTGGTCCGGGGCCAGCTCGGCCAGGCCGGGGTCGGCGGGGGCGACGGCGGCGCGTCTCATGCCGCCGCCAGATCCGGTGTCTGCTGCGGGTGTCCGGTGGCCAGCCGGGGCGGCGGCACCGCCTCGACGAGCCGTCGCACCACGCTCTCGGCCGACACCCCGTCGGCCACCGCGTCGAAGGAGAGCACCAGCCGGTGGGCGAGGACGTCCACGGCGAGCTCACGGATGTCCTCGGGCAGCACGTACTCCCGCCCGCGCAGCAGGGCCTGTGCCCGGGCGGCCGCGACCAGGCCCAGTGTGGCTCGTGGGCTGGCCCCGTACGCCAACAGCGGGGCGATCTCCGGCAGCCCGAACCGGCCCGGGTCGCGGGTGGCGAGGATGAGCCGCACCACGTACTCGGCCAACGCGTGGTGGACGAAGACCCGCTCGGCGTGGATCTGAAGGTCCCGCAGCCGTTGCGCGTCGAGCACCTGGCGCGGGGTCGGCCGGTCGGTGCTCATCCGGTAGAGGATGGCCAGCTCGTCGGCGTCGCTGGGGTAGTCGACGACCACCTTCATCAGGAACCTGTCACGCTGCGCCTCGGGGAGCTGGTAGACCCCCTCGGACTCGATCGGGTTCTGGGTGGCCAGCACCAGGAACGGCTCCGGCACCGGCCAGCTGCGCCCGCCGATCGAGACCTGCCGTTCGGCCATCGCCTCCAGCAGCGCCGACTGGACCTTGGCCGGGGCCCGGTTGATCTCGTCGGCCAGCACCAGGTTGGCCATGATCGGCCCCAGCTCGATGTCGAAGGTTTCCTTTGACGCCCGGTAGATGCGGGTGCCGACGATGTCGGAGGGCACCAGGTCCGGGGTGAACTGGATCCGGGAGAAGGTGCCGCCGACCACTGTCGCGAGGGTCTGCGCGGCCAGTGTCTTGGCCACGCCGGGTACCCCCTCCAGGAGGCAGTGTCCGTTGGCGACCAGTGCGGTGAGCAGGCGTTCGACGAGGCGATCCTGCCCGACGATCACGCGTTTGACCTCGAAGAGGGTCTGTTCCAGCTCGATGCCGGTCGGCTCCGGATCGACCGGGCTGGGCATGCTGGCCAGGGTGTCCGAGATGTCCGTCACGGTGCTTGCTTCCCGGGCACACGCCCGGCAAACGTGGGATTGTGCGGCCCGGACCGGCCCGGAGTGGCCGGAATGGGGATGAGCCGCGCGGAAGGGTGACGACCGTCGCGAGCCGGCCGAGGAGAGCCCAAAGTCCGCGCGTTCACGGAAGTCGGGGTATCCCGGATCCCCGGACACCCCGACTTCCTGAAACCCGAGTCGATCAATGCCCGGACCCGGCCGGCCGAGGTGCAGCCGGCGAGTCCCGCGCTGAGCGGACAGGGTCCGGCCCCCGTGCCGGAGGCGACGGGGGCCGGGTGTCGGTGCGGTCAGGGCGTGTGGGTGAGCAGTGTGAAGCCCAGGTCGGACGGGGTCCCGGCCGAGTTGCGGGTCTGCACGAAGACCGCGTTGGGCGTTTGCAGCCGCGGAGCGACCGAGACCTCGCCGCCCGGTGGGATGCAGCAGGAGTCGGAGCGGGAGATGGTGGCCAGGAAGGCACCGGCCGACACGGTGTAACCGAAGATCACCTCGTACTGGCCGACGCCGTACTTGACCACGGTGCCGCTGCCGCGCGCCTTGGTGCCGTTGGAGTTGACGACGGTGAAGACGTTGGTGGCCACCAGTGGGGTGGCCGCACTCGCCTTCAGCGCGGCTTTCGCGATGCGCGCCGACTCGGCGCTGACCGGCGGCTGGGAGTTCGTGCCGCGTGCCGGCTGGACCGCTTCCTGCGGCGCCTTCGCCGACGGCTGGGCGATAGCGATGCCCCCACCGGCGAGACTGAGCCCCAGGACAGCGAACGTGACCGCCGCCACCTTACGTCGGAAGGATGTGCTCATGACAGGTCCCCCTTGTGTGACCGTGCGAATTCGGCCGACCCGCGGGGCGGGACGGATGACTGCCCATAAATAGGCGTACGACGACAGTTGGGCGGGGGAAAGCTGCCTCGCTCACACCCGGCGAGATTGATTTATCATCAATCCAAATCCCCTCTGAGCTGCGGTTACTACTCAGAGTTGCGTCGTTTAAGCCAGATGGAACGTAGCACCGGAAAAAGCCGCCAGTCAATAGTTGATCTCGCTTTTCCGGGGTGTCAACCAACCGTCAGATAATTGTGAAATGTGAGCGCATCGCCATTCATGAAATGGGTTCGCCGGACCCGACTACGCTCATCTCCGTGATCGTCGATGCCCCACCCGCACAGCGGAACACTCGGCTCGGCACTGCGCTCTGCTGGCTTGCCGTCGCACCCACCGCCCTCTGGGCGGCCACCCGACTGCTCGGCCTGGACCGGGGGCCGTTGGTGCAGGCACTCGCCTTCACGCCGTACGCCGCGGGCGTCAGCGTGCTGGTCCTGGCCCTCGCGCTCGCCCTGCGGCGCTGGTGGCCGGCGGCGCTCGCGGCCCTGGCGACGGTGGCGTTGCTCGGCGCCGTCGCACCTCGGGCGCTGGCCAACCCGCAGCCGGCGGCGGGCGGGCCGACCATGCGGCTACTCACCGCCAATCTGCTCGCCGGGGGCGGCGACGCGCGGACACTGGTGGAGCTGGTCCGGCGACACCAGGTGGACGTGCTCACCGTGCAGGAGTTCACGCCGGACGCGCAGGCCGCCCTGGATCGCCTCGGTCTCGCCACGCTACTGCCGCACCGACAGCTCAACCCGGAGATCGGCACCCCCGGCTCCGGGCTCTACTCGCGGTGGCCGATCACCGACGGCGGCGTCCGACGCAACCTCGAGGGTTGGGGCTTCACCCAGGCGTACGCGACGGTGTCCGTCCCCGGCGGGCCCCCGGTCCGCGTCGAGTCGGCCCACCCCTCGGCGCCGTACGCGTTGGACCAGGTGGGTGCCTGGCGTGCCGACCTGACCGCCCAACCACCTGCCACCCCGGACGGTGGCCTGCGGATCCTCGCCGGAGACTTCAACGCGACCCTCGACCACAGTCCACTGCGGGCCCTGCTGCGCAGCGGTTACGTCGACGCCGCCGACGCCACCGGAGAGGGCCTGACCGGCACCTGGGGTCCCTACGACGGAGACCTCATCCCGCCCGTCACCATCGACCACGTCCTGGTCGACCATCGGATAGCGGTCCGCTCGGTGCAGGTGTTCACCCTGCCCGGCAGCGACCACCGCCCCGTCCAAGCCACCCTCACCCTCCCCTAACCCACCCCACCCCACCCCGCCTCGCCGATCTTGCACTTACTGTCCCGGCATCAGCGACAAACGCCGCATACCGTCGACACAAAGTGCAAGATCGCGAGAGTGAGGGGTGGGGTGGGGTGGGTCAGACGGGGGTGGGGGCCAGGCCGTAGGTGAGGGCGTCCACCAGGGCGTGCCAGCTGGCCTCGACCACGTTGGGGTGGACGCCGACAGTGGTCCAGTCCCGGCCGTTGTCGTCGGAGGTCTCCAGCAGGACCCGGGTGACCGCGCCGGTGCCGTGGCTGCCCTCCAGGATGCGCACCTTGTAGTCGGCCAACTCGAAGTCGCGCAGCTGCGGATAGTGCCGCGCCAGCCCCACCCGCAGCGCCTCGTCGAGGGCGTTGACCGGGCCGTTGCCCTCGGCGGTGGCGATCACCCGCTCACCACGAACCCGGATCTTGACGGTCGCCTCGGAGACCACGGCGCCGTCCTCGCGGTGCTCGACCAGCACCCGGTACGACTCCAGGGTGAACGGTCGGGCCGGGCTGCCCTCCGGCAGCTCGGAGCGGACCAGCAACTCGAAGGAGGCATCGGCAGCCTCGAAGGACCACCCATCCGCCTCCAACTCCTTGACCCGCTTGGTGACCCGGGTCAGGGCGTCCGGGCTGGCGGCCAGGTCCAGGCCGAGCTCACGACTCTTGAGCTCGACGCTGGCCCGACCGGCCATCTCCGTGACCAGGATCCGCATGTCGTTGCCCACCACCGACGGGTCCACGTGGTTGTAGAGCAACGGGTCGACCTTGATCGCGCTCGCGTGCAACCCCGCCTTGTGGGCGAAGGCAGCGGCCCCGGCGTACGCCTGATGGGTGTCGGGGGCGATGTTGGCGATCTCGGCGATGGCGTGCGAGACCCGCACCATCTGCGCCAGGCAGCCCTCCGGTAGGACGGGCATGCCGAGCTTGAGCTGGAGGTTGGCGACGACCGCGAAGATGTCGGCGTTGCCCGGGCGTTCGCCGTACCCGTTGGCGGTGCCCTGCACGTGGCGGACGCCCGCCTCCACGGCGGCGATCGTGTTGGCCACCGCGCAGGCGGTGTCGTTCTGGGCGTGCATACCGAGCAGCCCGGCGTCGATCCCCAGCCTGTTGGTCAGGTCGTTGATCACGGCGCTCACCTGGGACGGCAGCATGCCGCCGTTGGTGTCGCAGAGCACCATCCGCTCGGCGCCGGCGGCGAGCGCGGTCTGCACCACGGCAGCGCCGTACGCGGGGTCGTGCCGGTAGCCGTCGAAGAAGTGTTCGCCGTCGACGAAGACCCGTCGCCCCTCGCGGACGAGGTGGTTGACGGTGTCGTGGATCATCGCGAGGTTTTCCGCGCCGGTGGTACGCAGCGCGCGCTCGACGTGCCGGGTGTCGGCCTTGGCGACCAGTGCCACGGCCGGGGTCTGCGCGTCCAGCAGGGCGCGCACCTGGGGGTCGTCCGCGACCGCGACGCCGGCCTTGCGGGTGGCGCCGAACGCGACGAGTACGGCGTGCCGCAGGTCCAGCTCGGTGCGGGCGCGACGGAAGAACTCGGTGTCCTTGGGCACCGCGCCCGGCCAGCCGCCCTCGATGAAGCCGACGCCGAACTCGTCGAGCAGCCGGGCCACTGCCAGCTTGTCGACCACCGAGTAGGTGAGCCCCTCGCGCTGGGCGCCGTCGCGCAACGTGGTGTCGAAGACCTGGAACGTCATCAGGATCCTTTCTCGGAGCAACAAAAAGACCTCCCGCGGATGCGGGAGGTCTGCGCGCTCGGCAGAGGGGAGAGCCGGCGCGCTAGGTCGCAATAATCAGGGCGGTGCTGGTCACGATGGCCACTCTGCCACCTCTCCCCCGATTTTGGGAGGAACAATCCACATGGCGGGATGGTGACGGGAGGTTCGGTCGCCTCGATCCGCCGCTCGTGATCGGCTTCACAAGCCACCAGGCCAATCATCGGTGGAAACAGCCATGCGGAAGCATCTGAACGGATCCGATGATGGCCACCGTGCCGTCTGCAAGGAGGACCTGTGCTCACCGTCAGTGACCGCTCACGTGAGTACGGACTCGCCGCCTGCGTATCGCTGGGCGCCAACAACGCGTCCGAGACGATCGACCACACGTCCCACGAGGGCACGTGGTGTGTGGTCTTCGTCGGGCCGATGGACTTCACCTCCATCAGCCCGGCGGAGATCGCCGACGAGACCCCCGCCTCCGGAGTCTGACCATGGGCCTGGACGCGATCAGGGCAGCCCTGCCGGAGTACGCCAGGGACATCAAGCTCAACCTCGGCTCCACCGTCGGTTCCGCTGCGTTGACCCCGGCGCAGACCTGGGGCACCGCGCTGGCCTGCGCGGTGACCGCTCGCAACCCGCTGGTGGTGCGGGAGATCGCGGCAGAGGCGCTCGGGCACCTCGGGCCGGAGGGGGTCGAGGCGGCCAAGGGCGCTGCGGCGATCATGGCGATGAACAACATCTACTACCGGGCCAAGCACCTGATCGGCGACCAGCAGTACGCCTCGATGCCGGCCCGACTGCGGATGCGGATCATCGCGAGGCCGGGGGTGGACAAGGGCGACTTCGAGCTCTGGTGCTTCGCCGTGTCGGCCATCGCCGGCTGCGGGGTGTGCCTGGAGTTGCACGACAGGAAGCTGCGCGGCAGTGGCTTCACCCGGGAGCAGCTGCACGAGGCCCTGCGGATCTCCGCAGTGGTGCACGCCGCGGCGGTCACCCTGGACGCCGAGGCCGCACTGGCCTGAACACGTACGCCCCGACGGGCCGACGCCGCACCGCGCGGCCTCGCCCCTCGGCCGTAGCGCGGCCTGTCGCCGTTTCCGGCCCCCGACGGCCGGGTAGCTCCTGCGGGGACACACCCACCTACGCCGAGACGATCGGCGACAGTCAGGAGTGAACGGCATGGACAGGATCGATCCGCACGCCACCCACGCCGGGCCGGACCCGCTGCGCGGCGGCGACCAGGGCACGGTGCCCGGCGGCGCGCCGGCCGGCACGTTCGACCCCTGGCGCTACCGGGACCAGGCCGGCGTGGCCGACGTCGACCTGGTCGGCTATAAGGTCAAGGCCACCGACGGTGGAATCGGCAAGATCGACAGCGCCAGTCACGAGGTGGGCGGCAGCTACCTGGTGGTGGACACCGGGCCGTGGATCTTCGGCAAGAAGGTGATGTTGCCGGCCGGCACCGTCAACCAGGTCGACCACGACGAACGCATCGTCTCCGTCGACCGGACCCGCGACCAGATCAAGGCCGCCCCGGAGTACGACGAGACCAGCCACAGCGACCCGAGCTACCGCGATCAGCTGGGTGGCTACTACGACGAGACGTACGGCGCGCTCCCGCCCGGCACCGCACGGTGACCGTTCGACCCGACGGCCGGTGGGGCACTGCCCCACCGGCCGTTACCGTGTGAACGTGGACGCCACCGGGAACAACCCCCAGCTCTCGCTCCCCGCCACCTTCAACTTCCGCGATGTCGGTGGCTATCTAGGCCACGACGACCGGCCGGTACGCCGAGGTCGGCTCTACCGCTCCGACTCTTTGCACCGCCTCACCGAGCAGGACCGGGACGCGTTCGCCGCGATCGGGATCCGCACCGTCATCGACCTGCGCCGACCCACCGAGGTGGAGCGCGACGGCCGGGTGCCGGAGTACCAGGGGCTGACCTACCGGCACATCCACCCGGAGCACGCCGACTGGGCTGGTACGCCGCACGAGGAGGGCGCCGACCTGGCCCGGTACCTCGCGGACCGGTACGCCGACCTGGCCCAGACCGGCACCGCCGGGCTGGCCGAGGCGGTCGGCCTGATCGCCGACTCCGCCAATGCCCCGGTGGTGGTGCACTGCGTCGCCGGCAAGGACCGCACCGGCATCGTGTGCGCGCTGACTCTCGCCGTCCTCGGCGTCGACGACGCGGACATCACAGCGGACTACGCGTTGAGCAGTGCGGCGTCGGCGCGGTACAGCGCCTGGTTGGCTTCGGTCACCCCGGGCGGCGTGGACGTGCCGGCGCCGTTCCTGAGCTCACCCGCGGAGGCGATGCAGATCTTCCTGGACGAGCTGCGCGCGGGGCACGGTTCGGTCGAGGCGTACCTGCGCCATGCCGGGGTGACCGACGAGCAGCTCGCCGCGCTCCGCGACCACCTGCTCGACGAGCCCACCGACGCGCGGCCCACCGACGCGTAGGGCCGACTGCGCCGGCCCGTCCGGGTGGACGGGTCGGCGCAGCGACGACGATCAGAAGACCCGCTGCACCCAGCCGTGCGGGTCGGCCGCCTTGCCCCGCTGGATGTCGACCAACTGCTGACGCAGCGCCATGGTGACCTGACCGGGCTCGCCACCACCGATCAGGAACTCGCCGTCCGGGAAGCGGACCCCGCCGATCGGGGTGACCACCGCGGCGGTGCCGCAGGCGAACACCTCCTTCAGGCGTCCGCTGGCGGCGTCGGCCTGCCAGTCGGCGAAGCTGACCGGCCGCTCCTCGACCCGGTGCCCGGCAGCGCCGGCCAGCGTGAGGACGGCGTCGCGGGTGATGCCCGGCAGGATCGTGCCGGTCAACGGTGGGGTGACCACAGTGCCGTCGTCGTAGACGAAGAAGACGTTCATGCCGCCCAGCTCGTCGACGAACCGGCGCTCCACCGCGTCCAGGAAGACGACCTGGTCGCAGCCGGCCTCGATGGCCTCCGCCTGCGCCGCCAGCGACGCGGCGTAGTTGCCGCCGCACTTGGCCGCGCCGGTGCCGCCGGGCGCGGCCCGGGTGTAGTCCGGGGAGACCCAGACGGTGACCGGCTTGACGCCACCGGTGAAGTACGCCCCGACCGGTGAGGCGATCACCATGTAGAGGTACTCGTTGGCCGGGCGGACGCCGAGGAAGACCTCGCTGGCGAACATGAACGGCCGCAGGTAGAGGCTGCCGTCCTCGCCGGTGGGGATCCACTCCCGGTCGATCTCGATGAGCTTGTGCAGCGAGTCGACGAACACCTCCGGCGGCAGCACCGGCATCGCCATCCGCTGCGCGGAGGTGGCGAAGCGGGCCGCGTTGGCGTCCGGCCGGAACATCGTCACGCCACCGTCGGCGGTGCGGTACGCCTTGAGCCCCTCGAAGATCTCCTGCGCGTAGTGCAGCACCGCGCTGGCCGGGTCCATCGGGATCGGGGCACGGGCTTCCACCCGGGCGTCGTACCAGCCCTTGCCGTCGGCGTAGCGGACGGTGACCATGTGGTCGGTGAAGACCCGGCCGAACCCCGGGTTGGTCAGCAGTGCTGCCCGGTCGGCGGCGGATACCGGCGCGAGATTCGGACGGATCTCGAAGTCGAGCTTGTCACCACCGCTCATCGCGCTGACCTCCCTGCGGAACAACGGCATGCGGGACCGCACACCGACATGGCTGTGCCAGAAACTTACCCCGAACGGTCGTTAAGCGGGTAGCGCCGGTCGGGCTGCCCACGGCAGACCGGCCCCGGGGCCGGTCGCCACTCGGGCCGGGTGATCAGGCTACGGCCTGGGCGGCGAGCCGGTCGCCGACCTCTTCGGTACGCAGCGTTACGCCCGGAACCCGGCTGGCCAGCTCGGCGGCGACGGCCTCGTTGACCCGAGCGGCCGACTCGCTGTGCCCGAGCTGCTCCAGCAGCAACGCGGCGGAGAGCACCGCGGCGACCGGGTCGGCGACGCCCTGCCCGGCGATGTCCGGCGCGGAGCCGTGCACCGGCTCGAACATCGAGGGGTACGCCCCCTCGGGGTTGATGCAGCCGCTGGCGGCCAGCCCGATGCCGCCGGTGACGGCGGCGGCGATGTCGGTGAGGATGTCGCCGAAGAGGTTGTCGGTGACCACCACGTCGTAGCGCTGCGGCTGGGTGACCAGGAACATGGCCGCCGCGTCGACGTGCTGGTACTCGGTCTCGATGTCCGGGTGCTCGGCGGCGACCGCGTCGAACGTGCGCGCCCAGAGCGACCCGGCGTGGGTGAGCACGTTGGTCTTGTGCACGAGGGTGACCTTGCGTCGCTCCCGGCGGCCGGCGCGGGCGAACGCGTCGCGGATGACCCGCTCCACGCCGTGCCGGGTGTTCAGGCTCTCCTCGGTGGCGACCTCGGCCGGGGTGTCCCGGTGCAGGGAGCCACCGGCACCGGCGTAGAGCCCCTCGGTGCCCTCGCGCACCACCACGAGGTCGACCTCGCCCGGCTTCACGTTGCCCAGCGGGCCGGCGACCCCGGGCCAGAGCCGGGACGGGCGCAGGTTGACGTACTGGTCGAAGGCGAAACGGAGCTTGAGCAGCAGCCCTCGCTCCAGCACACCCGGCGGGACCGTCGGGTCACCGACAGCGCCGAGCAGGATCGCGTCGTGCCCGGCCAGCTCGGTCAGCACCGAGTCGGGAAGCACCTCTCCGGTACGGTGCCAGCGGGCGGCGCCGAGGTCGTACTCGGTGGCCTGCACGTCGGGCAGCACCGCGTCGAGGACCTTGCGGGCCTGCGCGACCACCTCGGGCCCGATGCCGTCTCCGGCCACCACAGCGATCCGCGCCACGACCGCACTCCTCTGCTCAACGGGTCCGTTCGGGCAACGGTACGTCGCCGTCCCGCCTCCCGGTACGCGACGTCCAGCATGTGGGATTTAGAATGCACAGCACCCTCTCAGCTGGGACTCATGAGGCGGTCATGTCCGCTGCCTAGGGTGGTGGTCGGCGGGTCACGGGGCCCTGCTGACCGCCGGGTCGTGACGACTCGGCACCGAGCGCGAGGGGGCAGATGCGATGCGCATCGACGAGCAGCCGCGGACCCGCTGGCCGGACCCGTCGGCGTTCCGCAACCGTCGGCCCGACCTTCGACTCGGCAGCCGTCGGCACCGGATCGACCCCACCGCCGCCACCGAGGGCCGGATCGCGGTGCAGCACACCGTACGTACCGCGACCGCCGAGTACACACTGCTGCTCAACGCCCCCGAGTGGCTCGGCCGCCGGGGCGTGGGCGAGGCGCTGCGGGACAGCGTCGCCGAGCTGCGCGCCATCGACATCACCTACGGCCCCAACCGACCGGAGAGCCTGGTCTCCCGGTTGCGTCGGGGGGAGATCAGCCCGGAGTCGTACCCGCCGCTCGCCGATCTGGTGGACCGCTGCGCCGCGATGCGCGCGGCCACCGACGGGTGGTTCGACGCCTGGGCGGTGCCCGGCGGCTTCGACCCGGGCGGCCTGCTCGGCGGTTGGGCCGTGGAACGCGCCGCGGAGCGACTGCGCGCCGCCGGCATCCACGACTATGCGGTACTCGCCGGCGCCGACCTCGTCGTCAGGGGCCGCGCGCCGCACGGCGGACCCTGGCGGGTCGCGGTACACCACCCGACAGCGTCCGAGCGCACGCCGCTGGTGCTGGAGATGACCGCCGGTGCGATCGGCACCTCCGGGGTGACCGGGCGGCAGGGGCACGTGGTGGACCCGCACACCGGCGAGCCGGCCGATCACCTCGTCGCCGCCACAGTGGTTGGCCCCGACCTGACGATCGCCGACGCCTACGCCACGGCGCTCTACGCCGCCGGCCCTACCGGCCTGGCGTGGTTCCGGGGCAACTCCGACTATCGCGCGCTCTTCGCGCACCGTCGCTGAGCCGGTCGGGCCCGCGATCGGCCCCCACGGTCTCGGCAACGACAGTGGGGGCCGGTCAGCGACGAGTGCGCGTGGCTCGCACAACCGAGGGGTGCGGACCGGTCGGGCCGGACGTCGACCGCGCCACCCGAAGACGGGCCGGCGCCTCGAACTCGGCCAGTGACCGCAGTGCGTACGCTAGCGAATCGACGCAACTCGACGCAAGAGTCTCCACACCGGACCGTCCTGGCCGGAGACCGCGGTGATCGGTGGTTGACCGGCGGCGAGGCAGTTTCGACATGCTGAACGGCGGATGGCACGCTATCCGCCGTGAGTTTCGATCTGAGCGTGTGGGCCCTGGAGGACGGGGCGACGCCCGAGGACGTGCGGACAGCGGTCAACGGTTGCCGGCAGGGGCGGCACGTGGACCGCTACCCCGATCCGCGGGTGGTCAGCTTCTACCGGGCGATCACCGCCTCCTATCCGGACCGTCACCCCGGCCCGAACAGCCCGTGGGCGGTGGCGCCGCTGCACGCGGCCCACGACCACGTCGAGCTGAACCTGCACCCGACCTGCGCGGACCAGGTGCTACTGGACATCGAGCGGCTGGCCGGCGAGCACGGGCTGATGCTCTTCGACCCGCAGGACGGCTCGGTCTACCCGCCGCCGGCGCGGCTGCAACGCTGACCTGACCGGCGGCATTGACGGGAAATGACGAGGGGCCCGGCGAAATCGCCAGGCCCCCCACGGCGTTTGTCGTCTACTACTCGTCGCGCAGGTCGGCGGCGCTGGCCGCCGTGGCGCCGATCGACTCGGCGGCCGAGGTGAGCAGGTCGGCGCCGAGCGCCTGGTCGACGGTGAGCGTCATCAGCGTCTCACCGCCCGCCTCCCGACGAGCCACCTGCATGGCGGCGATGTTGATGCCCGACTCGCCGAGCAGGGTGCCGACAGTGCCGACCACACCGGGCCGGTCGGCGTAGCGCAGGAAGAGCAGGATGCCCTCCGCGCCGATCTCCACGTCGAAGCCGTCCACCTCGGTCAGCTTCAGCACGTCACGAGCGCCGGAGTGGGTGACAGTGCCGGAGACACTGACCGTCCGGCCGTCCGGCAGCGCGCCGCGCACAGTGACCAGGGTCGGCTGCTCGGCCGTCTCGGCCAGCGTGGCCAGGGCGACCTCGACGCCACGCTCGGCGGCCAGGTGCGGGGCGTTGACGTAGGTGACCTGCTCCTCGACCACGGAGCTGAACAGGCCCTTGGTGGCGGCGAGCTTGAGCACCGACACGTCGTGGCTGACGATCTCACCGCGGACCTCGACAGTGACGGTGGCGGCGACCCCACCGGCGACCGCGGTGAACGCCCGACCCAGCTTCTCCGCCAGCGGCAGCAGCGGCCGAACGTCCTCGGCGACCACACCGCCGGCCTGCACGTTCACCGCGTCCGGGACGAACTCGCCCTGCAACGCCAGCTTGACGCTCTTGGCCACAGCCAGGCCGGCCTTGTCCTGCGCCTCGTGGGTGGAGGCGCCCAGGTGCGGGGTCGCCACCACGTTGTCGAAGGCGAACAGCGGCGACGAGGTGCACGGCTCCTTGCTGTACACGTCGACACCGGCGCCGGCTACCCGACCCTCAGCGATGGCGTCCGCGAGCGCCTGCTCGTCGACCAGCCCACCACGGGCGGCGTTGATGATGCGAACGCCGGGCTTGACGAGCGCCAGCTCCTTCTCACCGATCAGGCCCACCGTCTCCGGCGTCTTCGGCAGGTGGATGGAGATGAAGTCGCTCTCCCGCAGCAGCTCCTCCAGGCCGACCAGGCGGACGCCGAGCTGCGCCGCGCGGGCCGGCTGGATGTACGGGTCGTACGCGATCAGCCGGGTGCCGAACGCGGCGATGCGGGACGCGAAGAGCACCCCGATCCGCCCGAGGCCGACCACGCCGACAGTCTTGCCCTGCACCTCGACGCCGGTGTACTTCGACCGCTTCCACTCCCCCGCCTTGAGCGCGGAACTGGCGCTCGCGGTGTTACGGGCGACGGCGAGCAGCAACGCGACGGCCTGCTCGGCGGCGGAGACGATGTTGGAGGTGGGCGCGTTGACGACCATGACGCCCCGCGCGGTGGCGGCCGGCACCTCGACGTTGTCCAGCCCGACGCCCGCCCGGGCGACCACCTTGAGGCGCGGCGCGGCGGCGACAGCCTCGGCGTCGATCTGGGTCGCGCTGCGCACGATGACGGCGTCGGCCTCGGAGAGCGCCGAGAGCAGGGCCGGACGGTCGGTGCCGTCGACGTGACGGACGTCGAAGTCGTGGGCGAGCACCTCGATGGCGGCGGGGGCGAGTTCTTCGGCGATCAGTACGACAGGATTCATCGGTCCTCGTAGAGGTCGTGTTTGCGATCGGCCCGGGCGGCGGGGCGCCGCACTGCGCCCTGCGCTGATCCGTGCCGTGGCCGTCAGGTGCCGGCTGCTGCACCTACAGGCGATCGTAGGGGCCGCGCTGGTCGGCGTGTTCCGGTCTTCGGGGTGAGTGCCCTCACACGCCCGGTCGGGCGACGGACATCGGTCGTTCACCGCACCGACACCGTTGCTCCGGCCGCGCCGAGCACCCGGCGGCGTCGGTCACCCGGTCACTGCGGGAGGGTCGTGGCGCACGAGCACTGCCGCCCGACGTATCGACGGGCGGCAGCATGCCGGGCAGCCCCGGGGCGGCGCTGGGGAGAGCGCCGGCCCAGGGGCTGTCGGTGGATCGTGGTTCGGACGGGTCAGGCGGTCTCGGTGATCGGACGGTCGACCCAGCTCATCATGCCGCGCAGCTTCTTGCCGGTCTCCTCGATCGGGTGCGCCGCACCCTCGGCCTGCCACTTGGTGAAGTTGGGCCGGCCGGCCTCGTCCTCAGCGACCCACTCGCGGGCGAACTCGCCGGACTGGATCTCACCCAGGATCTTGCGCATCTCGTCCTTGACCCGGGAGTCGATGATGCGCGAGCCACGGGAGAGGTCGCCGTACTCGGCGGTGTCGGAGATGCTGTAGCGCATCTTCGCGATGCCGCCCTCGTACATCAGGTCGACGATCAGCTTCAGCTCGTGCAGGCACTCGAAGTAGGCGACCTCCGGGGCGTAGCCCGCCTCGGTGAGCACCTCGAACCCGGTCTGCACCAGCGCCGAGGCGCCGCCGCAGAGCACCGCCTGCTCGCCGAAGAGGTCGGTCTCGGTCTCCTCGGTGAAGGTGGTCTTGATCGCGCCGGCCCGGGTGCCGCCGATCCCCTTGGCGTACGCGAGAGCGAGCGCGAGCGCGTTGCCGCTGGCGTCCTGCTCGACGGCGACGAGACAGGGCACGCCCTTGCCGTCGCTGTACTGGCGGCGGACCAGGTGGCCGGGGCCCTTGGGCGCGACCATCGCCACGTCCACCTCGGCCGGCGGCTTGATCAGGCCGTACCGGATGTTGAAGCCGTGCCCGAAGAAGATCGCCTTGCCCGGGGCGAGGTGCGGGGCGATCGACTCCGCGTAGATCCCGCGCTGGGCGGTGTCCGGTGCGAGCACCATGATCACATCGGCCTCGGCGGCGGCCTGTGCGGGCGTGAGCACCCGCAGGCCCTGCTCCTCAGCCTTGGGACGGCTCTTCGAGCCCTCCGGCAGACCGATCACCACGTCGACGCCGGAGTCGCGCAGCGACAGCGCGTGGGCGTGGCCCTGGCTGCCGTAACCGATCACCGCGACCTTCTTGGCCTGGATCAGGCCGAGGTCGGCATCGTCGTCGTAGTACACCTCAACGCTCATGAGAACTTCCCTTTCGTACGACGGCCGGGGCGGCCCGTCGTGGTCTGTGCGGATGAATTCGCCGGCCGGCCGGGGGCCGACCGGCAGCGGGTCAGGCGGCCCGCAGCGCGGGACCGGCGGTGATCGAACGCGAACCGCGCCCGATGGCCACCAGCCCGGACTGGACCATTTCCTTGATGCCGAAGGCCTCAAGGTCGCGGAGCAGCGCGTCGAGCTTGTCCGGGGTGCCGGTGGCCTCGATGGTCAGCGTGTCCGGTGCGACGTCGACCACCCGGGCGCGGAACAGGTTGACGGTCTCCAGCACCTGTGACCGCGCGGACCGGTCGGCGCGAACCTTCACCAGGAGCAACTCCCGGGCGACCGAGACCTGGGGGTCCAGTTCAACGATCTTGAGCACGTTGACAAGCTTGTTCAGCTGCTTGGTGACCTGCTCCAGCGGGGACGACTCCGCGTTGACCACGATGGTGATCCGGGAGACGTCCGGGTTCTCGGTCTCGCCGACGGCGAGGCTGTCGATGTTGAACCCGCGCCGGGAGAACAGGCCGGAGACCCGGGCGAGCACGCCCGGCTTGTTCTCCACCAGCACGGACAGCGTGTGCATGGTCATGCCACTGCCTCGCTTCGCTCGGTCGTGTCACGACCATGGGTAAGGCTGAGCCTGCTGGTTCGTTCGCTGCGCTCACTCATGTCAGATGTCATCCTCGTCGAAGACCGGGCGGACGCCACGGGCGAACATGATCTCGTCGTTGCTGGTGCCGGCGGCGACCATCGGCCAGACCATCGCATCCTTGCCGACCACGAAGTCGATCACCACGGGCGCGTCGTTGATCTCCATGGCGGCGGCGATGGTCTTGTCCACGTCAGCCGCGCTCTCGCAGCGCAGCCCGATGCAGCCCAGGGCCTCAGCGAGCTTGACGAAGTCGGGGATGCGGTGCTTGTGGGTGCCGAGCTCGGTGTTGGAGTAACGCTCGTTGTAGAAGAGCGTCTGCCACTGCCGGACCATGCCGAGATTGCCGTTGTTGATGACGGCGATCTTGACCGGGATGCCCTCCAACGCGCAGGTGGCCAACTCCTGGTTGGTCATCTGGAAGCAGCCGTCCCCGTCCACCGCCCAGACCACGGTGTCCGGCTTGCCGACCTTGGCGCCCATCGCCGCGGGCACCGCGTAGCCCATGGTGCCGAGGCCGCCGGAATTCAACCAGGTGTACGGCTTCTCGTAGGAGATGAACTGCGACGCCCACATCTGGTGCTGGCCCACCCCGGCCACGAAGATCGCGTCCGGGCCGACGATCTCGCCCAGCCGCTTGATCACGTACTGCGGGGACAGGGTCCCGTCGACCGGCTCGTCGTAGCCCAGTGGGTAACGGGTGCGCAGGTCGTTCAGCTGCGTCCACCAGTCACCGAGGTCGGCGGTGCGCCCCGCCGAGCGCTCGGCGGTCACCGCGGCGATCAGCTCGTCGATGACGTGCTTGGCGTCGCCGACGATCGGGACGTCCACATGCCGGTTCTTGCCGATCTCGGCGGGGTCGATGTCCGCGTGCACCACTGCCGCGTCCGGGGCGAACGAATCCAGTTTGCCGGTGACCCGGTCGTCGAAGCGTGCGCCCAGCGCGACGATCAGATCCGCCTTCTGCAGGCCGTAGACAGCGGCGACAGTGCCGTGCATGCCGGGCATCCCCAGGTGCTGCTGATGCGAGTCGGGGAACGCCCCGAGCGCCATCAGCGTGGTGACGACCGGAATGCCGGTCAGCTCGGCCAGCCGGCGCAGCCCGTCGGTGGCACCGGCCTTGAGCACCCCGCCGCCGACGTAGAGCACCGGCCGTCGGGCCGCGGCCATCAGCCGCGCCGCCTCCCGGATCTGCTTGCCGTGCGGGTGCAGGGTGGGCCGGTAGCCGGGCAGGTCCAGGGTGGGCGGCCAGGAGAAGGTGGTCGGCGCCTGGAGCACGTCCTTGGGGATGTCGACCAGCACCGGGCCGGGTCGCCCGCTACTGGCCAGGTGGAACGCCTCGGCCAGCACCCGGGGGATCTCCTCGGCGTTCTGCACGAGGAAGTTGTGCTTGGTGATCGGCAGGGTGATGCCCTGGATGTCCGCTTCCTGGAAGCCGTCGGTGCCGATCAACGGGCTGGCCACCTGCCCGGTGATCGCCACCATCGCCACCGAGTCCATGTACGCGTCGGCGATCGGGGTGACCAGGTTCGTCGCGCCCGGGCCGGAGGTGGCGATGCAGACGCCGACCTTGCCGGTGGCCTGCGCGTAGCCGGTCGCCGCGTGCCCCGCGCCCTGCTCGTGCCGCACCAGGATGTGCCGGACCGTCGAGTCGTAGAGCGGGTCGTACGCCGGCAGGATCGCGCCGCCCGGAATGCCGAAGACGACGTCGACGTCGAGCGCCTCAAGGGACCGCACGAGCGAGCCGGCCCCGGAGATCGGGGTCGCGGCGGCGGGCCGTACCGCCGGAACGGCCGGGGTGGCCGTGCGGGTGGCGGCCTGGTCGACGTCGAGGGTCGGGTCGGCGGCCGCGCGGGCCCGGCGGGCGGTGTGGGCGAGGGTCTCGGGCGTGGGTCTCGTCATGGCGGTTCTGGCCTTCGGCTGGAGTGGCTGGTGGCTAGTCAAGCGATGCGACGCGGGCGGGGCCCGCCTCGCCAGGTTCCGATGGCAATAAAAACGGCCCTCGTGCAGATGCACGGGGCCAGCGCACTCTCGGTGAGGGAGAGTGCGCTCAGGTAAGTACTCGCAGCGACCGGTACGACGACATGCGGCTAAGCCTGACGCATCTCACGCGATGAGTCAACTGATCCCACATGTTGGTTAACGGGGGTCGGCGCGTCGGCCTGCGACGCGCCATCGCCAGGCGGGTTGAGCTGCTCGGACCCACCCGCGGCACGCCGTGGCGCGGGCACCGGAGCGGGACGCGCGCCCGGGGATGTGGCCGCCTCCAGCATCGCCTCCAGGTGCTCGGCCGGCACTCCCCAGCCGAAGAGCGCGCCCTGGCCGAAGCGGCAACCGGCCGCCACCACCGCGGCCAACTCGGTCGGCGTGGTCACCCCCTCGGCGATCACCTCCAACCCCAACTGGTGACCCAGGCGCATGACGATGTCGACCATCGGGGCGAACGCCGGGCCGTCCTGGCCGACCGGGCGGACCGGCTCGTGCTCGGCGACCAGACTGTGGTCGATCTTGAGGATGTCGATCGGCAACCGGCGTAGCTGCCCCAGCGACGAGTAGCCGGCCCCGAAGTCGTCCAGCGCGATCCGGACACCTGTCAACCGCAGCGCGGTGAGCCGCCGGATCAGCTCGTCCAGGTCGGTGGCGACGGCGTGCTCGGTGACCTCCAGCACCAGCCGCTGCGGCGGCACGTGGTGGGCGCGCAGCGCCTCGGCGACCTGGACCACGTACTCCGGGGCGTGCAGCTCGCGCGGGGAGACGTTCACCGACACCCAGACGTCGTGCCCGTCCGCCAGCCACCGGGAGAGCTGGTAACAGGCCTGGTGCAGCACCCAGGCGCCGAGCGGGGCGATCATGCCGCACTCCTCGGCGAGCGGGATGAACTCGTCCGGACGCACGTTGCCCAGCTCGGGATGGTGCCAGCGGAGCAGCGCCTCGGCGCCGACCGGCCGCACCGACGGCAGCGACGCCACCGGCTGGAACGCCAACCGCAGCTCGTCGCGGTCGATGGCCCCACGCAGCTCGTGCTCCACAGTCGTACGACGGCGCAGCAGTTGGTCGTACGCGGCGTCGTACCGCTCGATCCGGTTCTTGCCACGCTGCTTGGCGTAGCGCAACGCCAGGTCGGCGTGGCGCAGCAGCAACTCCACGTCGGGCTCGTCGGCCCAGTCGGCCACCCCGATGCTCACCGACAGGAAGACCGGCCCCTCCGGCTGGTCGTAGGGCCGGTTGAGCACCCCGAGGAGCCGTTCGGCGACCCGGTCCGCCTCGACCGGCCGGCCCTGCATGAGTACGGCGAACTCGTCGCCACCCAGCCGGGCGGCCACGTCGCCGGGGCGCAGGTTGCCGCGCAGCCGCCGGCCCACCTCGGCCAGCACGGCGTCGCCCACGTCGTGGCCCCGCATGTCGTTGACGTTCTTGAAACCGTCCAGGTCCAGACCGAGCAGCACACACGGGTTGTGGTCGGCGGCGTTGCGGTGCAGGGCCCGGAGCAGCCCGCGCCGGTTGGCCAACGACGTCAGCGGATCGGTGTGCGCCAGCTCCCGGAAGTGCGCCTCCCGCTCGGCCAGCCGGCTCGCGTACCCCCTGACGTCGCGCAGGGTGAGGTACTGCCGTGCCACCAGGGCGAAGCCCTCCACGCTGCCGGCCACGATGCCCGGCGCTGTGAACCGACCGTCCTGGGCGAGGTGGTACATGGCCGAGGCGGCCATCGCCAGCATCGGTGCGATCGCGTACTCGCCGTCGCTACCGACCAGGTCCAGGTCGATCTGCCCCGGCCGGTCGGCCCGGTACACAGCGAGCGCGATGGTCAGCAGACCGGCGGCGAGCACCGCCGCACCGGTCAACGCCATGGTCGGCCCGGCCTGACAGAGCCCGGCGCTGAGACCCAGCCCGCCGCAGGTCACAGCGCTGATGCCGGCGCCCAGCGCGGCGAGCCGTCGACGTGGCGCGGCGGCCCGGAAGACGACGATCACGACGAGCCCGGCACCGAGCGCCGCACTCACAGTGGCCACCAGGATCGCCGGGCAGGCCATCGGGGTGGCGGCACCGAGCAATCGGGTGGGCTCGGAGAAGAGCACCCAACCGACGAACCACAGCGCCGCCGCCATGACCAACCCGTCCAGGGCGAGCCGAGCGGTTCCGGCCGCTGTGGCGGCCACCCCCGGCAGCCGGAGCAGACCAGCGGCGAAGACCAGCCCGCTCACCGCCGTGCCGATCGCCACCACTGTCGCCCAACCGGTGCGCTGCCCCTGCTCGTGGGCCCAGTGGTCAGTCGCGCTGAGCGCGGCGACGACCCCGGCCAGAAGGCTGAGCACTGCCACACCGGCGGCCGCCGCGAGCAGCACGTGTGCCGGCCGACGCGGCACCGTCCGCCGCCGGGCGACGAGGGTCAGCAGCACGGTGGCCACCGCGGCGACGAGCCCGCTGAGCGCCGCGACAGCGACCATGCCCGGTGGAAGATGCACGCCTCCAAGAGTGCCGGATGGGCGCACGTCTTGGGGGGCTGAGTGTGCATCTGTTGGGACACGGCAGATACCCGGGTGGGCCCGCGCGCCGACGGTGTCATGCTGGTATGCATGCCTGAGCTGCGGTCGAGGACCTCCACACACGGTCGGACGATGGCCGGCGCCCGGGCCCTCTGGCGGGCCACCGGGATGACCGACGACGATTTCGGCAAGCCGATCGTCGCCATCGCCAACAGTTTCACCCAGTTCGTGCCTGGTCACGTACACCTCAAGGACATGGGTGGCCTGGTCGCCGACGCGGTCGCCGAGGCCGGTGGGGTGGGCCGGGAGTTCAACACCATCGCGGTCGACGACGGCATCGCGATGGGCCACGGCGGCATGCTCTACTCGCTGCCCAGCCGTGAGCTGATCGCCGACGCGGTCGAATACATGGTCAACGCGCACTGCGCGGACGCCCTGGTCTGCATCTCCAACTGCGACAAGATCACCCCCGGGATGCTGCTGGCCGCGTTGCGGCTCAACATCCCCACCGTCTTCGTCTCCGGCGGCCCGATGGAGGCCGGCAAGACGATGGCCATCGAGGGCGTCGTGCACAGCAAGATCGACCTGATCGACGCGATGATCGCCTCCTCGAACGAGGCGGTCACCGACGAGCAGCTCGGTGAGATCGAACGTTCCGCCTGCCCGACCTGCGGCTCCTGCTCCGGCATGTTCACCGCCAACTCGATGAACTGCCTCACCGAGGCGATCGGGCTCGCGCTGCCCGGCAACGGTTCGACGCTGGCCACCCACGCCGCCCGCCGGTCGCTCTTCGTCGAGGCAGGCAGGACCATCGTCGAGATCTCCAAGCGGTGGTACGACGGCGACGACGACTCGGTGCTGCCCCGTACCGTCGCCTCCAAGGCCGCCTTCGAGAACGCTGTCGCCCTGGACGTGGCGATGGGCGGCTCCACGAACACTGTGCTGCACCTGCTCGCCGCCGCCCGCGAGGCGGAGATGGACTTCGGCGTCACCGACATCGACGCGATCTCCCGGCGGGTGCCGTGCCTGGCAAAGGTCGCGCCGAACTCGCCGAACTACCACATGGAGGACGTGCACCGGGCCGGCGGCATCCCGGCGATCCTCGGAGAACTGGACCGGGCCGGGCAGCTCAACCGGAACGTGCACGCGGTGCACTCCCCCTCACTGGCACAGTGGCTGACCGACTGGGACGTCCGCGGTGGCTCCCCCACCCCGACGGCTGTCGAGCTGTTCCACGCCGCCCCGGGCGGGGTGCGCACAGTCGAGCCGTTCTCCACCACCAACCGGTGGTCGTCGCTGGACACCGACGCGGCCGGCGGCTGCATCCGGGACCGCGAGCACGCCTACTCCGCCGACGGTGGGCTGGCCATCCTGCACGGCAATCTGGCACCCGAGGGCAGTGTGGTGAAGACCGCCGGCGTGCCCGACGACTGCCTGACCTTCCGTGGCCCGGCAAAGGTCTACGAGTCGCAGGACGACGCGGTGACAGCGATCCTCGCCAAGCAGGTGGTCGCCGGGGACGTCGTGGTGATCCGGTACGAGGGGCCCAAGGGCGGCCCCGGCATGCAGGAGATGCTCTACCCCACCTCGTTCCTCAAGGGCCGCGGGCTGGGCCGCTCCTGTGCGCTGCTCACCGACGGCCGGTTCTCCGGCGGCACCTCCGGGCTCTCCATCGGGCACGTCTCCCCCGAGGCGGCCTCCGGCGGGCTGATCGCCCTGGTCCGCGACGGCGACGAGGTCGTCATCGACATCCCCGGCCGGTCGATCGAGCTGAACGTGCCCGCCGAGGAGCTGGAGGCTCGGCGGGTGGCCGAGGAGAAGCGCGACAAGCCGTACACCCCGACCGATCGGCAGCGGCCGGTGTCGGCGGCGCTGCGCGCGTACGCCTCGATGGCCACCTCGGCCAGCGACGGCGCCTACCGTCGCGTCCCGGAGTAACCGCTCATGACGGCCGGGCGAGCCGGTCGCGCTGGACACCGGGAACAGAATCGGCGGTTCCAGGTGCAACCGTGCCGGGGAATTCACCGTCTAGGTACACGTGGATAACGTTGACCAGCCGGCTCGCCGGTCACTCTGGGCGGACGCTGCCGCGATTGTCGCCGTCGTCGTCGCCTTGATCCTGGCCGCTCGTCAGCTACGCCCGCTGGTCGAGGCTGCGACCTTCCTCGCCCGTACCGGCGAAACAGTGGTCGCCCTGCCGACCGGGACCTGGTTGCGCGCCGTGGCGTGGGTGGCGGTCGGCATCGCCATCTTCGCGCGGTGGCGCACCGCCGTCGTGCTGGGCGCGTGGGCTGCGGTGCTGTACGAGGTTGCCGTGCTCACGACCAGCTTCACCGGTGGCCGACGCTCGGGGGCGACGCTTGACCTTGAATCGTGGCCCTTGCTGCTGGCGTTCACGGCAGCGGCGCTGTTGAGCGTGGCATCCCCGGTTGAGCGCGGCTTGGACCTCCTGACCCGCCGCGGACGTACGCTGCTGGTCGCCGCCGCCTCGACTGCCACGCTCACAGCCGCGGCGATCCCTCTCCTGGGTGAGCCCGGCGCCCCGTCCCAGGCAGGTTACGTCGTCCCGACGATCGAACCCGCGTTCGTCGTCTCCTCAAGGCTGAGCGCCGCCGTTGCCGCCCTGACATTCGTGGTCGTGCTGGCCCTGGCCCTGGCAGCGGTTTCGGATCTTGGGCCTGCCGTCCGCAAACGCGTTCTCACGTTGATGGGAGCGGGCGTCGCCGGGTACGCCACGATCCATCTGGGCCTGCCAAGGCCGTTCGGCGTATGGGATGGCCAGGTGCTGTCGGCACCTGCTGAAGCCGTGCTGCTCGTGTTGGCACCCGGGCTTGCCCTCGGCGCCGGCCTGTACCTGATCCGGGCGAACGAGCGAGCTGCGCGGCCCCGCGTCGACAAGGCCTGAGAGCCTCGCCGACAGCTTTCGTCGATGACCCCAGGTGACGGCCGCTGGCACACGTCGGCGATACGGCAGCTGGCTGCGCACACCAGCACCACTGGCCATCGGCAAATTACATTCATTGGCCTATATGGTATCTATGCCTGATTCAGACCTTACACGCCACCTTGGTCAGCGGAATTAACGATGGTTCTTGTGGCGGACGAAGAGGTCTGCGTACGATCTTGCCAACGGGGAGGACGTCGAATGAATCTGCAGCATCGAGCCAGCGCGCCCAAAAGAGTCGCTAGCCGCATCCCGACCACGGACACGCATTAGCAGTCCGTCCGGAATTCACATCTCACGTCAGCCACCAGGCCCTTGTGCCTCCCCTGCCTGACGCTGCCTCAGAAGACTCGAACCCTTCGCATTGAGACAAGCTCGATGACGTGCGCCTTCCCTGACAAGGGGAGGAACTTCTTCGCGCCATCGATGATTGAAGTGAGACAAGCACCCCTTGGGCATCTCTCAAATTCTTGTTGGCTCGCCGCCTAAAGTCAGAAGAAGGATGGTCCTGAATGGCATCGAAATATCCGCCGCGGCTTTTTGGATGGCGCAACGGTCGTCGAGGTCTCGTAGCCTCGCTTGTGCTGCTTCCTCTCGCCATGGCACCGTCCAACGTGGCCCTCGCCCAGGAGACGGCTAAACCAGCGGGCGAGGCGAAGCCGGATGCGCAATCCATCCAAAACATCGACCCCGCGATTCTGGCCACAATGCAAGAGCAGGCCAAACTGCAGCCAGCCGTTCAAGCCTTGTACGAAGAGTATGTGAAGGCACCGAATTCCGGGTTCGCGGGCGTCGCCTTCGAGGGCGCTGGGGTGACTCTGTACTTCAAGGGCTCCCTGACCACCTCCATGGCGAGCGCGGTTACCCGGGCGCGGGCCTATGGGCCGATCAAGGTCAGCCCTGCGGCGCATTCGAAGTCCGAGCTGGAGGCGAACGCTGCGAAAATCAGCGATACCATCAAGTCTCGGGGCAGCAGCGACATCCAAGCGGTCAGCATGGAGCATAACGGTAGTGGGCTGGTGATCGAGCGGATCCCGGCCACGCAATCCGCACAGATCGCAACCCGACGTGCAGCCAAGGGCAAGACCCCGATCGTTCCCGCAGCCAGCATCATTCGCGATGCTGGATTGAGCGTCCCCGTTCAGGTGACTACCGGCGAAAAGCCCATCGAGCTGATGGCCAGTCGTATCGATGACTTCAGCGCGTGGAATGGCGGTGGCAGATGGGAGTCGTGGCGTAATGGCGCGAGGCGGGGCACCTGCACCACGGGGTGGGGCGTCAAGAATGGGGCTGGCACGAAATTCGTGCTGACTGCCGCACACTGCGCGACAGCGCCGGACATCGCGCGTCAGGGCGCGGGCGCCACCCTTGAGACCATGGGTGCGGTGCACAGCGAGAACTACGGATACGACATCATTCTCATTGGCGCTCAGGGCTCGGGTCTGATCTTCGATGGCACGGCAACCACATCCAACACCAAGCCGGTCCGCAGCTGGGGTTACTGGGCCGCAAACGAGCTGGTTTGTCAGTCCGGCTCGACGAGCGGCACCATCTGCGGCCTCAAGCAGCTGAACAGCACCGACATCACGTTTAACTGCTGCGACTCCGACGGTGACCAGGGTTATACGGTCAAGGGGCTCATCAAGACGACGAGGAGTGCCGGTGGCACCGCTGTCCAAGGCGGTGACAGCGGCGGCCCGGTGTTCACCTTGGACGGCACGGGAGTTCGGGCCAAGGGAATCACCTCTGCCGGCTCGGGGTCTACCATGTATTTCCAGGATTGGGCAGATATCGCACGTGAGTACGGGGCATACCCCGTAACTCAATAATTCGAGAACTGATCGTTCGGCGCGGTAGGTTCGACACACCGCACCTACCGCGCCTGCGCATCCTGGCCCCCAGTCGGAGGAGTGACCCCCGCCGCGCAACGGCAGTCCCCGCTGACCCGTCGCCCACCCAGGGCTCCGCAGGTTCAGGTCCTCGATCTCCCGCTCGGCAACCGAGACACGCCTGAGCCGCCGTTGGTCTACAGCGAAGCTAGGCGCTCGCCTCCTCCCCTACCGCCCGGGCCACCTTCGTCCAAGCAACCGCCACCTTCCGCTGAGGCATCGATGGGTGTCCCGGGAGTCGCCAGGACGCCCACCCGCCTCGGACTGTGCTCCACAGCCGCGCCAATCAACCGGCAACATGGCCCGCTCGTGTCGGCTTGCACGGCTTTCTCGTGGTTTACTCGCAGGGACGCGCTCGTAACTGCCCACCAGGTAGGGCCTGACCACCAATGTTGCTGAGTTTCCGCTTCGCCAACCATCGCTCGTTCCGCGACGAGCAACAGCTCAACCTGACTCCTGTCTATAGCGACGCCAGCGAGAATGACGACTCGGTCCCCAACGCGCTGCAGGTCGTCGGCGTCTTCGGAGCGAACGCTTCCGGCAAGTCGAACTGCCTTGGCGCCGTGGCGTTCATGCGGCAGATGGTTGTGGAATCGGACCGGGCGGTCGAACCGGGCGTGGGCTTGTCCCGAGAGCCGTTCCGGCTGGATCCGGAGAGCAGCACTCAACCGTCGCGGTACGTGGTCGACCTTGTGCTCGCCGGAGTCAGGCACACCTACGGTTTCCACATCGACGACGACCGGGTGCGGGAGGAATGGCTCTACCACTATCCGTTGGGGCGTCGGCGGCGTGTGTTCGAACGCGACGGTGATGTCTTCGCGTGGGGCGAGGAGTCCGGGCGGCGTAGCGATCTGGAGCAGATTGCCGGGATCACCGCGCCGACAGCTCTCTTCCTCAGCACTGTCGCCCGCTTCGGTCACAGCCGCCCCGAGCCTGATCCAGCTGACCCACAACCGCTACACGACACCTACCGATGGTTCTACCTGACGGGCCAACGTACCGATCCGAGTCTCGGACTGTCTGCCCTCGTCCATGTGAGCAGATTCGACACCGAAGAGGTACGCCGGCTGGTCGTCAGTCTTCTACAGGCCGCCGACGTGGGAATCGTCGATGTGGTGGTCTCTTCAGCGCCGGACGACGAACACTCTGCATGGTCTGAACCGCCCGCCCGAGGGATGCGCGAGCGGCTGGCGAGGGCCACTGCGCGGGCGCTACATCCGCCACGCGTCCAGTTCGCTCACCAGGGCCCACACGGCACCGCGCTGCTCGGCCTGGAGGACCAGTCGACCGGGACCAGGCGACTACTGACACTAGGCCTGCACGCCGCCGCGATGCTGCGTTCTGGCACCACGATGCTGATCGACGAGATCGACGCCAGCCTGCACCCGATCCTGACCGCCAAACTCATCAGCCTGTTCCGAAGCCCTGAGGCGAACCCCCTGGGCAGTCAGCTCATCTTCACCAGCCACGACGCCGCACTGCTCGGCACGCTGGACGCGGAAGAGATCTTGCGCCGCGACGAGATCTGGTTCGTGGAGAAGGACGACGAGGGTGCCTCTTCCCTGTACCCGCTGACCGACTTCAAACCGCGTAAGGAGGGCGAGAACCGCCAACGGCGATACCTCAACGGCAACTACGGCGCGGTTCCGGACCTTTCGACGTATCTGTTCGAGCGGGCAATCGCGGCACGAGGACCGGTGGATGGCGAAGCGACAGACTGACGAGCAGCAACGCAAGGGCGGCGCCAAGGCCGGCACGACCCGGGTGACCGACCTTCGTCGCAGGGTCTCCGTCAGGGAGCAGCGGCGAACCATCCTCGCTGTCACCAACGGCAAATCGACCGAGCGGGACTATCTTGATGGGCTTCGGCGGGTGCCGTGGCTTGAGCAACGCCTCGTCGTGGCGGTGGAGACAGGCTCGCCGATCGACGCGGCGCGAGGCGCGGCTCGCCGACGGGATGACAGTGACTTCGACGAGGCGTACGTGATCTGCGACGTCGACCACTACCCACCAGAGCTTTCAGAGCGAGAGTCGCGACGACTCGGCCTGACCCTTCTCTGGTCGAACCCCTGCTTCGAGGTCTGGCTCATCCTGCACCTGGACTTGTGCAGCCGGTATCTGGAAGACGCCAAGAGGGCGGAGTCCCTGCTACGCAAGCACCTCCCTCACTGGGACAAGACCAGGCTTGACTTCAACGACTTCCGCAGCGGCATCGAGGCCGCCATCGGAAGAGCGCAGACGCTGCCCCCTCCGCCTGCGGCAAACCCGTCAACCGCGGTTTGGCGGCTGGCGCTGGCGCTTCGCTGACAGTGACAGCGCTCGAGACAAAGTCGGTGCCCACGAATCGACCATGTGGGCTAGCGTGTCGTCGGTCTACTGGGGATCGCCCCAGATTCGTACGGGGGAAGGCGTGTACGTGTCATCTTGGAAGAAGTCCACTCTGATAGCGGTCTCGGCGCTCGCTGCGTTCGCTGTCTCCGCCTGTGGCGTGACGTCCGGCGCGTCCGAGGCGCCGAAGCAGCCCAGCGTCCTGGAGCTGCTGGCCAGTGATCTCAAGGGGTCGCTGCTGAAGGCGGCCGAGACCACCGACAAGACCGACTCGGTGACTGTGACGATGACGGGCACGATGGGCGGCGAGAAGATCTCGATGCAGGGTGTCCTGGACCTGGGTGATCCGCTCAGGGCCGAGATGAAGATGACCAACAGGAAGGGCGTCACCACCCTTCGGATGATCGGTGCCGTGATCTTCACCGAGCTGCCGGCCGAAGCCCGCACCGCCACCGGCGGAAAGCGCTGGATGAAGATGGACCTGACCGGTCTGAGTGAGATGACAGGCACGGACTTCAGCAAGCAGTTCGAGGACGCCGACCCGGTCAAGCAGGTCAAGACGCTGCTCGCCCTGGAGGGCACGACGGTGGTGGGGCAGGAGACGGTGAACGGGGTGCCGACTGTCCACTACACAGTCACCACTCCAGTGGCCACCTATCTCGCGCAGATCGACGCCGCGCGCCGTGACGCCACCGAGCAGACGCTGACCAGCCAGGGCGTCAAGGAGTTGAAGATCGACCTGTGGGTCGACGAGCAGTACCGCCCGCGTCGGGCCGGCCTGGGGATGGGCACGATGGGCGACATGGTCATCGACTACACCGACTACGGCAAGGCGGTGGCCATTGAGCCGCCGCCGCCGACGGAGACCACCGACTTCGCCGAGATGCTGGAGGGCCTGACCGTCACCCGCTGATTAGGGCTGGTGGGACGGGCCCGAGCGTCCACCGTCCCGGTGACTCCTGGGCAGCAGGATCGTCTGCGTCATCGAGGATCTGCGCAGCGACCGTCCGGCCACGATGCCGGGCGGTCGCTGCGTTGGTGGGGGCACTCCCGGCATCTCGAGACGACCCGCCGAAGGTTTCCCCGCATGCACTGGCCGCCAACCGCAAGGCCCGGGTCATCGAGTATCCGGACTGTCGGTCGGCCATACCGCTGCCAGGCCGTGGTCGGTGGCGTAGAGCAGGTACGGCCGCAACTCACTGGCGTGTTCCAGGTCGCGGCGAAGCGCGTACAGCTGAGCTGACCTCGCCGCCAGGAACGGTTGGGCGGCGAGCAGGCCCCGCAGCTCCCCGAACCGCCAATCCGCACCCAGCAGCTTCCTTGCCCCTACCAGCAGCTGAAGTCCATCCACCGGAATGTTGCCCAGATAGACGTCGGCGGTTGGCGGCAGGTGTGGCTCCGGGTCGGCTGGCAGAGCGAAACCGGAGCGTAGCCACACCTCGAACCCGGGTGCGGCGACATCGAGGTCGACGTCGCCGAGACCGCCCAGGTCGGCCCAGAACACCGGGCCGCCGCCGTCGTCGCACCTGAGGAAGAGTCCCCGATCGCCTTCCTGGCCAATCATGAGGTGGCCCGTGAGCCACTCGCCGATTCCGTAGGTCGTGTTGCGCTCCAGCAGTGATGCCAGGCAGTACATGACCACTCCGTCGGCGACGACGTCGTCGGTCACCGACGCCAACCAGCGCTGGTAGGAGGCATCCGTCCGGGAAATGAGCTGCTCGACCATCTCCACCGCCGGCTCCCACCTGTCGTCTCCGGGCGCGGACCCGCCCGCACCGGTTGGCCCCAGCAGCGCGACTCCCCCGGAAGCCGACACGGTAGCCCGACCCGCACCGCGGGGTCCTCATCAAGACTCAGCCCGTCCACCGTACGAAGGCTGGTGAGGAGTAGTGGTCAAGCCCGCGACCGGCGTCACGAGGTGTCCGATCACGCTGAGCGGGCGGGGGTCACCAGGTCAGGACGGCGCCCACGGTCCGCTGACGAACTGCCCGTCGCCGACGAACGGGCTGACGTTTGACACGCACCCGCCCAGGCCCATCGTCTGGGTCATCATGACCGGGGCCGGCTTGCCGCGACCGCCGCACTTCATGTGGGCGAAGCCGAGGAAGTGACCGAACTCGTGATTGATCACGCCGGCGTGGTATTCGTCGATGCTGACCGGGTATCCCGGTGAGCCCTGGAGCCAACGCCGCAGGTTGATCATGATGGTCTTGCCGTACTTGCAGGAGTAGACGCCCTCGGTGTCGACGCCGCTCGCGCCGCAGAGCCTGTCCACCGTCCTCGGGGTCGCGAGCCGCACGTCGACGTCGACAGTGGAGGTGCCGACCCGCTGGAAGGACCACGACGCCCGGGTCAGGTTCACCGCCGCGTTGGTGACCGGGTGCTGTGCCGACGTGGCCCACCCGTTCGGTGCGGCCAACACCTGCTCGATGCTCGCGGCGAACCGGTCCGGCTTCCAGGCGGGGATGTCACCCCAGGTGATGCCCTTCTCCACCGAGACGCTGTAGCGCACCCGCTTCTTGCCCTTGCCGATCACGCGACCGGTGCCGCTGGCGGTGGTGAAGGTGCCGGCGGCCCTGGTGGGAATCTGCGCGTCGGTCGGAATTTTCGGAGTCGGGCTGGAGGTGGGCGTGTCGCCGGGGCTCGGCGCCGAGCTCTGGAAGCCCGGGTCGGGGGGTGGGGCGTCGGCCTGCCCGGAAGCGGGTGTGGACAGGCCACAGGCGGCGGTTGCCAGCACCACTGCCAACGAGATCGGCACGAGCAGCCGTCCGTTGATCCGCACGTCGAAACCTCCGGGAGCAATCACTGGTGAATGAGGAACACCGGAAGGCTAGGTGACTGCCTGTAAGGAAACTGTCAAGACGACCTGCGGCATAACCCGACATATCGCGCGCACCGCGCAGGGTGAATCACGCTGGGTATCAGAGCGGGCGGGGTCAGGCGGCCGCTACGACGTGGTCGATCACCAGGTGGGCGGCACCGGTGATGCCGACGTCCTGGCCGACGGCGACGCGTTCGATGAGCAGGGTCTGGGTGGCCAGCGGGAGGCACCGCTCGTAGAGGGTGGCCCGCATGCTGGCCAGCAGGGGCTCGCAGTCGGCGAGCCGACCACCGATGGCCACCACCTGCGGGTTGAAGAAGTTGACCACCACGGCCAGGATCTCGCCGACGGCGCGGCCGGCCTGCCGGGCGAGGGCGGTCGCCTGCCGGTCACCGTCGTCGATCAGGCGGATCACACCGGTCAGGTCGGAGACCGGCACGCCCTGCTCCCGGAGCGCGGTGACCAGTGCGGCGCCGCTGGCCACCGCCTCCAGGCAACCGGCGTTGCCGCAGGTGCACGGTGGCGCGGGATCGGCCACCACCCGGCAGTGGCTGATGTCCCCGGCCGATCCCTGTGCGCCCCGGTGCAACCGTCCACTGGCGATCACACCGGAGCCGATTCCGGTGCCGGCCTTGATGTAGACGGCGTGGTCCAACTCGGAATGCGCGGTGCGGTGCGCGCCGAGCGCCATCAGGTTGGCGTCGTTGTCCACGATGACCGGCACGTCGACCCGGCCGGCGCAGAACGCGGCAACGTCGAAGCCGTTCCAGCCGGGCATCCGCGATGGGCTGACGATCCGTCCGGTGGAGTGCTGCACCGGACCGGGAATCCCGATGCCGACGCCGCGGAGCGCACCTGCGGCCATCGCCCCGTCACCGGTCGCCGGAGCGCCGCCCACCAGCGTGGCGACCTCGGCGAGCAGCGCGCCGAGCACCGCCTCCGGGCCGTCCTCGATGCGGACCGGCAGGGTGCGGGCCTTGACCACCCGCCCGGAGAGATCCAGGGTGCCGACGCGGGCGTGATGCGCGCCGAGGTCGATGGCACCGACCACTGCGCCGCCGGTGGGCACGGCGAGTTGGCGGGGTCGCCTGCCGCCCCGGGACCGCCCGGCGCCGGCCTCCTCCAGCAGCCCCTGACTGATCAACGCCTCGACCCGCTGGGAGACCGTCGACGGGGAGAGCCCGGAGAGGCGGGACAGGTCGGCCCGACTGACGGCCGCACCGGTGGCCACCCAGCGCAGTAGCTCCCGGGGGCCGCCCCGGAGGGCATCGCGTGGCGCGTCGTCAATCGTCACGTCAGCTTCTTAGCACCCGGAGTTTGTTCAAGCAACCGGTTGACTTAGTTTGCTGGCTACCTTTAGATGACGCTGTTGGTTCGATATGAAGCTGACTTAGTTTTGTAATCGAAGGAAGTGAGGCCGTCTGGTGGCACCGGAGACGACGGGTGCGAACCGACCGATGGTGTCGGTACGCGGCCTGAACAAGTGGTTCGGTCCGCTGCACGTGCTCAAGGACATCGACCTCACGGTGGCCGCCGGCGAGGTGGTCGTCGTGGTCGGGCCCTCCGGCTCCGGCAAGTCGACACTGTGCCGCTGCCTCAACCGGCTGGAGACCGCCGGGCAGGGCAGCGTCGAGATCGACGGTGAGCCGCTGCCCGCCGAGGGCCGCGCGCTGGCCCGGCTACGCGCCGACGTCGGCATGGTCTTCCAGTCCTTCAACCTCTTCGGCCACAAGACGGTGCTGGACAACATCACCCTCGGCCCCACCCGGGTCCGTCGGATCCCCCGACCCGAGGCGCGGCAGCAGGCGATGGCCCTGTTGGAGCGCGTCGGGATCGCCGACAAGGCGGACCACCACCCGGCCCAACTCTCCGGCGGGCAGCAGCAGCGTGCCGCGATCGCCCGAGCCCTGGCGATGCAACCGAAGGTGCTGCTCTTCGACGAGCCGACCTCGGCCCTCGACCCGGAAATGGTCAACGAGGTGCTCGACGTGATGGTCTCCCTCGCCGCCGAGGGGATGACCATGATCGTGGTGACCCACGAGATGGGCTTCGCCCGTCGCGCCGCCGACCGGGTCGTCTTCATGGACGACGGTCGGATCGTCGAATCCGGCGCACCCGACGACTTCTTCGCGGCTCCGCGCACCGAGCGGGCCCGCGACTTCCTATCCAAGATCCTCCAGCACTAGCCCCCAACGGGAGGGTGTCATGTCAATCCTCAAGATGAGCTTCACCGGGCGGCGGTCGCTCGCCCTCACCGCCACCGCGGTGGCGGTGGCCCTCGCCGCCACCGGCTGTGGCGGCGACAGCGGCGGCGGCGCTCCGACGCTGCCCGGCAACCCCGGCCTGGGCGGCGACGGTGTGGTCGCCCAGTCGGTGTACGACGCCGCCCCGGTGGCCACCGACGCGGACATCCCGGCCGGTTCCACGATGGACGCGATCCGCAAGCGCGGCTACCTGAACATCGGCGGATCCCTGGACGCGCCGCTGCTCGCCCAGCAGAACCCGGTCAGCGGCACCATCGAGGGCTTCGACGCCGACATGGCGAAGTTGCTGGCGAAGTACATCATCGGCAAGCCCGAGGTGAAGACGACGACCATCGGCACCCAGACCCGGGAGGCCATGCTCCAGGCCAAGTCGGTGGACGCGGTCTTCCAGACGTACACGATCACCCCGCAGCGGGCCACCCAGGTCGCCTTCGCCGGGCCGTACCTCACCTCCGGCCTCGCCGTCGGGGTCCGCAAGGACGACACCTCGATCAAGAGCGTCAAGGACCTCGCCGGCAAGACCGTGATCGTCGGGGCGAACACCCCCGCCGTCACCGCGCTGCCCTCCGCCGCGCCCGGCTCGAAGCAGATCGCCTTCGGCACCGACCCGCAGGCGTTGCAGGCGCTGCTGCAGAAGCGCGGCGACGCGTACGTGCAGGACTTCACGCTGCTCGCCTCGGGCGCCAAGGCGAACCCGGGGATGAAGGTGGTGGGCGAGCCGTTCACCACCGAGGCCTACGGCATCGGCCTCAACAAGCAGGACGCGCAGTTCAAGGAGTTCGTCAACAACTGGCTGAAGAAGGTCCAGGCCGACGGCACGTGGGCGAAGGTCTGGGAAGGCACCCTCGGCTCGGTGGTGGAGGGTGGCGCGCCCACCCCGCCCGCCCTCGGCTCCGCCGACGGCTCCTGAGCACCCTCTCGTACCGATGGAAGCCCTCACCGCCCACCTGAGCGAGCTTGGCCACGGCCTGGTCACGACTGTCGAACTGACAGTCGTGACCACCGTCGGCGCGATGCTGCTGGGCATCGTCGTGGCCACCCTGCGCATCGCCCCCGTCCCGCTGCTGCGCGCCATCGGCACCGCGTACGTGGAGGTGTTCCAGAACCTGCCGCTGCTGGCGTTACTGGTTCTCTTCGTGTTCGCGCTGCCGACCATCGGCATCACGTTCCCGCTGTTCACCTCCGCCGCGATCGTCATCGCGGTGTACGAGGGGGCGTACCTGGCCGAGGCGATCCGCGCCGGGATCAACACGGTTGGTGTGGGCCAGGCTGAGGCAGCCCGAGCCATCGGCCTCACCTTCGGTCAGTCCCTGCGGCACGTGATCCTGCCGCAGGGACTCCGGGCGGTGATCCAGCCGATCGGCAACATCTGCATCGCGCTGCTGATGAACACCTCGCTGGCCGCCGCCGTCGGCGTGGTCGAGCTGACCCAGGCGGCCAACACCGTCAACCTGGTCGAGGCTCAACCGATCGCCGTGTTCACCGGCGCGGGCCTCGCTTACATGCTGCTGGCGCTGATCATCGGTCAGGTCACCGGCCTGCTCGAACGAAGGCTGGCGATCGTCCGATGAACAAGACGCAACAGATCCTCTTCGACGAGCCCGGTCCGCGCGCCCAACGGCGGATCCGGATCGCCACAGTGCTGGGCGCCGTTCTCCTGGCCGGGGCCCTGGTCGCGGCCGTCTACCAGTTCGCCAGCCACGGCGAGCTGGCCGCCGCCCGGTGGGAGCCGTTCACCACCTGGCCCATCTGGCGGTACCTGCTCAACGGTCTCTGGGCGACGGTGCGCGCCGCCGCCGCGACAGCGGTGCTCAGCGCCGCGCTCGGACTGCTGCTGGCGCTCGGCCGGCTGTCGACGCACCGACCGCTGCGCTGGCTGGCCGGCGCGTACGTGGAGATCTTCCGGACCGTACCCACCCTGCTGCTGATCTACGTGACGCTGTTCGCGCTGCCGCAGTACGGGCTGAACTTCCCGCTGTTCTGGAAGCTCGTGGTGCCGCTGGTGGTCTCCAACTCGGCGGCGTTCGCGGAGATCTTCCGATCCGGCATCCTGGCGCTGGACCGTGGGCAGACCGAGGCCGGCCTCGCGGTCGGGCTGCGCCGGGGGCAGGTGATGGCGCTGGTGGTCCTCCCGCAGGCGTTGCTCCAACTCGCCCCGTCCCTGGTCAGCCAGCTGGTCGGGCTGCTCAAGGACACCTCGCTGGGCTTCGTGGTCAGCTACACCGAGCTGCTCTACAGCGGGCAGGTGCTCTCCTCGTACACCCACCTGCTGATCCAGACATTCCTGGTGGTGGCGCTGATCTACCTGGTGGTCAACGCCTCGCTGTCGAAGTTCGCCCGCGTCCTCCAGGCCCGCAACGGCCGCTTCGGCGGACGGCGCGGACGGCGCGGACGGCGCGGACGGCGGACCACCGAACTGCCCCCACCACTTCTCGAAGGGAACACCCCCCGGTGACCATCTTGCGTTACGCCGAACTGGGCCGGGTCGTGCGCAACGGCTTCGTCGAGAGCCGGCACTACGGCAGCGTCGTGGTGCTCGCCCCGGACGGGACTGTCGCCCTCGCCGCCGGCGTACCCGACGAGCCGGTGCTGCCCCGCTCCACCCTCAAGCCGGTGCAGGCACTGGCCTGCCGGATCGCGGCGGGCGACGAGCTGACCGGGCCGGCGCTGGCCCTTGCCGCCGGCAGTCACACCGGCGACGACAGGCACGTCGAGGTGGTTCGGGCGATGCTGGCCGGGGCCGGTCTGACCGAGGACGCGCTCGGCTGCCCGGTGGACTGGCCGGAGGACGAACCGACCCGGGACCGGTTGATCCGCGCCGGCGGACAGCGCGACCGGATCCGGATGAACTGCTCCGGCAAGCACGCCGCGATGCTGGTCGCCTGCGTCGCCCGGTCCTGGAGCACAGACGACTACCTCGACCCGGACCACCCGCTCCAGCGGGAAACCGCGGCCGCCGTCGCCCGGCTGGCCGGCTCGCCGATCGCGCACCACGCTGTCGACGGCTGTGGGGCACCGCTGTTCGGCCTGTCGCTGACCGGCCTGGCCCGCACCTTCCAGGCGTTGGTCACCGCGCCCGCCGGCAGCGACGAGGCGCTGGTCGCGCAGGCGATGCGCCAACACCCTGAGTACGTCGGTGGTTGGCACGGGCACCCGAACACCGATCTCATGCGGGCACTGCCCGGCGTCCTCGCCAAGGGTGGGGCCGAAGGCGTGCTCGCGGTGGCCGCGCCGGACGGTCACGCGGTGGCGGTGAAGGCTATCGATGGTTCACCCCGCGCCACCACCGCCATCGCCCTCGCCGCCCTCGACGCCGTGGGCGTACCGGTGGGTGGGGCCGACGCGCTGCGCCAGGTGCCGGTGCTCGGCGGCGGCGTACCCGTCGGTGCCGTCACGGCCGTCATCGACTGGACCACAGCACCGTCTCGGACCGAAGCGGCATCGCCTCGCACGGAAAAGGAAGAATCATGAACACATTCGAGATCTGCATCGACAGCGTCGAGGGAGCGGTCGCCGCCGAGGAGGCCGGCGCCGACCGGGTGGAGTTGTGCTCAGCGCTCTTCGACGGCGGGCTGACCCCCAGCCTGGGCACCATCGAGACGACGATGCGCGCGGTCAGCCGGATCCGGGTACACGTGATCGTCCGTCCCCGGGCCGGCGACTTCATCTACTCGCCGTTCGAGATAGAAGCCATGGAGCGGGACGTTCAGGCAGCGGTGGCAGCCGGCGCGCACGGCATCGTGATCGGCGCGTTGACCGCCGAGGGTGACGTCGACGTGCCGACCACCCGCCGGCTGATCGCCGCCGCGGGCGACGCCAGCATCACCTTCCACAGGGCGTTCGACATGACCCGTGACCCGCACGCGGCGCTGGAGCAGCTGATCGAGCTGGGCGTGCACCGGGTGCTCACCTCGGGTCAGGAGGTCAGCGTGCTGGAGGGTGCTCCGCTCATCGCCGACCTGGTGCGCCGCGCCGCCGGCCGGATCGTCATCATGCCGGGCGGTGGCATCACCCCGCGCAACATCGCCCGGATCGTCGAGGCGACCGGCGCCGACGAGTACCACTTCGCGGCCCTGGTCAGCTCGGACAGCCCGGCCGTGCACCGCAACCCCGCGCCGCTGATGGGTGGCAGCCTGAACCGGCCCGAGTACGAGCGTTCGGGCACCTCGGGCACCCTGGTCGGCCAGGTGCTCGCCGCCGCCCGCGCCTGACCGCCTGATCGCGCCCCCGGGCGTGATGATCGTGCTCGAACACGGAAGTAGTGGCCTCCCCACCGTGGGAGGCCACTACTTCATGGATCAAGCACGATCATGGGCTGCAAGCCAGCGACCCTCCCTGCCGGGGCGACCGCCGGCCGGCGGCGCTAGCTCGCCGTCAGGTCGTTGACGCAACGCAGCACCGGGCGGGCGACGAGGGCCGCCGGGTCCAGCAACCCGGCCGCCTGCACTGTGAACGTCGTCGACTCACCCGGCAGCAGGGTGACCAGGGCTGTGTCCACCTCAGCCGAGGCATCGAGGCGGTCCGCGAACAGCGTCAGGTCGCGCAGCACAGTGCGGGCCGTGACCCGGACCCGCTGCCCACAGTCGACAGGCTCGACAGTCGCGTCCCAGGCCGCCGCCGGCCAGTCCACCTCCCGGTCCTCGGCGAAGAACCACAGGGCGCGCTCCGCGGTGCCACCGGCCTCCGCGACCAGCACCTCGCGCCGGGCATCCTCCGGCCGCGCCAGGTCCGCCGGCAGCGCCACCACCACCGAGGAGTACGCCGGAACGTCGAGGTCGACCGAGGTCTTCGCCCTCGGCTCCCCGGTGAGCGTGAACCGGGTGACAGCGGCTGTCGCGGTCCACGCCTCGGCGGTCTCGTTGACCGCGACCACGGCCAGCCCGCCGTCGCGGGGCTGCACGGTGAGCAGCCGGTCGGCGTACGCGCGGCGCAGCGCGTACCACAGGGGTTTGCGGCGGCCGTCGCCGTCGACCGCCGACCAGGAGGTCACCGGCCAGCAGTCGTTGAGCTGCCAGACGATGGTGCCCGCGCAGACGTCCCGGTGGGAGCGGAAGTGCTCGACGCCGAGCTGGATCGCCCGAGCCTGGTTGAGCTGCGTCAGGTAGTGCCAGTCGTCGAAGTCCGCCGGGGCGGGCAGGTGCGCGTCGAGGCCCCGCTGGAGCTTGGCGTCACCGCCGGCCGCCTTCTGGTGGTGCGCCATGCCCGGCGAGTCGTGGGCCAGAGGTTCGTCGCTCAACGCGCGGCGCAGCGTGGCGTACGCCGGTGGGGCCTGGTAGCCGAACTCGGCGACGAAGCGCGGGACGTACTCCCGGTATCTGGTGTAGTCGTCGGTGTTCCACACGTCCCAGATGTGGGTGGTGCCGTGCGCCGGGTCGTTGGGGTGGATCGCGTCCGTTCCCGACCAGGGGCTGCCCGGCCAGTACGGGCGGGTCGGGTCCAGCTCGCCGACGATCCGGGGCAGCACGTCGAGGTAGTAGCCACGCCCCCAGGTGCGCCCGGCGAGGGCCTGCTGCCAGTCCCAGTCGTGCCAGCCCCAGATGTTCTCGTTGTTGCCGGTCCAGAGCACCAGCGACGGGTACGGCGCGAGCCGGGTCACCTGCTCGGCGGCCTCGGCGGCCACCTCGGTGCCGAACGGCTCCTCCTCCGGGTACGCCGCGCAGGCGAAGAGGAAGTCCTGCTGGACGAGGAGACCGCGCTCGTCGGCGAGGTCGTAGAAGTCGGCCGACTCGTACCGGCCGCCGCCCCAGACCCGCAGCAGGTTGACGTTGGCGTCGATCGCCTGGTCGAACCGCTCGGCCAGCCGGGTCCGGGTGATCCGGGTGGGGAACGTGTCGTCCGGGATCCAGTTGACCCCGCGGACGAAGACCGGGACGTCGTTGACCGACAACGCGAACGGGGTGCCGTGCGCGTCGGGTGTGGTGTTCAGCCGTACCGAGCGGAAGCCGATGCGGTGCGACCAGTCGTCCAGCGTGTCGCCGTTCGGCGCGTGCAGTGTCACAGCGATCGGGTGACGGGTCTGCTCGCCGTACCCCCGGGGCCACCACAGCGCTGGCTCGCGGACGGTGAGGGTCAGCACGGCGGTGCGCTGCCCGGCCGGGACCACCACCTCGGCGCGGACGCCGGCCACGGCGGCGCGGACTGTCAGCGGGACGTCAGCGACCCGCTCGACCTCGACGTGCACCTCGACCAGGCCGTCGCGTCCGTGCATGGTGACAAGTGGACGGACGGTGGCCAGTCGGGCTGTCGACCAGCCGTGCAGGCTGATCTCCTGCCAGATGCCGGCGGTGACCAGTGTCGGCCCCCAGTCCCAGCCGAAGTTGCAGGCCATCTTGCGGATGAAGTGGAACGGCTCCGGGTAGGCGTTCGGCCGGTCGCCGAGCCGCTGCTGCTGTGCCTCGGCGTAGCGGTACGCGGAGTCGAAGGTGACGACCAGGTCGTTGTCCCCGTCGCGCAGCAGCGGTCGGACGTCGAAGCGGTAGCCGCGGTGCATGTTCGCGGTGCGGCCGACCTCGACACCGTTGACTGTGAGCGTGGCGACCGTGTCCAGGCCGGCGCAGACCAGGTCGACGCGCTCGTCGTCGCCCGCCCGGTGGAGGAATGTGGTCTGGTAGACCCAGTCGGTGCGCCCGATCCAGGCCAGCGCCCGCTCGTTGTCGTCGAGGTACGGGTCGGGAATCAGCCCGGCGTCGAGCAGATCGGTGTGCACGCAGCCCGGCACTGTCGCCGGCACGGACCGCCCGGCGACCTGCTCGGGCACCTGCGCTCCGGGGGCCGCCCGCACCGTCCAACCGTCGTAGAGTGCCTGTCGGCTCACGATTTCACCGCACCTTCCCGCATCGAGAGATGCTGAACTGAACCGGATAAGCTGAGCCACCGTACGGTCCGGAAATCCGGGCTGTCAACGGCCAGAGAGCGAAGGAGCACACCGGTGAAGCGGCCGACAATCGCCGACGTCGCCCAACGCGCCGGGGTGTCCAAGGGCGCCGTGTCGTACGCGCTGAACGGGCAGCCCGGCGTCTCCGAGGCCACCCGGCAGCGCATCCTGGCGATCGCCACCGAGATCGGGTTCAGCCGCAGCAGCGCCGCCCGCGCCCTCTCGGCCGCCGCTGCCGGCGCGATCGGCCTGGCCCTGTGCCGACCGGCGCGGACCCTCGGCGTCGAGCCGTTCTTCATGGCGCTGATCAGTGGCGTCGAGGCCGAACTCTCCGCCCGCTCGTACGCGCTGACCCTCCAGGTGGTGGCCGACCCGGACGCCGAGATCGCTGTCTACCGGCGCTGGTGGGGCGAACGACGGGTGGACGGGGTGCTCGTCTGCGACCTGCGCACCGACGACAGGCGCATCCCCGCACTCGAACAGCTGCAACTGCCGGCGGTGGTGATCGGCGGCCCCGGCGGCACCGGTGAGCTGGCGAGTCTCTGGTCCGACGACGCCGCCGCGCTGACCGAGACGGTGGAGTACCTGGTCGCGCTCGGGCACCGGCGGATCGCCCGGGTCGCCGGCCTGCCCGACCTGCGGCACACCGAGATCCGCACCGAGGCCTTCGCGGCGGTCCGCGAGCGGCTCGGCCTGGTCGACGCTGTCACCGTCTGGTCCGACTACACCGGTGAGGAGGGCGGTCGGGCCACCCGCCGGTTGCTCAGTTCGGCCAGCCGGCCCACCGCCGTCATCTACGACAACGACGTGATGGCCATCGCCGGGCTCTCCGTCGCCCAGGAGATGGGTCTGACAGTGCCCGGTGATCTGTCCATCGTGGCCTGGGACGACTCGCCGCTGTGCCGCCTGGTGCACCCGCCGCTGACCGCGCTGGGCCGGGACATCCCGGCGTACGGGGCGCACGCCGCCCGGCAACTACTCGCCGTCGTCGCCGGGCAACCGGCCGGCCGGGTGCAGGACGAGACGCCCCACCTCACGCCGCGCGGCAGCACCGCACCACCCCGGGACAGATGAACCGGTTCAGCGAGACGCTGAGGGAAACTCCTCGAAGTACGCCTCGACCCGTTCGGCAGTCGCCGGCCGGGCCAGCGCGAACCCCTGCCCGTACCGGCAACCACCCCGGCGCGCCCCCTCGACCTGGGTCGACGACTCCAACTCCTCGGCGACGATCTCGACGCCCAACCGCTCGCCCACGTTGACCACCACGTCGATCAGCGGCGGTTGCCCGTCCGGCCGCGCGCCCACCAACTCCGGACCCACCTTGAGCAGGTCGATCGGCAGGCGGCGAAGCTGCGCCAGCGAGGCGTGCTCGGCCCGGAAGTCGTCCAACGCGGTGCGTACACCCAACGACCGCAGCCCGGCCAGTCGGGCCACCACTGTCGACAGGTCACCGGCGACCCTCGGCTCACTCACCTCCACCACCAGCCGCTCCGGCGGCACCCCGTACGCGGCCAGCACGGCCGCGAGCCGCTGGACGAAGTCGGGAGTGGTCAGCTCCCGGGTGGTGACGTTGACAGCCATCCACAGCTCCCGAACACCCACCGACCAGTCGGACAACTGCCGGCAGGCCCGGTCCAGCACCCACCACTCCAACTCGCCCACCAGGTCCAGGTCCTCGGCGACCGGCAGCAACTCGGCCGGAAGCACAGTGCCGAGCACCGGGCTGCGCCACCGCAACAGCGCCTCCGCACCCACCGGCTGCCCATCGGCCAGGTCGACCACCGGCTGGTAGACGAGGTCCAACTCGCCACGCGCCACCGCACCGGGCAGCTCCCGTTCCAGGTCGAGCCGGCGCACCAGTTGTTCCTCAAGGAACGCGTCGTACCACTCCACCCGGTCCCGGCCCAGTTGCACGGCCCGACGTCGGGCCAGCTCGGCCTGCCGGAGCACGTCCGCCGGCCCGGCGCCACTCACCTCGGCCAACCCGATGCTCGTCTGCACCCGCAGCATCGCACCGGCCAGCCGGTAGGGCGGGCTGAGCGCGCTCAACAGTCGGGTGCCCAGCGCGTACGCCAGCACCGGGCCGGCGGCGGTGACCACAGCGAAGCCGGTACCCGTGCAGCCGGTGAGCAGATCGTCGGGGGCGATGACAGCGCGGGCCCGGTGCACCGCCTCGGCCAGCACGTCCTCCCGGGCCGTCGGGCCGAAGCCCTCGGTGCCGTGCAGGTCCACCAGCAGCAGCGCACCGGCCGGCGCCGGAACGTCGCCGATCGCGGCCAGGGCGTCCAGCAGGGCGGCCCGGTCGCCGGGGCTCGCCGACGCGGGTCGCCGGTTGAGCCCCGACCACGCGGAACCGTGGTCAGGCGACCAGGTCGACCCGGCGCCCGTCGCGGTCGCCGCGCCCTCCGGGACGCCGAGGGCCCCCTCGGGCCGCGGCTCCGGGGTGCCCGGCCAGCGTCCCGGTGCCGCCCGGCGGTGCTGCAGCGCCCGACCGGTCGGTCGCCGATGGGCGGCCCGACGACCGGACGTGGCCGCGTCATTCGCCCGCAGCAGCTCGCGCAGCACCAGGGGCGGCACCGCCGCCAGGGCCAACAGCACGCTCGTCCGATCCGGTGCGCGGCCGGCGCCCAGGTGCAGACCCGACGCCAGCAGCAGCACCGCCGCCGGGAGCACCGCCCTGGGCCAGGCCGCGGCGACCCGCTCCACCGGCTCCGTGTCGTCCGCCGCATCCGCCGCGCCGACCGCGACGAGCAACATCCCGAACACCAACGGGGGTACGGCCAGCAGCGCCGCCCGGCCGGCCGGCGCGGACGGCAACGTGGCCAGCAGCACCAGCCCGCCCACTGTGAGCAGGACGCCGCCTCGGCAGACCGACGCACCCGAGCGCCGTCGTGGCCCCGCGAACGCGTTCAACGAGGCCATGCCCAACCCGCCGAGCGTCAACGCGGCGACCAGCCGAACCGGGACCGGTAGGCCGTCGGTGGGCAGCAGCAACCAGCCGGCGAGGGCCAGACCGACGGCCGGGCCGGTCGACTCGACCAGCCACCGCAACCGGACCGAGGCCGCCGGCCGCGATCGGCCGGGCAGCCGGTTCAGACCGGCGGTCGAGAGGGCCGCCACGACCAGCGACCCGATCAGCACGGCGATGGTGTGCCCGATGCCGGCCAGGGGCAACACGACGGCGGTGAGACCCGCCGCCACCACCGCCGCGTCGAGCAGCACGCCCGCGGCACGCGGTGTGGGATCGGTGCCGCGTCGGTAGGCCAGCCGGGACAGTCGCAGCCCGGCGAGCGTGGCACCGGCACCGGCGGCCAGCGCTGCCACCACGGCTGGCGGGACCAGGTCGACGACACCGGCGAGGAGGAGCAGCGCCACCGCCACGGACGTGGCGGCCTCCGGTGCCGCCCGACGGGGGACGAGAACGCGGAACGGGTACGCGAGGAGCACGGCGGTCGCCTTCGTGAGGGGGCACGGGGGCGGTGCGGCGGTGCGGGACATCGGACGTTGCGAGTCCGCTACCCACGATTGGCAACGATGGACGGCCGAATTGGTTACTTGCCGGTCACTCAGGGGAGACAACGACCTGTGTCACTGTACGGCGTACCGCAGGCTGCCGGCACCGCCCGCCGCGAGCCGAAACAACACGAAGTGGGATCATCGGAGGGTGAGTAAGCCCGACACGGTCCGCTTCCGGTACAACCAAGCCATCCTGGTGGCCGCGATCATCGCCTTCGTCGGCGCCCTGCCGCTGGCAAACGCCCGGAACTACCTGCTGCCGGTGCTGCTCGTCCCGCTCGCCGTCGCGGTGTGGGCCTGGCGGGCCGGCACCGACGCCGACGCGCGGGAGCTACGCATCCGGGCGCTGGTCGGGCAGCGTCGGATCGGCTGGGACCAGGTCGTCGAGCTGACCACCGACCAGCGCGGGCGCGCAGTGGCCCGGCTCGACGACGGCCACCAGGTCACCCTGCCGGCGGTCCGTGGGGCGGATCTGCCCCGACTGGTCGCGGCGACCGGCCAGCAGCTGCCCGACGCTGCGGCGGAGACCCCCGGTCAGTAGCCGTCGACCACCGTGTTGATCAGAGGTTGCCCGGCGGCGAACCGACGGACCTGGTCGCCGACCAGCCGGTAGGCCCGTGGCAACAACCCGCGCACCGACCCGGCCACGTGTGGGGTGAGCAGCACGTTCGGCATGACCCACAGCGGCGAGTCCGCGGGCAGCGGCTCCGGGTCGGTGACGTCCAACGCCGCCATGATCCGACCGGTGCCCAGCTCGGCGACGAGCGCCTCGGTGTCCGCCACCGGGCCCCGGGCGGCGTTGACCAGCAGCGCCCCGTCCGGCATCGCGGCCAGGAACGCCTTGTCGATCAGGCCACGGGTCTGGTCGGTGAGCGGCACCAGCACCACCACCACGTCCGCGTCGGGCAGCAGCCGGGGCAGCTCCTCGACGGCGTGCACCCCCTGCTCCGGGCGGGCCGTCCTGGCGACCAGTGTGAAGCTCACGTCGAACGGGGCGAGCCGGTCGCGTACCGCGGTGCCGATCGAGCCGGCGCCGATGATGAGCACCCGCTTACCGGTCAGCTCGTCGGTCGGTGCGTTCCCCGCGTACGCCCAGCGCCGCTCGGCCTGCGCGCGGACGAACGCCGGAAACGCCCGCAGCTGGGTGAGGATCGCGGTGACCACCCACTCGGCGGTGGACGGGTCGTGCACACCCCGGGCATCGCAGAGCGTGACAGCCGGCGGTGTCCGGCCGGCCCAGGCGTCCGCCCCGGCGGAGAGCAACTGCACCACCGCCAAATCGGGCAGCTCCCGCAGCACCGCCGTCGCGTCCGAGCCGCCCAGGAACGGCGGCACCCAGAAGCGGACGTCGGCCGCCTCGGACGGCATCCGGTCGGTGTGCTCGAAGACCTCCACCGTCACGTCCGCGGGCAGCTCGCCCAGGAGGTTCACGCCGGCCGGGTGCGGAATCCATACCTTCACGTCCGCTGACGATAGTCCCCGCCGCCGCGGCCGGTGAGGGCACGGCGGGGAACCGGCGTACCGAGCGCTGGCGCGCAGGGCCGCGGCGGGCGAGACTCAGCACACCGAGGTTCGACCCGGGCCCTGGCGAGGTATAAGGAAGGGTCGGAGGGCCGTCCGCCTCCGCCCGGCAGACAGGTGCACGATGACCGACGGCTCCCCCGCCTCCCCCCGGCGTCCGATCGCGCCACCGATGGCGCTCGGCGACCCAGCGCGGTTGCGCGCGCTCGCCGACACCGGGCTGGACGCCGCCCCGGACGAAGCGTTCGACAGGTTCGCCCGGCTGGTCAGTGACCTGCTGGACGTGCCTGTCGCGCTGGTCTCGTTGGTCTCCGCCGACCGGCAGTTCTTCCCAGGCGCGGTCGGGTTGCCGGAGCCCTGGTCGCAGCGCCGGCAGACCCCGCTGAGCCACTCGTTCTGTCAGCACGTGGTGGACATCCAGGTGCCGATGGTGCTGCCGGACGCCCGGCTCTACCCCCGCGTCCGGGACAACCTGGCGATCGACGACCTCGGCGTGGTCGCGTACGCCGGGATGCCGCTGACCGACCTCTCCGGCCGGGTGCTCGGCTCGCTCTGCGCCATGGACAGCAAACCTCGCGCCTGGACTGCCGCGCAGCTGCGGACCCTCGCCGACCTGGCCGCCGCCTGCTCGTCGGAGCTGCGACTGCGGATCGCGCTCGACGGCGCGCAGGAGGCCCGGCGGCGGGTCGTGCAGGCGCACGAGCGGCTGGAACTGCTGGCCGGGGTCAGCGAGACCCTCGCTGGCACGCTGGACGTGGGCACCGCGCTGCGCCGGCTCGCCGCCACCATGGTGCCGCTGCTCGCCGACTGGTGCCTGCTCACCCTGATCGGGCCGACCGGCCTGCCCCGCGAGGTGGTCTCGGTGCACCGGGACCCGGCCCGCGCAGCGGACGTCGACCGCTTCGGCGAGCTGCTGCGCACCGGCCTGAGCCCCGAGTCGATCATCCGGGCGGTGCTCCGGACCGGTCAGCCCCGGCTCGGCAGCGTGGCGTCCCTGGCCGACGTGACGCGGGGCACCACCCACCCGGAGATGGCGCTCATCGCCAGCCGGCTGGGCATCGCCTCCCACCTGACGGTGCCGGTGCGCGGCGTCGGCGGCACGGTGCTGGGGGCGATCACCCTCGTCAACGGCGGCCAACGTCAGCAGTTCGACGACCGGGACCTGCTCACCGCCGTCGACATCGGCCGCCGGGCCGGTCAGGCCGTCGGCAACAGCTCGATGTACGGCGAGCAGCGGCACGTCGCCGAGGTCCTGCAACACAGCATGCTGCCCCGACTGCCGGTGGTGGCGGAGCTGGAGCTGGCGGCCCGCTACCAGCCGGCGGCCGACCGGGTCGAGGTGGGCGGCGACTGGTACGACGCCTTCGTGCAGCCCGACGGCGACGTGATCGCGGCGATCGGGGACGTGGCCGGGCACGACATCGAGGCGGCGGCGACCATGGGTCAACTGCGCAACCTGGTGCGGGGCAACGCCTTCGGTCGGCCGGACGCGGTCGGGTCCCTGATGAGCGACCTGGATGGCGCCATCCGTGGCCTGCGGCTGCCGATCGCCGCCACCGCGACGCTGGTGCGGATCTGCCCGCAGCGCGCCGGTGTGCACGAGGTGACCTGGTCCAACGCCGGGCACCCGCCGGCCCTGGTGGTCCGGGTCGGCGGGGCGGTGGAGGTCCTGGAGGCGACGCCGGAGCCGCTGCTCGGCCTGGCCCGCCCGTCGCCCCGGAGCAGCAGGTCGACAAGCCTGGCCACCGGCGACACCCTGCTGCTCTACACCGACGGACTTGTCGAACGGCGGGACCGCTCCATCGACGAGGGGTTGGCCGAGCTGGCGGGCCGGCTGGCCGGCACCGACACGCTGCCCCTCGACGAGCTGTGCGATCTGCTGCTCGCCTCGATCCGGCACCGTGAGGACGACACCGCTCTGCTGGCCGTACGGGCTCGCTGAGTGGTCCACGGCCGACCACTGGGCGGGTCCAACGGCACCCGGTGCGTCTCGACGGGCCCGGCCGGGTCGCGCGGCGGGCTACCCTGGGCCGGGTGAGCGCCCGTCCCCCGTACCCTCGCATCCGCCGCCTCCGGGTGGCCCTCGCGGCGTCCTGCACGGCGCTGCTGTTCACCGCCGGTTGCAGCTTCGGCGAGCCGGAGCCCGACCCGGCCGGCGAACCGCCCAACCTACCGACCCCGTCCGCGTCGGCGAGCCCCGGCGGCGCCGGCCAGCAGGCGGTGGCGACAGTGCTCGCCAAGGGTCTGCGGGTGCCGTGGGCGATCGCTTTCCTGCCGGACGGCGGTGCGTTGGTCACCGAACGGGACAACGGCCGGATCCTCCAGGTCGGCCCCGAGTCCGGGCCGGACGGGCTGCGTGTCCGCCCGGTGCAGACCGTCCCCGACGTGGCGGCGGCGGGCGAGGGTGGCCTGCTCGGCATCGCCGTCTCCCCCGACTACGCCCGAGACCGGACGGTGTTCGTCTACTACACCACCGAGCGGGACAACCGGGTCGCCCGGCTGCAACTCGGCGGGCAGCCCACCCCGATCCTCACCGGCATCCCCAAAGCCAATGTGCACAACGGCGGCGGGCTGGGCTTCGGCCCGGACAAGCAGCTCTACGTCAGCACCGGAGACGCCGGTCAGCGCCCCCTCTCCCAGGACGTGAAGAGCCTCGGCGGCAAGATCCTCCGGATCACCCCGGACGGCAAGCCCGCCGCCGGCAACCCGTACCCCAACTCCCCGGTCTGGTCCCTGGGGCACCGCAACGTGCAGGGTTTCGCCTGGGACGCCGCGAAGCGGATGTACGCCGTCGAGTTCGGCCAGAACACCTGGGACGAGATCAACCAGATCACCAAGGGCGGCAACTACGGCTGGCCGGAGGTCGAGGGCCAGGCCGGCGACAAGCGGTTCACCGATCCGATCGCACAGTGGGCGACGTCGGACGCGTCCTGCTCGGGTCTGGCCGCCACGGACCGGCTGCTGGTCACCGGCTGCCTGCGCGGCAAGCGCCTCTGGGTGATGGAGCTGACCGACACCGGCACCCTGCTCGGTCAGCCCAGTGAGCTGCTCACCAACCGCTACGGTCGACTGCGTGCGGTGGCCGCGGCACCGGACGGGTCGCTCTGGGTGAGCACCTCCAACCACGACGGCCGGGGCGACCCGGCGGGCGACGACGACCGGCTCCTGCGGGTGGTCTTCGCGGGCGGTGACGGCGGACGCAGCTGATTGCGTCACCATCCGTTCAGGTTTGCCAAGATCTTCCGACGGGCAGGTCAGACTTTCAGCATGGACGGGCAACGCGACGAGCGGCACGACGACGCCGATGACCGGGACGACCCGGTGACCGGCGGCGATCTGCCGCGCCGGACGGGTTGGTGGGTCGGCGCCGCCGGCCCGCTGCGCCGCCTCGGGCTGATCGTCGCCGTCCTCGCCGTGGCCCTGGCCGGGGCGGTGCTCGGGGTGTTGGCCGGCGGCCAGGTGAGCACCGACATCGGCCCGTTCCGGGCCAACCTCAGCATCTCCCCCGCCCGGGACGGCGGCACCACCGTCGACATCCCGCCGCTCGGCGCGCTGCTGCTCGACAGCCACAACGGGCCGACCCATCTCACCGTCCGGCTGGGCGCCCTCGACCAGGGGCGCACCGAGGCGTTGATCGACGACCCGGCCAGCATCAGCCGGGCCAGTCAGAGCGCCGTGGAGGACGTCCGCTCCGGGGTGATGCGCCTCGGCCTGCGTACCCTCGGCGCGTCGGTGCTCGTCACGTTGATCCTGGCCGGGCTGATCTTCCGCGACGTCCGGCGGACCGCCTGGGCCGGAGGGTTGGCGCTGCTGGTCACCGCCGGCAGCCTCGGCACGGCGGCGGCGACCCTTCGCCCACAGGCCATCGAGGAACCCCGCTACGAGGGGTTGCTGGTCAACGCGCCGGCCATCGTCGGTGACGCCCGACGGATCGCCAACGACTACACCAAGTACGCCGAACAGTTGCAGCGCCTGGTCGGCAACGTCAGCCAGCTCTACACCACAGTGTCGGCGCTTCCGCTGTTGGAGCCGACCCCGGGCACCACCCGGGTGCTGCACGTCTCCGACATGCACCTCAACCCGACCGGCTGGCAACTGATCCGGACGGTGGTGGAGCAGTTCGGCATCGACGTGGTGATCGACACCGGGGACATCACCGACTGGGGCAGCGAACCGGAAGCCTCCTTCGTGGCCTCGATCGGCCTGCTGAAGAAGCCGTACGTCTTCATCCGGGGCAACCACGACTCCGGCAAGACCGCCGCCGCGGTGGCCCGCCAGCCGAACGCGATCGTCTTGAACAACACGACCACCACTGTCGCCGGGCTGACCATCGCCGGCATCGGCGACCCGCGCTTCACCCCGGACAAGAACACCTCCCCGGCCGGCAGCGGGTTGACCCAGCAGGTGGCCGACCAGGTGATCGCGGCCGGCAACCAGCTCGCCGCGACGGTCCGCAGCTCACCGCGACCGGTAGACATCGCGCTCGTGCACGACCCGGCGTCGGCCGGGCCGCTCGCCGGCACCTGCCCGCTGGTGCTGGCCGGGCACACCCACTCCCGGCAGGTCTCCGAGCTGCCACAGGCGCCCGGGCAGCAGCGCACCACGCTGATGGTGGAGGGCTCCACCGGCGGCGCCGGGCTGCGCGGACTGGAGGGCGAGAAGCCCACCCCGCTGTCGATGAGCGTGCTCTACTTCGACCAGCAGAAGCTGCTCCAGGCGTACGACACCATCACCGTCGGCGGCACCGGGCAGGCCCAGGTCAACCTGGAACGTCGCCTGGTGGAGAACCCGAGCGCCGGCGTCCCCGCCACACCCACACCGACGCCGAGCGGCGGTGTCCCCGCCACACCCACGCCGACGCCGACCGGCTGAGCCGACGTCGACGCCCGCCAGCCGACCGGCGGGCGGTCGACGGCTCAGCGGAGGGCGATGGCGGCCAGCGCGGCGTTGACGATGCTGCCGGGCAGCAGGTCGTGCAGTTCGTACAGCTCAGAAACGCTGCCCGACTGGCCGAACTCGTCCACGCCGAGCGGCACCGCCGGTGCGCCGACCGCCGAACCGAGCCAGGCCATCGCGTGCGACGCGGCGTCGTGCACCGTCACCACCGGCACCCGATCGGCGAACGCGGACCGCAGCGCGCCCGGCACGCTGGGCACCGTGGCCGTCCGTACGCCCTGACGAAGGGTGCGCTGCCAGGCCCGGTACAGCCGGTCGAGACTCGTCACGTCGACAACGTGCGCGGCGACGCCCTCGTCGGCCAGCTCCGCCGCCGCGGCCAGCACCTCGGGCAGCACCGCGCCGGAGGCGGCAAGCTGCACCACCGGGGCGTCGACCAGGTGCGGATACGCCTGGTGCGCGTCGACCAGCCGGTACGCCCCGGCGACGACCTGCCGGCGCAGCACCGCGTCACCGAGCCGGGCACGGGCCGCCTCGAACGGCGCCTGATCCAGCGGTCGGGTGCTCAACCGGAAGTAGTACGCGCCGTCCTCGGCGGGTGCTGCCGTCGCGGCCGGAGCCGCCCCACCGGCGATCTGACCGAGCGCGTCGCAGAGCAGCCAGTCGAGGGTGGCCGCGTACGCCGGCTCGACGAACGTCACCCCGGGCAGCTCCAGGCCGACCGACGCGGTGATCGTGGACTGGTGGGCGCCGCCCTCCGGGGCGAGGGTGATACCGGACGGGGTGCCGGCCACCACGAACCGGGAGCCGGAGTAGGTGCCGTACAGGAACGCGTCGAGGCCGCGCAGCACGAACGGGTCGTAGACGGTGCCCACCGGCAGCAGCGGCTGCCCGGACAGGTCCCAGGACAACCCGAGCTGGCCGAGCAGCAGGAACAGGTTCATCTCCGAGATACCCAGCTCGATGTGCTGCCCGGCGGGGCTCTCCGTCCAGCGCAGCATCCGGTCCTCGGTCCAGGAACGCTGCTCGGTGGGGGCGAACACCCCGGTCTTGTTGATGAACCCGGCGAGGTTGGTGGAGGTGGCCACGTCCGGGGCGGTGGTGACCAGGTAGCGGCCCACCTCCCGGTCCCGCGCCAGGTCCACCAGCACCCGACCGAACACCTCCTGAGTGGAGATCGGCTTGGTTGCGCGTACTCCAGTGCTCTCCGGAACGGTGACCCCCAGCGCGCGCTCGCGCGGCGCGCGGGACAGCGCCTCCCGGCGGGCGCCGGCCTGGATCCCGGCGGGTGACGCCGGGTCGAGGCGGTCCCACTCGGTCTCGGCGGTCAACCCCTGCGCGGCGCGCAACGTGTCGACCTGCTCGGAGCTGAGCAGCGCGGAATGGTTACGCGGATTGCCGGCGATGGGCAACCCCCAACCCTTGACCGTGTACGCGAAGACGACGCTGGGCCGGTCGGTGACCGCGTCGCACTGGGCGTACGCGTCAAGCATCGCCTGAAGGTCGTGCCCGCCCAGGTCGGTGACGAGCGGGCCGAGCTCCTCGTCGGATACGTCGGCGATCAGCTCGGCGACGCCGGCCGGAGCGCCGTCCAGGAACTGCTTGCGCAGCGCCGCCCCGACCAGCCCGAACAGCGACTGGTACTGCTCGTTCGGCATCGCGTCGATCCAGTCACGCAGCGCCTCACCACCCGGCCGGGCGTACGCCTCGGCGAGCCGACGGCCGTACTTGACCTCCACGACGTGCCAGCCGGCCGCCTCGAACTGGCCCCGCCACTGGTTGATCCGGATGCCGGGGACCACCCGGTCCAGCGACTGGCGGTTGAAGTCGACCAGCCACATGACGTTGCCCAGCCCGGTGGTCGCCGGGTCGGCGACCGCCTCCCAGATGTTTCCCTCGTCCAGTTCGGCGTCGCCGATCAACGCCACGAACCGGGAGTGCGGGCGGGCCCCGAAGTGCGCGTCGACGTACCGCCGGGTGGCGGCGGCGAAGAGCGGCGCCGCCGCGCCCAGGCCGACCGAACCGGTGGAGAAGTCCACAGCGTCCGGGTCCTTGGTGCGCGACGGGTACGACTGGAGGCCGCCACGGGCCCGCAGCCGGGGCAGGTAGGAGCGGTCCAGGTTGCCGAGCAGGTACTGGATGGCGTGGAACACCGGGGACGCGTGCGGCTTCACGGCGACCCGGTCCTCGGCGTCCAGGTGCGCGAACCAGAGCGCTGTCATCGCCGTGACCAGCGAGGCGCTGGACGCCTGGTGGCCGCCGACCTTCACACCGTCGCCGGTGGCCCGGTCATGGTTGGCGGCGTCCACGATCCGGGTGGCGAGCCAGAGCACCCGCCGCTGGATCTCGTCGAGGACATCGAGGTCGTGCTCGGTCACGGTGGCTCCATCCAGGCGTCGTCGTTGACGCCCTCGCGAGGGGTGCGGGGTGGCCGCGTGGGTCGACAGGGGGTGGCGGAAGGCCGCCGCCGGGTCGCGGCGGCGGCCTGCTCCGGGTGGGTCTCTCAGCCCTGGACGCCGAGGCGCTCCAGGATCAGCTCACGCAGGGTCTTCGCGTCGGCCTGCCCACGGGTGGTCTTCATCACCGCGCCGACCAGCGCGCCGACCGCAGCGACCTTGCCGCTACGGATCTTGTCGGCGATGCCCGGGTTCGCGGCGATCGCCTCGTCCACGGCGGCGGTGAGCGCGCCGGTGTCCGACACGACCTCCAGGCCCCGGCTGGTCATGATCTCGGTGGGCGAGCCCTCACCGTCGACAACACCCTCCAGCACCGTGCGGGCCATCTTGTCGTTGAGCTTGCCGGCGTCGACAAGACCCTGAAGCTCGGCGACCTGGGCGGGCGTGGCTCCGATCTCGGCCAGCTCCACGCCGCTCTCGTTGGCCCGGCGGGACAGCTCACCGAGCCACCACTTGCGGGCCGCGGCCGGAGTGGTGCCGGCGGCCACCGTCGCCTCGATCAGCTCGACCGCGCCGGCGTTCAGCACCGACTGCATGTCCAGGTCAGAGAGGCCCCACTGCTCCTGGAGCCGATGCCGGTGCACCCGGGGCAGCTCCGGCAGGGCGGCCTTCAGCTCGGCGACCCAGACCGGGTCCGGGGCGATCGGCACCAGATCCGGCTCGGGGAAGTACCGGTAGTCGGTGGCCGTCTCCTTCGAGCGACCCGGCGTGGTGTCACCGGTGTCCTCGTGGAAGTGCCGGGTCTCCTGGGTGATCCGGCCGCCCGCGTCGAGCACCGACGCCTGCCGCAGCATCTCCGAGCGGACCGCCCGCTCCACCGACCGCAGCGAGTTGACGTTCTTGGTCTCGGTGCGGGTGCCCCACTCCGCGCCCGGCAGGTTGAGCGAGGTGTTCACGTCACAGCGCAGCGACCCCTCCTCCATCCGCACGTCGGAGACGCCGAGGGTGCGGATCACGTCGCGCAGCTCGGCGACGTACGCCTTGGCCACCTCGGGGGCGAGCGCACCGGTGCCCGTGATCGGCTTGGTGACGATCTCGACCAGCGGGATGCCGGCCCGGTTGTAGTCGACCAGCGACTCCGTCGCGCCGTGGATGCGGCCGGTGGCGCCGCCGACGTGCAGCGTCTTGCCGGTGTCCTCCTCGAGGTGCACCCGCTCGATCTCGATCCGCACCGTCTCACCGCCCACCTCGACGTCCAGGTAACCGTCGACGCAGATCGGCTCGTCGTACTGGCTGATCTGGAAGTTCTTCGGCATGTCCGGGTAGAAGTAGTTCTTCCGGGCGAACCGGCACCACTCGGCGATCGAGCAGTTCAACGCCAGGCCGATCCGGATGATCGCCTCGATGGCCGCCTTGTTGGCCACCGGCAGCGAACCGGGCAGGCCCAGGCACACCGGGCAGACCCGGGTGTTCGGCTCGCCGCCGAAGTCGGTCGGGCAACCGCAGAACATCTTGGTGTTCGTGCCCAGCTCGACGTGGGTCTCCAGGCCGATCACCGGTTCGAAGCGCGCAACGACCTCGTCGTACGCGGGCAGTGTCGTGGTCATGAGACGCTCCAGGCGCGATCCGGGACAGAACCTGTCCAGCCTAATGGGGTTGCCCGATCAATCCTCGGCCGGGTTTCGTCCGGCGTGCGTGGCGTCGCCACCGGCAGGGTACGGAGCGACAATGACGAATACGGGGAGAGAGCGAGGAGTGCGGATCCGGCCGGTGCTCGTCGGGGTGGTAGCGGTGTGGGCGGTGGCCGTCGTGGTGACACTGGTCGGCTGGTTCGCCTACGGGGAGGACCGCCAGCCGGACACGGCCGTCGAGCTGGTGATCGGCATGGTGCTGCCCGGGGTGGTGGCGGTGGCGATCGCGTACGCCGTTGTGCACCTGGTGAACCGGCGGCGCGTTGATCGGGGGCGGCCGTGACGAGCGGGGGACGTGTCGCCGCTGACGAACAGGTGCCGCGGCGGCGGCAACGCCGCAGCACGTACGTCGTCGCCGCGGTCGTCGTGGTCGCCACCGCCGCGCTGGGCACCGCCACCTTTGTCGGCCGCGACACCGTGAAGTCCGACCAGTTGCTCGTGTCGTTCGGGCTGATGCTCATCCCGCCGCTGGTCGGCGCGGTCGTCGCCCTCGCCTTCGGCCGCCGGCTGATCAGGCGGCTGCCCCGGACGACCGGTGCCGACCCGGCGACGAAGCGGCAGGTCGCGCAGGTGTTACGCGACGGGTCCACCGACGACCCACGTCTCGACGCGCTGGCTCGCAGTGAGGCTCGGTCCCGCGTCCGTCAACGCTGGTTGCTGGTGCTGTTCACGGCAGGCTTCCTCAGCCAACTGCCACCCCTGGTGAGCCCGGTCCGCCCGTTCACCCGCGTGCTGGCCGTACTACTGCTCCTGCTCTGGGGAGGTGCCGCCTGGTATCGCTGGCGTGGCCTGCGGGAGGCCCGCCGCTACCTCACCGGGCCGCCGAGCCAGCCCTGATCGACACCCCACCTGCCCGGACGCGCGATCGGCGCCGAAGGACACGTCCCTCGGCGCCGATGCGGTTGCGGTCTAGAGCGTCGGCGGGGTGAACGTGCCGACGGCGGACTCCAACGCGGCGGCGACCCGGTACATCCGGTCGTCGGCCATCGTCGGGGCCATCACCTGCATACCGACCGGCAGCCCCTCGGAGAGCCCACAGGGCACCGAGATGCCCGGCCCGCCGTACAGGTTCGTCGGAATCGTGTACAGGTCGGCCAGGTACATCTGGTACGGGTCGGCGGTCCGCGCGCCGATCGGGAACGCCACCGACGGGGTGGTCGGCGAGATCAGCGCGTCGACCCGCTCGAACGCGGCGGTGAAGTCCCGGGTGATGAGCGTCCGGACCTTCTGCGCCTGCCCGTAGTACGCGTCGTAGTAACCCGACGACAGCGCGTACGTGCCGATCATGATGCGGCGCTTGACCTCCGGGCCGAAGCCGGCCTCCCGGGTCAGCGACATGACCTCCTCCAGCGACCGGTTGCCGTCGTCTCCGACCCGCAGGCCGAACCGGACACCGTCGAACCGGGCCAGGTTGGAGGAGCACTCGCTCGGGGCGATCAGGTAATACGCCGGCAGCGCGTACGCGAACGTCGGGCAGGACACCTCGACAACCTCGGCACCCATCTTGGTCAGCGCGTCCACCGACTCACGGAACGCGGCCATCACACCCGGCTCGGCGCCCTCGCCGACGAACTCGCTCACGATGCCGAGCCGCACACCCGTCAGGTCGCCGGTGGCACCGAGCTTCGCCGCGGCCACCACGTCCGGCACCGGCTGCGGGATGGACGTGGAGTCGCGCGGGTCGTGCCCGCCGATCACCTGGTGCAGCAGGGCCGCGTCGAGCACCGTCCGGGCACACGGGCCGGGGGTGTCGAGCGACGAGGAGAACGCCACCAGCCCGTAACGGGAGGTGCCGCCGTAGGTGGGCTTGGCGCCCACGGTGCCGGTGACCGCACCGGGCTGGCGGATCGAGCCGCCGGTGTCCGAACCGATCGCCAGCGGCGCCTCGTACGCGGCCAGCGCGGCGGCGCTGCCACCACCCGAACCACCGGGGATCCGGCTCAGGTCCCACGGGTTGTGCGTCGGGCCGTACGCCGAGTATTCGGTGGAGGAGCCCATCGCGAACTCGTCCATGTTGGTCTTGCCGAGCATCACGGTGCCGGCGTCGCGCAGCCGCTGCACGATCGTCGCGTCGTACGGCGGGCGCCAGCCCTCCAGGATCTTCGACCCCACGGTGGTCGGCACGCCCCGGGTGGCGAGCACGTCCTTGACCGCGACCGGCACACCCGCGAGCGGGCCCAACTCCTCGCCGGAGGCCCGGCGCTGGTCCACCGCCCGGGCCGCGGCGAGCGCGCCCTCGGTGTCGACGTGCAGGAAGGCGTGCACCCGGTCGTCGACAGCGGCGATCCGGTCCAGGTGCGCCTGGGTCACCTCGACGGCGGAGGTCTCGCCCCCGGCGACCAGGGCCGCGATCTCCGTCGCGGTCATTCTGATCAGATCGCTCATGCCGTCACTCCGCTTCGCTCCGCGACGCCATGAGGCACCACCGCGCTGCACTGCTGATTCGCTCGCTGCCGCTCGCTCATGAGGCCACATCCTCGGTCAGGATCCGCGGTACGCGGAACCGCTGGTCCTCGGCGTCGGGCGCGCCCGACAGCGCTTCCTCCGGGGTCAGGCACGGCGTGACGACGTCCTCGCGGAAGATGTTGGTCAGCGGCACCGAGTGCGAGGTCGGCGGGATGTCCGCGGCGGCGACCTCGCCGACCTGGGCGACCGCCTGGAGGATCCCGTCGAGCTGACCGGCGAACGTGTCCAGCTCCTCCTCGGTGACGGCGAGCCGCGACAGGCGCGCCAGGTGCGCGACCTCCTCGCGGGAGATGGCGGCCATCAGTGCCCCCTTCTGAATTCCTGCTGGTCGGGCGGTGTGCCGGCCGCGCGACAGGTGGAGCGTGACACGCGGTGACCGGAGCGAGTCTATTGTTCCGCTCCGGTGCCGCGTCCCCGACTCCCCCTCCGGCGGCCCTCGTGCGGGGTCAGCGGGTGGGGCGGCGAGCGACATCCGGCTGTGGGAGCCCGCCGGTCGGGCGCACCGGCCGGTACCGGGCCAGCCAGGTGACCAACTCCTCGGCCGGCATCGGGCGGGCGTAGAACCAGCCCTGAGCGGCATCGCAGCCGGCGGCGTGCAGCATCCGCCAGGTCCGCTCGTCCTCGACACCCTCGGCGACCACCCGCAGCCCCAGCGCGCCGGCCAGCTCGATCATGGATCGGACGATCGCCGCGTCGTCGGCGTCGTCGGCCATGCCGAGAACGAACGACCGGTCCACCTTCACCTCGGACAGCGGCAGGCGGCGCAGGTGCTGGAGCGAGGAGTAGCCGGTGCCGAAGTCGTCGAGCGCGATGGCCACCCCGATCCGGTGCAGCCGGGAGATGGTGGCCAGCACCCGACGCGGGTCGGCCATCAACGCGCCCTCGGTGATCTCGACCTGAAGCCGCTCGGCCGGCACCCCGTAGCGGGCCAGCCGATCGGCGATCTGGTCGGCGATCTCGCCGGTGTGCAGGTCGCGCACGCTCACGTTCAGCGCCGCGCGCAGGCCGATGCCGGCCGCCGACCACTTGGCGAGCTGTTCCACCACGTCGTCGACGACACGACGGGTGAGCAGTCGCATCACGGCGCTCTGCTCGGCGACCCGGATGAGTTCCTCCGGGTCGACCATGCCCCGCCGGGGGTGCCGCCACCGCAGCAGCGCCTCGACGCCGACCACCTCGCCGGTCGCGATGGCGATCTGCGGCTGGTAGTACATGGTGATTTCCCCGGCGTCGTCGGCCGGCTCATCGTCCGCGTGCGCCCACCCGGTCGGTTCCAGTGGCTGCCCGGACGCACCCGGCCCGACGTCCCGCCGCCCCCTGGTCCGGCCCCTGCCCACGGCGCTTCCGTTCGGGGACCGCCGACCGACCCCGCCCCCGGCGCGCCGCTCCCGGGCCGAGCCGGAACGGGCGCCGGCGACAGTGGCACGGGCGTTGCGGCCCCGAATGGGGTCCGCTCCGGTGGCGATCCGGTTGATCAGCTCATCGGAGTGCATCAGCTCGGCGTCGGTGCGCCGACGCCGTGGCCACCACCTTGCCGCTCCCGGTGACGCCGGGGCGAGCGTCGGCGCCGGGTCCGTCGCTGGCGCGGACCGGTCCGACGCCGCGGTGGGCAGCGCGCCCTCGGCCGGGGCGCCGGTGGGCAGCGCCGCCCCGTCACCGCCGCGCACCTCCGCCGACGCGACAAGGGGTACGTCGGCGGTCCGCTCGGCGTCGCCCGGCACGCCGTGCCGGCCGTTCCCGTCCGGCTCCACACCCTCGCCCTGGCCCTGGCCCTGAACAGCCGACTCGGCGTCGCCGTCGAACGGCCCTTCGGCCGAGGGGCTGGTCTCCAGTACGCGGCGCAGGTCGGCGAGGAGGCCGAGTCGCTCGGCGGAATTGTGGTCGGACTCCGGGGCGTACACGGCCACCGTGTCGTTGCGGTGTTTGGCGTCGTACATCGCCACGTCGGCGTGGCGCATCAGGGTGGCGAAGTCCTCGCCGTGCTCCGGGAACAGGGCGATCCCGATCGACCCGCCCACGTCCAGCGGCAACCCGTCGAGCGGCACCGGCTCGGCCAGCGCCTGAACCACCCGGTCGGCCAACTCCCGCGCCTGACCGACGTCGGTCAGCCCGGTCATCACGATGGCGAACTCGTCACCGCCCAGCCGGGCGATCATCTGCGGCCGGGGCTGCATGTCGGTGAGCCGGGCGCTGACCTCGACCAGCAGCCGGTCGCCCACGGCGTGCCCAAGGGCGTCGTTGACGTTCTTGAAACGGTCCAGGTCGATGAGCAGGAGCGCGAGCTGCCCGTCGGGTTCACCACGGGCGGTCCGCTCCGCATGCAGGTGCACCTGCTCGGCCACCTCGGCCAGCAGTGCCTTGCGGTTGGGCAGCCCGGTCAGCGGGTCGGCGGCGGCAAGGTGCTGCTGTTCGTTCGTCAACCGCGCCATCCGGTAGACGGCGAAGAGCGGCACCAGCACCAGCGGGATCAGCGCGGCGCTGACCCGGGCCGCCGCGACCAGCACCGGGGCGAGCAGCAGCAGCGAGCCGGTGGACAGCAACTCGAAGCCGAGGCCCTGACGGACGGTGGGCCACCAGCGGTCCCCGAACCGCAGCCGCACCGCCCAGCTGACCAACCCGTAGTTGACGACGAACCAGGCCAGCACGGCACCGCCGACGGCGGCCACGTCGGTCCAGTGCAACCGCCCGCCGGAGAAGATGGTGCCGGAGCTGAGCTGGATCACCCCGTACGCGGCGGCGAGGGCACACGCGTACTGGCCGACGTTGAACGCCGTGCGCCACGCCGCGTGCCGCATCCGCCAACCCGAGACGACGACGCCCACCGCCTGCACCACCACCGCCGGGCCGAGACCCCAGCCGAGCAGGATCGCGAAGGTGAAACAGGTGGACGGAAACACCGCCGACGTCTGCCGGCGCCCCGGTGGCACGAACGGGCGCGCGTCACAGATCACGGCGAGCGCGGCCATCGTCCAGAACGCCACCGGCAGCTCGGACAACTCGCCGGGGAGCGTCGCGAGTGGAACGGCGGCGGTCAGCGCGGCGACCGCCAGGATGCCGGCGACGAAGGCGGCGAACGGTGCGACCCGTCCCGCAGGAAGCGAGTTGCGTGGGTCGGCGACCTCCACCACACCTCCCGACCGACCATCGGCGCGCCGGTGCGCGCGCCGTGACCCAATGAAACGCCCTCGGCCCCCAGTTTCCCGGTATGACAGTCACGAATCGGTCGTAGTCGTAATTAAGTTGGTATACGCGGCCAGTCGCCGTTCCCGGCCGCCGGCCGGCTCAACCCCCCGTCTGAGCGACCTCCCGGGCGGCGTCCGGGCCCGCGTCCAGCAGGAGCCGGAACCCGTCCTCGTCGAGCACCGGCACCTTGAGACTGACTGCCTTGTCGGCCTTCGAGCCGGGGTTGTCCCCCACCACCACGAAGCTCGTCTTCTTGGAGACCGACCCGCTGACCTTGCCGCCCCGGCTCTGCACGGCCTCGGCGGCCTGGTCCCGGGAGAAACCGGCGAGGGTGCCGGTCACCACGACTGTCAACCCCTCCAGCGGGCGCGGGCCCTCGTCGACCGCCTCCTCCGCCATCCGTACGCCGGCCTCAGCCCACTTGCGGACCACCTCGCGGTGCCAGTCCACAGCGAACCACTCCCGGATGCTGGCGGCGATGGTCGGCCCGACCCCGTCGACGGAGGACAGCTCCTCCTCGGTGGCCGCGTCGATGGCATCCATCGAGCGGAAGTGCCGGGCGAGCGCCTGGGCCGCGGTCGGGCCGACGTGCCGGATGGAGAGCGCCACCAGCACCCGCCACAGGTCCCGTTCCCGGGCGACCGCGAGATTGTCCAGCAACTTGGTGGCGTTGCTGCCCAGGCTGCCGTCCTTGTTGACGAAGAACGGCGACCGGGACAGCTGCTCGGCGTCGAGGTGGAAGAGGTCGCCCTCGTCGCTGATGATCTCCGCGTCGAGCAGGGCTGCCGCGCCCTTGTAGCCGAGCACCTCGATGTCGAAGCCACCGCGGCCGGCGAGGTGGAACACCCGCTCCCGCAACTGCGCCGGGCAGCTGCGGGTGTTGGGGCAACGGATGTCCACGTCGCCCTCCTTCGACGGCGCGAGCGGGGTGCCGCAGGCCGGGCAACTGGTCGGCATCACGAACGGCCGGGCATCGGCGGGCCGCAGGTCGACCACCGGGCCGAGCACCTCGGGGATCACGTCGCCGGCCTTGCGCAGCACCACCGTGTCGCCGATCAGCACCCCCTTGCGCTCCACCTCACGGGCGTTGTGCAGGGTCGCGAGCGCGACAGTGGAACCGGCCACCCGCACCGGCTCCAGCACGGCGAACGGGGTGACCCGGCCGGTGCGCCCCACGTTGACGTCGATGTCGAGCAGCTTGGTGGTGACCTCCTCCGGCGGGTACTTGAAGGCGATCGCCCAGCGAGGGGCACGACTGGTCGACCCGAGCCGGCCCTGGATGGAGACCGGATCGACCTTGACCACCACGCCGTCGATCTCGTGCTCGACGTCGTGCCGGTGCTCGGCGTAGTAGGCGATGAACTCCGCCACGCCGGCCAGGTCCGGGACGACCCGCCACCGGTCGCTGGTCGGCAACCCCCACGACTTGAGTGCCGCGTACGACTCGGACTGCGCCGTGGGCTGGAACCCACGGCGGGCGCCGATGCCGTGCACCACCAGGCGCAGCGGCCGGGTGGCGGTGACCCGTGGATCCTTCTGCCGCAGGCTGCCGGCGGCGGCGTTGCGGGGGTTGGCGAAGGGCGCCTTGCCCTGCTCCACCAGCCCCGCGTTGAGGTCGGCGAACGCGGCGATCGGGAAGTAGATCTCGCCCCGGACCTCCACCAGCTCGGGAACGTCCGGGAACTCGCCGGACGGTACGAGCTGGCTGGGCACGTCCCGAATGCTGCGCACGTTTGCCGTGACGTCCTCACCGGTACGCCCGTCGCCTCGGGTGGCGGCCCGGACCAGCCGGCCGTTCTCGTAGGTCAGGTTGATCGCCAGCCCGTCGACCTTCAGCTCGCACAGGTAGGGCACCGGACCGCCCGCGTCCCGTTCGACGCGCTCGGCCCAGGCCGCCAACTCCTCGTCGGCGAAGGCGTTGTCGAGCGAGAGCATCCGTTCGGCATGGGTGACCGGCGTGAAGTCGGTGGAGAACGTGCCACCCACCCGTTGGGTCGGCGAGTCGGGCGTCCGCAGCGCCGGAAACTCCTCCTCCAGTGCCTCCAGCTCGCGCAACTGCCTGTCGAAATCGGCGTCGGGGATGGTCGGCGCGTCCAGCACGTAGTAGCGGTACTGGTGTTCGGTCAACTCCTGGCTGAGCGCGGCATGCCGTTCCCGGGCCTGCGGCGTCGGCTCAGCCCCGGCCGCCGCCTCCTGCGCCGGGCTGACCTGCTGACCGATCTGTTCCTCGGACACACCGCCACCTTCGGACACGCCTGCGACCTCCCTGATCACGCTACTCCGGCACCGTATCGGTCCGGTGGGACAATCCGTCGCCCACCCGCGCCCGACGCGACCGCGCACTCAGCCGCGTCCGGTGATCGCGTGATGCTCAGCAGGCGTCGGCGGGCCGATCCAGCTACCGACCATCAAGTGATCGAGGGCGACGGCCGGGTGGCCTGGCGGCGTCGAGGTGGTCGTGCCGCGCGGCGGTGGGGCGGTGGCCGTGCAGCGCGGCGGTGGGGCGGTGGCGGTGTGGTTGGCGGGCGGCACGGGCGAGGGCGTGCAAGGATCGCCGGACGGTGCGACCGGTCGGTCGCCGGGACGCGGAGGTACGGATGCGCGAGGCACTGCTCTGGGCGGTGGCGATCCTGCTGGCCGTGGCCGCCGGCTGGGCGTGGAACAGTTGGCGGCACCGGGTGGCCAACCGGCGTCCGGGCACCCGGCCGGGCGCGGACGGCACCGGTGGCCGTCGTTCCACCCCGCCGCGGCCCCGTGGCGCCGAACGGCCGTCCAGCAGACCCCGCTCGCGCGACACCGACCGGCGCGGCGACAGCCCGTCGCCCGGCGAGATCTGGTGGGCCGACGTGCCGTACGCCGACGGCAGCGGGTCGAAGGTGCGCCCGTGCCTGGTGCTGCGCGCCGACTCCCGGGGCGCCGACGTCCTGAAGATCACCAGCCAGGACAAGAGCGACAGGGACGACCACGTGCGGATTCCCACCCGGGACTGGGATCCGGGCGCCGAGCACGACAGTTACCTCAGCCTCACCGAGCCGATCCGACTCACCTCGGCCGCCTTTGCCGACCACGCCGGCCGCTGCGACGCCGACCTGTGGCGCAAGGTCCGCAGCCTGCGCCACCTCCCGACCGCCTGACCACCCCGCGACCGCCTCCGCGACCGCTCACCGACCGCTCGCCGGGCGTGATCGAATCGCGTTCCTGAAAGTCGCGGTATCCCGAGGCCCCGGATGCCCCGACTTTCAGAACCCCGAGTCGATCATCGAGGCCAGACCAGCCGGGCCCAGACCAGGCCGGCCGCGCCGGGCCGGCCAGCCGCGCCGGGCCAGACCGGACCAGGCCAGACCGGACCAGGCCAAGCCGGACCAGGCCAAGCCGGGCCGGGCCGGCACCGCGCGGGGTCAGTCCCAGGTCGCGCCGAGCGTGGCCAGTTGGTCGGCGTACTCGATGCGGTTGGCCCATTCGCGCGGCCAGGCGGCCATGCCGACGGCCGCGCCCACGAACGCGCCGGCCAGTGCGGCGATCGAGTCGGAGTCGCCGGCGGTGGTGGCGCCCCGGGCCAGCGCCGCTACCGGGTCGTCGGCGTGCCGTACGGCGCAGAGCAGCGCGGTGGCCAGCGCCTCCTCGGCCACCCAGCCCTCCCCGGTGGCCTGACACGGGTCAGCACCGTCGTCCGGCCGCGTCAGGGTGTCTGTCAGTCGGCCCAGCACCGCCAGGCACTCGTCCCAGCCCTGGGCGATGAACTCCTGCGGAGAACCGGAACCGGCGTGTTGCCACAGGTCACCCAGCCACCGCTCCCGGTAGACCAGGCGCTGGGACAGTGCCCGCTCGGTGAGCACCGCCGGAAGGTCGCTCAGCGGCGCTCCCGCACGCAGAACGAATACCGCGTACGCGGTGAGTTCGCTGGCGGCCAGCCCGGTCGGATGGCCGTGGGTCAGCCCGGCCTGCAACTGAGCCAACCCGGCGAGCGTGTCGAGGTCCACGTCGAGCAACCCGACCGGGGTGACCCGCATGTTGGCCCCGCAGCCCTTTGAGCCGACCACGGTCGCCTCCTGCCACGGCACCCCGCGGCTCAGCTCGGCGCAGGCGCGCAGGCAGGTCACGCCCGGGGCACGGTTGTTGTCAGGGCTGACCGCCCAGGCCAGGAAGCGTCGCCGCAGCAGTGGCTCCACCGCTTCCGGCGTGAACGACGACGCCGCCTCGTGCAGCGCCCAACCCACAGCCAGGGCCATCTGCGTGTCGTCGGTGACCAGGGCGGGCTCGCCGGACAGCTCGCGTGGACCGGTCGGGCCGTACCGGCGCTCGATCTCGGCGACGGTGAGGAACTCGGTCGGCTTGCCCAGCGCGTCACCGTAGGCGAGGCCGAAGAGCGAACCGGAGGCCCGAAGCGCAGAGGTGTGGATCACGGCGGCAATGATGCCCGGCCGCCGCAACCCACGACGAGCTCAGTCCCAGCAGAGGCAGAACGGGTGGCCGGCCGGGTCGGCGTAGACCCGGAAGCCCTCGCCCTCGCCTGGCAGCCGCCGAGCACCCAGCGCCAGCGCCGCCTTCTCGGCGGCCTCGATGTCGTCCACAGTCACGTCGAGGTGGAACTGCTGTGGGCGCTCGGGATCCGGCCAGGCCGGTGGGCGCAGGTTGGGCGCCTGTTGGAAGGCGAGGCGCGGCTGGTGACCGGGTGGGCCGCCCAGCACCACCCAGTCGTCATCGGAGTCACCCTCGGCGAGCGGTACGCCGAGCAGCTCGGCGTAGAACGCCGCCAACGCCCGCGGATCCGGGCAGTCGATCACCACTGAACGCAGCTGTCCAATCATGACCGTCATCCTGCCCACCAGGTACGACAGGAAACCTCACACCTCGGCGAGGCGCCGGCCAGCGTCCCGGCACGCGGCGAGCACCGCCCGCGCGTACTCCGGGGTGGCCCCGGCGAGGCCGCAGGCCGGGGTGACCACCACCTGCTCGGCGAGTTGGCGACGCGGGAAGCCGAGGCGGTCCCAGACCTGGCGTACCCGATCGGCGATCTGCGCGGAGGTCGGCGCGCCACCGGCCGACGGCGCCCGGGTCGGCGCGGCCCCGGCCAGCAACCCGAGGCCGGCGTCGATCGCCTCGCCCAGCGGGTCGAGCTTGGTGACCAGGTCCAGGTCGAGGGCGACCGCGACGGCGCCGGTGGAGCGGATCAGCTCCAGCGGCACGTCCGGGGCGCAGCAGTGCACCAGCGTCGGCACGCCGACCGCCTCGACGACAGTGCGCAGCAGGGCGGCGGCGTCCACCGACTCGACCGCCCGGTACGCGCCCAGACCGCTCTCGGTCGGCACCCGCCCGGCCAGCACGGTCGGCAGTGACGGCTCGTCCAGTTGCAGCAGCACCGATGCCTGGGGCAGCCGGCGGGCGACCGCCGCGACGTGCGCGCGCAGCCCCTCGGCGAGGGAGCCGGTCAGGTCACGGACCGCGCCGGGATCGCGCAACAGTCGGCCACCGATCGGCAACTCCAGGGAGGTGGCCAGCGTGAGCGGGCCGGCGGCCTGCACCTTGATCGGCCCGGCGTACCCCTCGGCCTGCTCGGCGAGCTGGTCCAGGTCGCGTTCCATCAGATCGCGGGCCCGGCGCAGGTCGCGGCCTGGGCGTGGGGCGACCCGCCACCGCCCCGCGTACACCTCGACAGGCAGCTCGACGAGCAGCCCGGCGGACCGGCCGATCATGTCCGCTCCGGGGCCACGGGCCGGCAACTCGGGCAGGTGGGGCAGGTCGGGAAGCTCACCGAGGACCACCCGCTGAGCCTCGCCGATGTCGGTGCCGGGCAGCGAACCAATTCCGGTTGCCGCGCCGGCCGGCCAGGGCCACGCCTGATCTGTCACGGGCGAAGGCTATCCCGCGAACACCCAGGCCGTGCGGTCAGCCGGTGATGGTCGCGGAGCCGAGGACGACGTCGCCGGCCGGGTCCGGTCGGTACGCCACCACGGCCTGACCGGCGGCCACGCCGCGGACCGGTCGGCGCAGCTCGGCGTGCAGCCGGTCACCGTCGAGGGCGACGGTCGCCGGGACCGCGTCGCCGTGCGCGCGCAACTGCACCTCGCACTCGACCGGGGCGTCCGGACGGGCGCCGCCGGTCCAGACCGGACGTACCGCGTGCACGTCGGACACGTCCAGGGCCTCGGCCGGGCCCACAGTCACAGTGTTGGTCTTCGGCGTGATCGAGAGCACGTAGCGTGGCCGGCCGTCCGGGGCGGGCCGGTCCAGGTGCAACCCGCGACGCTGCCCCACCGTGTACGCGTACGCACCGCTGTGACTGCCGACGACCGCGCCGGTGGACGCGTCCACCACGTCGCCGGGCGCCTCACCGAGCCGGCCGGCCAGGAAGCCGCGGGTGTCCCCGTCGGCGATGAAGCAGATGTCGTGCGAGTCCGGCTTGTCGGCCACGGCCAGGCCACGCTCGGCGGCCTCGGCGCGGACCTGCGCCTTCGTCAACCCGCCGAGCGGGAAGATCGACCGGTCGAGCTGCTCACGGGTGAGCACGGCGAGCACGTACGACTGGTCCTTGGCCAGGTCGACACTGCGCCGTAGCAGCCCGTCCGCGCCGAGGCGGGCGTGGTGCCCGGTCACCACCGCGTCGAAGCCCAGGGCCACCGCCCGGTCCAGCACCGCCGCGAACTTGATCTTCTCGTTGCAGCGCAGGCAGGGATTCGGCGTACGACCGGCGGCGTACTCGGCGACGAAGTCGTCGACCACGTCCTCGTGGAAGCGGTCGGCCATGTCCCACACGTAGAACGGGATGCCGATCACGTCGGCCGCCCGTCGGGCGTCCCGGGAATCCTCCAGGGTGCAGCAGCCGCGCGCGCCGGTCCGATAGGTCTGTGGGTTGCGGGCCAGCGCCAGGTGCACCCCGGTCACGTCGTGCCCGGCCGCCACCGCCCGCGCCGCCGCCACCGCCGAGTCGACCCCACCCGACATCGCCGCCAGAACCCTCACCGACCCACTTCCCTTCCCCGTTCCGCCCGTTCCCCCACGACAACCCTATCCACCACCCCCGCAACCCCCCGAACAGCCGCGCCCTCCCACCCCGCCCCGCCCACCCCGCCCACCCACCCACCCCGCCCCACCCACCGGCGCGATCTTGCAGTTTCTGCGGCGACATATGCCGCACAAGGCGCGAACGGACAACCGAAAGTGCAAGATCGCGGGGACGGGGACGGGGGTGCGGGGAAGGGTGGGGGTTAGCGGGGGGTGCGGAGGGCGGCGGCTCGGCGGGCTCGGTCGACCGCTGCCGGGAGGGCCGCGACGAGGGCGTCGATGTCGGCCTGGGTGCTGGTGTGGCCCAGGGTGAAGCGCAGCGAGGAACGGGCGCGGTCGTCGTCGGCGCCCATCGCCAGCAGCACGTGCGAGGGCTGGGCCACGCCGGCCGAGCAGGCGGAGCCGGTCGAGCAGGCGATCCCCTGCGCGTCGAGCAGGAGCAGCAGCGCGTCACCCTCACAGCCGGGGAAGGAAAAGTGCGCGTTGCCGGGCAGCCGATCGGTCGGATCACCGTTGTAGATCACCTCGGGCACCGCCTGGCGGACCCGCTCGATCAGGTCGTCGCGGAGCGCAGCCACCCGGGCCGCGTACTCCTGCTGACCCTTCACCGCCGTCTCCACAGCGACGGCGAAGGCGACGATCCCGGCGGTGTCCAGGGTGCCGGAGCGGATGTCGCGTTCCTGGCCGCCGCCGTGCAGCAGCGGCGTGGCCGGCACGTCCCGGGCGAGCAGCAGCGCGCCCACCCCGGTCGGGCCGCCCAACTTGTGCCCGGTGACGGTCAGCGCGGCGACCCCGCTGGCGCCGAAGTCGACTGGCACCTGACCAACCGCCTGGATGGCGTCGGTGTGGAAGGGCACACCGTGTTCGGCGGCGACGGCGGCCAGTTCGGCCACCGGCTGGACGGTGCCCACCTCGTTGTTCGCCCACATCGCGGTGACCACGGCCACCTGGTCGGCGTGCGCGGCCAACTCGGCGCGCAGGGTCTGCGGGTCGAGCCGACCGACGGCATCGACCGGCAGCCAGCCGACCTCGGCGCCCTCCTGCTGGGCCAGCCAGTCGACGGCGTCCAGCACCGCGTGGTGCTCGACGGCGCTGGAGACCACCCGGCGGCGGTCGGGCCGGGCTGCTCGGCGGGCCCAGAAGACGCCCTTGACCGCGAGGTTGTCGCTCTCCGTGCCACCACCGGTGAAGATCACCTCAGAGGGCCTGGCGCCCAGCACCGCCGCCACCTGTTCGCGTGACTCTTCGACCCGGCGGCGGGCACGGCGGCCCGACGCATGCAGGGAGGACGCGTTGCCAACCTCGCGGGCGGTAGCGACGTACGCCTCCAGTGCCTCATCGAGCATGGGAGTCGTCGCCGCGTGATCCAGGTAAGCCATCGTCGTTCAGCGTACGGCCGACACCTTGGGGACCGGATGCCGGAGGGGACTGCACGCAACGGCCGGGGTGGAACTCCACCCCGGCCCGATGCGCGCGGACCTGGTCAGACGGGCACCGCGGTGACGACGATGTTGTCGCGGTACTTGCGCGCCTCGGCGTCGAACGGCCCACCACAGGTGATCAGGGTCAGTCGCGGCTTGCCGTCGCGGGCGAAGTACCGGTCCAGCGGGATCCTGGTCTTGGCGTACTCCTCCCGGGCGACGACCCGGTAGCGCCTCGCCCCGCCGTCGCTGCCTGTCGCTGTCACCGTGTCTCCCTGGTCCAGCTCACGCAGCCGGAAGAACGCCCCCTTGCCCTGCTTGGCGCTGTCCACGTGGCCGGCGATGACCACCGAGCCGGCCTCCGCCTCCAGGCCGGGGCCGTAGCGGTACCAACCGATCTGATCGACGCTGGGCGGCACCTCGAACTCGTTGGTCCGCTCGTTGATGCCGACAGCGTTGACGGTGGCGGTGACGCCGATCTCCGGGATCAGCAGCCGTACCGGCGGGATGATCTTCGGACCGGCGGGCAGTTCACCCGCGGTGACCGGCACCGACGGGGCACCGGCCGCGGTCGGTGCCGGGCTGGCCAGCGTGCTCGCCTCCTCGGCTCCCACCGTCCCGGCCGGCTGGTTGGCGCAGGCCACCAGAGCGGCGGCGGTGAGCGCGGCAACGCCGGCGGCCACTGCCGCCAGCGCGCCGCGATTGCGCACCGTCACTTGCGGCCGGTCCGCGCGGTCGCCATCCGCACCCCACCACCAAGCAGCAGGAGTACGCCGGCGCCGGTGAGCACGTACCACCAGGTGTCCACGCCCGTGCCGGCCTGGCCGCCGTCGCCGCTGGGCACGCCGCCCGGGGCGGAGTGCAGGCCGGTGATGGTCTGGGCCACCACGTCGAGGGTCTTGCCCTCGGCGGAGCCGATCGCGTAGACGATTGTGGCGGTGCCCTCCTTGAGGTTGAGGTCCGCCGGGCCGATGGCGACGGTGTCGGTGCCGGCCAGCACCACGTCCGCCTTGACCGCGCCCGCGTCGACGTCGCCCTTGGCCTCGTTCGGGTTGGTGAGGCCCTCGAAGACCGGGGTGCCACCGGCGCGCACGTCGACCGCCGGGGCGGCGGCGGTGTGCCGGACGATCAGCCGCGCCTTGCCGGCGTCGACCTTCGAGACGTCGTTCACGAACGGGGTGATCTTCGGCTTGCCGGCCGCGTCGAGGTGGGCCGCGATGCTGATGTTCGCACCGCCCGGCACGGCGGCGTCGTCGACGGTGAGGATCGCGCTGCCGATCGGCTCGCCCGGCTTGGTGAGCGCGATGTCGTAGTCGCCCTCCTCCAGGTTCAGCGGGCCGGCGACGTCGCCGGGCTTGAAGTTGTCGAGCGTCTTCTTGCCGTTGACGTAGACGTCGACCGGGGTGTCCGGAATGCCGTGCACGACGGAGACCTTCGACGTGGCGGCGTACGCGGGGCTGGCGGTGAGGGCACCGACGCCGGCGAAGGCCAGCGCGGCGGCCGCGCCGCCCGCGGCGACCCGACGGAAGTACGAGAGCTGCATGTCTGCCTCCTGGTATTTGGTGCTGATTCGTCAGGCCTGGCTTGCAGAACGGGTTACGCCGGCTCTCGGACGGGCGGATGCGCCCCGGAGGCACTTTTCTTTTTCGGCCGCGACCGCATCCGCAGCGGGGTCCGGCGACGAATAGCTGGTGAGATGAGATCGACCGGGGAAGTGGGGCGGAGACTGTGGCAGCTACAGTCGGGCATGCCCCATCGAAGGCGAGCCGCCCGATGACGGCGCTACGACAGGAACCGGATCCTCCGGTGGACGACCTCGACCGCAGGTTCCGCGACGGTGACGACTTGGCGCTCCGCGAGGCGTACGACCGCTACGGTCGTGCCGTGCTTCACCTGGCCACGTCCATGCTGGCGAACCGCAGCGACGCCGAGGACGTCACCCAGGCGACGTTCGTCGCCGCCTGGCTGGGTCGCGACACGTTCGACCCGTCCAAGGGGTCGCTGATCGGTTGGTTGCTCGGCATCGGCCGGCGGAAGGTGATCGACCGGATGCGCGCCTCGGCCCGGGAGACCCGGGTGGTGGAGACGGTCCGGCAACTGCCCGAGCCGGCGCAGACCCAGCCGGATCCGGACCGCGTGGTGGACCGGTTGGTGATCGCCGACGAGTTGGCTCGCCTCCCGGACGACCAGCGACGGATGCTGGAGTTGGCCTTCTACGACGACCTGACACACCAGCAGATAGCCACTGTGACCGGTGTGCCGTTGGGCACCGTGAAGAGTCACATCCGACGCGGCATGGCGAGCTTGAAGCGCAGATGGGAGGTGGACGGTGCAGCACCTGGACCACGACCGGCTGGTATTTCTGGCACTCGGTGAGAGCGAGGCGGACAACGGGGAGAGCACCCACCTCGGCACCTGCGCGCTCTGCCGCGCGGAGGTCGCTAGCCTTCAGCAGGTGGCGGGGCTCGGCACCGAGACGCAGGGCCTGGCCGACCTGCCCGACCCGCCGGAGCATGTCTGGCAGGGCATCGAAGCCCAGGTCAGGGCCGCGGAGGCCGGGCCGTTGCTGACCGAGACCCGTCGACACCGGGTGCCCGGGCAGGCCGACACCACGACGGCTGAGCAGAGTTTCGGCGCGGCGGCCGAGTCGACGGTGACCCGACTGGACCCGGGGCGGCGATCCCGCCGGGGTCGCGGCTGGTCCGGTTGGGTGGCCACCGCGGTGACAGCGGCCGCTGCCGCGGCGGTCGGCGTGGTGGGCACCGTCTCGGTGCTCCGACCGGACGATCCGACGCCCACCCCGACGCCGGTGGTGGTGGCGAGCGCGCCGCTGGCCGCGTACGGGACCACCCCGCCGACGGCCACTGGTGACGCCCGGGTTTTGAAGGACGGCCAACTACATCTGCATGTGGCGAATCTCCCGAGCGTCGCGGGGTACTACGAGGTCTGGCTCATCAATCCGACGACGATGGAGATGTTCTCGGTCGGCACCCTGGGTGGCGGCTCGGACGCGCTGCTACCCCTGCCCCCGAATGTCGACCTCAAGAGCTATTCGGTGGTCGACGTCTCCGCCGAGCAGTACGACAACAACACCCGCCACTCCGGCGACAGTCTGCTGAGGGGCTCCCTGACGGGCTGATCGGCGGGCCGGCTCAGCTCCCCGGCTCGCCGATCAGCTCCCGCTACGACAGTGGCCGCCCGTTCGAACGGGCGGCCACTGTCGTAGCGCTGGCTTACTTGCGCTTGCGGATCTCCTCGGCGGCCTGCGGGACGATCTTGAAGAGGTCGCCCACCACCCCGAAGTCGGCCAGCTCGAAGATCGGCGCCTCGCCGTCCTTGTTGACAGCGACGATGGTCTTCGAGGTCTGCATGCCGGCCCGGTGCTGGATGGCACCGGAGATGCCGAGGGCGACGTAGAGCTGCGGGGAGACCGTCTTACCGGTCTGGCCCACCTGGAACTGGTGCGGGTAGAAGCCGGAGTCGACGGCCGCGCGGGACGCGCCCACGGCACCGCCGAGCAGGTCGGCCAGCTCCTCGACCAGCTTGAAGTTGTCGGCGTTGCCGACGCCCCGACCGCCGGAGACGACCACGCCGGCCTCGGTCAGCTCGGGGCGGGAGCCCTTCTGCTCGGCGACCCGCTCGACGACGGTGGCCAGCTTGTCGGTGTCGGTGACCGACACACTGAGCTGCTCGATCGCCGGGGTGGCCGCTGCCGGGGCAGGGGTGACCGAGTTGGGCCGGACGGTGACCAACGGCAGGCCCCTGGTGACCTTGGACTTGACGATGGTGGAGCCGGCGAAGGCAACCTGGGTCGCGGTGCCGTCGGCGTCCAGGCCGACAACGTCGGTCAGGATGCCGTTGTCGAGCTTGACGGCGAGCCGGGCGGCGATCTCCTTGCCCTCCTGGGCCGACGCCAGCAGCACGGCGGCCGGCTGCACCCGCTTGACCAACTCGGCGAGCACTGTCGCCTTGGGGGCCACCAGGTAGCCGTCGATCTCGTCACCCTCGGCGGCGTAGATCTTCTCCGCGCCGTACTCGCCCAGCTTGCCGCTCAGCGCCTCGGCGGCGCCAGCGCCGCCGAGCACCACAGCGCTCGGGGTGCCCAGCTCACGCGCGAGGGTGAGCATTTCCAGGGTGACCTTCTTGACGCCGAATTCCTTTGTGGCTTCGACGACGACGAGAACCTCGGACATGTCAGACCCCCCTCTCACACGAACTTCTCGGTGGCGAGGAACTCGACAAGCTTGACGCCGCCCTCGCCCTCATCAGTGATCTTGGCGCCGCCGGAGCGCGGGGGGCGCTTGGTGTGCTCGACGACGGCGCTGGTGGCGCCGTCGAAGCCCACCTCGTCGGCCGCGACCCCGAGGTCGGCCAGCGAGAGCGTCTGCACCGGCTTCTTCTTGGCGGCCATGATGCCCTTGAAGGAGGGGTAGCGCGGCTCGTTGATGGTGTCCCAGACGGAGACCACCGCCGGGGTGGCGGCGGTGACCACCTCGTAGCCCTCCTCGGTCTGCCGCTCGACGGTCAGCGTCGCGCCGTCGACGGTGAGCTTGCGGGCTCCGGTGAGCGCCGCGACGCCCAGCCGCTCGGCGATCATGTGCGGCATGACCTGGACCCGGCCGTCGGTGGACTCGGCGCCGCAGATGACCAGGTCGGCATTGAGCTGACCGAGAGCGGCGGCGAGCACCTTCGAGGTGGCGACGGCGCACGAGCCGTGCAGGGCGTCGTCAAGCACGTGCACTGCCTTGTCCGGGCCCATGGAGAGCGCCTTGCGGATCGACTCGGTCGCCCGGTCCGGACCCATGGTCAGGATGGTGACCTCGCCGCCGTGCGCCTCCTTGATCTTCAGCGCCTCCTCGATGGCGTACTCGTCCATCTCGTTGATCACGTTGTTCGCCGAACCGCGGTCGACGGTGTTGTCGTCATTGCGCAGGTTGCGGTCCGCGCCCGAATCAGGCACCTGCTTGACGAGTACGACGATGTTCATCGCGCTTCGACGACCCTCCTGTGTGGTGTTGCGATTCGCTCGCCCGGTCTGGGGCGCAGCGTCGCGCGTCGGTCGACGCCAGGTCAACCGCGGGCGGTTGTGCAGTTGCCCACGACGCAATGTTACCTGCCAGTAGGTTGCGCTCCGGCAGCACTCAGAGTGACACAGCTCACCGACGCGCCGCCGGTCAGGCCGGCTCGGCCAACGCGACCCGGATCTGGTCGATGGCCGCCGCCTCGGCGGGTGCCACTCCGTCGTGCGCGCGGGCCACCTGGTCCGCGGCGGCCAACACCAGTTCGCGGTACGCGTCCACATCCCGTGGGGACTTCTCGCGCAGGATCCGCACCGCCTGCCCCAGCGCCGGCAGCACCACCGACTCGATCTCCAGCTGCGAGTCCCGGGGAAGTCGCGGCAGCGGGCCGGTGGTCAGCGCCTCCTTGACAGTGCCACTGGCACCGGCCAACGCGCCGGACGCGGCGATGCTCTCCCGGATCACCCCCAGCACACCGGGGTCGGCGTTGGAGACCAGGAAGACGGCGCCGAAGGCACCGGTCTTGAGGGTCAGCCGCTCCTCGTCCGTCAACCGCTGCTCCATGATCACGGAGTGTAGACGTACGGGGTGGTGGTGGTGACCGGGACGAGGCCGAGCCGCTGCAGGATGGGCCGGCTGTCCTCGGAACAGTCGACCTGCATGAGCGTGCGACCCCGCTGTTCGGCCAGCCGCGCCCGGTGGTTGACCAGCGCCCGGTAGATGCCCTTGCGCCGCCACTGCGGCAGCGTCGAGCCACCCCACAGCGTGGCGAAGCCGGTGTTCGCCGGGAACCGCACCCAGCCGGCGCTCACCACGGTCCCGTCGGCCTCGGCCACCACCACTGTGATCGAGTTCGGGTCGGCGTCGATCTCCTTGGCCAACCCGGTGACGAGGTGTGAACGGTCCGCCTGCCAGACCTCCTCCTCCATGGCGGCGATCCGCTCCAGATCCTCCCGGGAGGTCACCTCACGTAGGCGTACCCCCTCGGGGGTGACCGGCAGCGCGGCGGCCAGCGGCGCTACCGGGCCGACCACGACGGTCTCCCGGTCCTCCGGCACGAAGCCGGCGGCGCGCAGCCGATCCGCCAGGTCCGCCGGTTCGTCGTGCTCGTTGAGCTTCCACTCGACCGACAGGCCGCGCTCGCGGAACAGCCGCACCTGCCGGGCGATCAACTCGTCCAGCGCGGCACCGGTCAAACCACCCAGGTCGCGGTAGGTGAGGAACCCGCCGGCGTCGAGCCCGATGATGCGGACCAGCGGCCCGTCCCGCTCCACAGTGACCCCGGCCGGAACCGGGTCGGGAATCTCCGGGCGGAGTTGGTTGTCGTAGGCGGTCCGCAGCGTCTGCACGTCGAGATCAGTCACCGGACCAGGCTAAGCGGGATGGGAAGCGGATATTCTCCCACTGTGTGGGAGGCGATCAAGCGGTGGTTCGACCCGGCGGAGCTGGGCTCGGTCGGTGAGACACCTGACTACCGTTTCTCGCTGGCCAACGAACGGACCTTCCTCGCCTGGCTGCGCACCGGGTTGGCGCTGGTCGGCGGCGGGTTGGCCGCCGCGCAGTTCCTGCCACCCCTGCCGATGAGTCACCTGCGCGAGGTGATCGCGGTGGCGCTGCTGCTGCTCGGGGCGGCGGTCGCGATCCGCGCGGTGGACCACTGGGCGCGTACCGAGCGGGCCATCCGGCTCGGCCGGGAGCTGCCGGCGTCCCGGTTCCCCGCCATCCTGGCGCTCGCCGTCGGCGTCGGCGCGTTGCTGCTGGTCGCCGCCGTCCTGATGCGGGCGGTCGGCGGGCGGTGAGCACCGGACGCGACCCGGGGCTGCAACCGGAGCGGACCCGGCTGGCCTGGCGGCGCACCCTGCTCACGGTGACAGTGGTGACAGTGCTCGCCGTCCGGCTGGCGTCGACCGGCGACCCGACCGGTGCGCTGATCGCCGGTGGCGCCGTGCTGGTGTGGGGCGCCCTGCTGGTGCTCTGCTGGCCACGGGGCACCGGCACCGGTCCGGCCCGCACCGGCGGCCGGACACTTCCCCTGGTCACCGTGGGCACTGTGGTGCTGGCGTCACTGGGAGTGCTGCTGGTGCTGCGCGGACTGGGGTGACGCGCGCCGGTGCGTCATCATGGGTGCATGGCCCGGCTTGGCGTACTCCTCTTCCTGGTGCAGATTGTCCTCGCCGTCTGCGCGCTGATCAGCTGCCTCTCCGCCGAGGAGGGCAAGATCCGTGCCCTTCCCCGGATCGCCTGGGTGCTGATCATCTTGTTCTTCCCGCTGGTCGGCTCGATCGCCTGGTTCATCGTCGGCCGGGAGCCCAGCCCCGGCGCCCGCAACGGCTGGTCGGGCGGCGGCGGCGGCGAGCGCCAGCGCCCTCGGCCGGTGGCCCCCGACGACGACCCGGAGTTCCTGCGCTCCGTCGAGGAACGCGCCCAGCAGCAGGACCAGGAGCTGTTCCAACGCTGGGAGGAAGACCTGCGGCGACGCGAGGACGACCTGCGCCGCCGCGACGGTGAGCCGCCGCGGGAGGGCGACCGACCGGAGGTGTGAACGCGCCGCCGCCGCCGGCGCAGGAGCGGCGGCGGCGGCGGGTGCGACTCAGGCCAGGTTCGACGACCGGGGGTACGCGTCGGTCGGGTCGGTGAGCACGTTCACCAGGTACGGCACTCCGGAGTCGAACGCCCGCTGGAGCGCCGGGCCCAGGTCGGCCGCCTTGGCGACCGTCTCCCCCGCCCCGCCGAGCGCGCTGACCACCGTGTCGTAGCGCAGCTCCGGCTGGAGGTCGGCGGCCACGTCGTAGCCGTACATGGCCCGCATCGGGTGCTTCTCCAGCCCCCAGATGCCGTTGTTGCCGACGACGATCACCACCGGCAGCTTCTGGCGGACCAGCGACTCGACGTCCATCAGCGAGAAACCGGCCGCGCCGTCGCCCATCAGCACGCAGATCTGCCGGTCCGGGTGACTGACCCGGGCGCCCATCGCGTAACCCATGCCGGTTCCCAGGCAGCCGTACGGGCCCGGGTCCAGCCACGTGCCGGGCTGGGCCGGCTCCAGGTACCGCCCGGCGTACGACACGAAGTCGCCGCCGTCGCCGATGGTGATCGCGTCCGGGGCGAGCGCCCGACGCAGCTCGCCGTAGATCCGGGCCGGGCGGATCGGGTCGGTCTCGGCGGCCATCTCCGCGGCGTCCCGGGCCTTCGCCGCGTCCTCGGCGACGCGCAGGTCGGCGATCCAGTCGGCGTGGTCGGCCCGATCGCCGGAGTGATCGGCCAGCGCGGAGAGGATCAGGCGCAGGTCACCGGCGGGCGCGACGGCCGGCTGCACGTGCGTCGCCCGCTGGCTGGGGGCGTCGACGATGTGCACCACCTTGGCGTCACCGAAGTCACCGAAGCTGAGCCGGAAGTCCAGCGGGGTGCCCACCACCACGACCACGTCGGCACCGGAGAGGGCGGCCCGTCGGGCCTTGGCGAACGCCAGCGGGTGCTCCGGCGGGAGCGAGCCGCGACCCATGCCGTTGGTGAAGACCGGCACCTGCAACGCCTCGGCCGCCTCACGCAGCGCGGCGACCGCGTCGCCCGCGTACACGTCGGAGCCGGCGATGATGACCGGCCGCTGCGCACCGGCGATGAGCATCGCCGCGCGGCCGACCTCCTCCGGGTCCGGCGCGACCGGGTCGACACCCGTCACGGTGGGCAGCTCGGCCTCCGCGACCGAGAAGACCGTCTCCAGCGGGAAGTCGAGGAAGGCCGGGCCGCGGTGCGGGGTGAGCGCTGCGTTCAGCGCCGCACCCACCGCACGCGGGATGTCGTCGGTGCTGAACACCGTCTCGGCGTGCTTGGTGACCGGGGCGACCAGCGGCAGGTGGTCCATCTCCTGGAGGCTGCCCGAGCCCCAGCGGAACGCGGGCGCGCGCCCACCGAGCACCAGCACCGGCGAGGCGTTGAAGAACGCGCTGGTCATGCCGGAGATGCCGTTTGTGACACCGGGCCCGGCGGTGAGCACGGCGAGACCGGGGCGGCGCTGGAGCTTGGCCACCGCCTCGGCGGCGAAGACCGCGGACTGCTCGTGCCGGACGTCGTAGATCGGGAAGTCGGTCTTGTACGCGGCGTCGTAGAGCGGGAAGACGTGCCCTCCGGACAGCGTGAACATCTCCCGTACGCCGTGCGCGCGTAGTGCCGCGAGCGCCAACTCGCCGCCGTGACCCTCGATCCGCTCCGTCATGTCGCTCCCATCGTCCGTGGCCGGGATCACAGGTTACCGGCCAGTCACATGGCCCTGCGACCGTGGCCCCGGCCACCGGACGTTGCCAAGGTCAGGGCGCCGCCGGGCAGGCGGCGACGGATCACCGGCCCGGGGCGGGCCGCGTCGGATCAGCGGCCGGTGAAGCCCGGCTTGCGCTTCTCGACGAAGGCGGCCATGCCCTCGCGCCGGTCGTCGGTGGCGAACAGCGCCGCGAAGAGCTGACTCTCCCAGGCCAGGCCCGAGTTCAGATCCATGTCCAGGCCGCCGTCGACAGCCAGCTTCGCCGCGCGCAGCGCCTGCACCGGCCCGGTCAGGTACGGGGTGATCAGCGCGACGGCGCTGTCGTACACCTCGGCGGCCGGGACGACCCGGTCGGCCAGGCCGATGCGCAGCGCTTCCTGCGCGTCCACCATCCGCCCCGACATGATCAGGTCCTTGGCGCGGGCCGGGCCGACCAGGCGGGCCAGCCGCTGGGTGCCGCCGGCACCCGGGATGATGCCCAGCTTGATCTCCGGCTGGCCGAGCTTGGCGTCCTCGGCGACCACCCGCCAGTCACAGGCCAACGCCAGCTCACAGCCGCCGCCGAGGGCGTACCCGGTGATCGCGGCGACCACCGGCTTGGGGATCCGGGCGATCGCGCCGAGCGCACTGGACAGGTTCGCCGCCCGATCCGCCATGTCCACGTAGGACATATCGGCCATCTGTTTGATGTCGGCGCCGGCGGCGAAGACTTTCTCTCCGCCGTACACGATGACGGCGCGGACCTCGGGGTCGGCGGTGGCCGCCGTGGCGGCGGCGCGCAACTCCTCCTGCACCTTGGTGTTGAGCGCGTTCATCGGCGGCCGTTCCAGCCGGATCGTGCCGATGCCGTCAGTGGTCTCCAGCCGAACGAACTCGCCCACGCTGCCCTCACTTCCTCGTCGAAGTCGCGTGCCAACCTTACGACCCGGCTCGTTTGGGTAAGTAGTGTGGTGTCAGCCCCGTGGGCGGGAGTCCAGCCATGATCACGTATTACGACGACAGGTCGGTGCAGGTCACCTCCACCACCCTCCGTGTCGACGGTCGCAGCTACAAGCTGGCCGACATCACAATGATCTGGCACCGCCGTGGCACCCGTTCCTGGCGCGTGCTGGTGGGACGGGGTGCTATCGGTGCCGCGCTGGCCGGCCCGCTGCTCGCCGCGGTGCTCGGCATAGGTGTGGCCGTCTGGTTGCACCGCTCACCCACAGTGACGATCGCGATAGTCGGCGCGTCGGTGCTGGTCGGGTTGGCCGTCGGGCCGGTCGCCGACTTCCTCTTCGAACACCTGGACCGCTCGTACGCCCGGGGCAGCCGCCAACTGGAGATCTGGGCCCGTTGGCGGGGTCAGCCGGTACGTCTGCTGCGCACCGGTGACGCGCTGCGCTTCGGGCAGATCTACCGGGCGGTGCAGCGCGCGGTGGAGCACAGCCAGCCGGCCCGCCCCGGCACCCGCCGCTAGTCAGCCTGGTTCCGCCGCACGTCCCGACCTGACCGAGGGCCGGTTCCCACCGCTTGAGACCGGCGCAGCCAGCGCGGCGTTCCCGCAGCCAGCGCGGCGTTCCCGCAGCCAGCGCGCGGGCGCAACGTTCCCGCAGCGCCTATGGAGCTGATATCGAAAACGAATCGGACCGAGGGCCTGCGGTGCCGCAGTGCCATACCGCCGCAGTCGCAGCACGGCACGGCGAGACGGAGCACGGCACGGCGAGACGGGGCACGGCACGGCGAAACGGGGCACGGCGCGGCGGGACGCGGCGGGACGCGGCGAGACGGGGCACGGCGCGACGCGGGGGACGCGTGATGTCGCAAACGATTCAGCTCCAAAGGACCGCCGCAACACCACCGCTACCGTCGGGCGGCCCGTCGGATCTTCTGCGAAGAAGCGCCGATCTTCTGCGAGGAAGGCCAAGCGCCGCGGTCCGCACGAGGCGAGGTTTGCCTGGCGGTGGTTAGGCTTAGTGATGACCCTCTATTACCGGGACGACGCGGTGCAGGTGACCTCCGAGTCGATCCGGGCGGGCGGCCAGGTGATCGCCCTGTCCGACGTGACGTTCGTCTGGCACGCCCGGGGGCAGAAAACTCTCGCCGTGCGCGGCCGTGTGCTGGGGCGCGGTGTCCTGGTGCTGCTGCTCTCGCTGCCGCCGTTGGTCGCCGTGGTTTGCGTGCTGTCGCTGGCCTGGTCGGCTCAGGATCGGGGCAACTGGCAGCTGGCGCTGATCATTCTCGCCGCCTGCGCGGTCGGGGCGCTGGTGTCGCTGCCGTTCCTGGAGATCCCCCTCGGCTGGCTGGACCGCTCCTACGAGCGCGGCAGCCACGTGCACGAGTTGTGGGTGCAGCACCACGGCCGGGAGGATCTGCTGGTGCGCACCCCGGACGCGCTACGGTTCGGGCAGATCTACCGGGCCGTGCAGCGCGCCGTCGAACAGCAGGGGGACCATCGATGACCACCCGTCGCGGCGAGGCCGTCGCGCTGGCCGGCCTGCTCGCGGCGGCCGGCGTCACCCACCTGCTGCGACCCGGCGTCTACGACCCGATCGTGCCGCGCGCGTTGCCCGGCCCGCCCCGATTCTGGACGTACGCCAGCGGCGTCGCCGAACTGGCGGTGGCGGCGACGGTCGCGAACCCGGCCACCCGGCAGGCCGGCGGTCGGGCCGCCGCCGCACTCTTCGTCGCCGTCCTACCAGCGAACGTGAAGATGGCAGTGGACTGGCGCGAGCGCCGCCCGACGAAACGGGCCATCGCGTACGGCAGGGTGCCGTTGCAGGTGCCGCTGATCTGGTGGGCGCTGCGGGTGGCCCGCGCCGCCACCGCCGGTCGACGGCCCCGCTGACCGGCTCCGTCGGGCGGTTGTGGTGCGACCGACGCACACTTGACCCCATGGCGATTCCCCTCCCCACCCCGGCCGCCGTGGTCGGCCTGACCCGCTCCGCCCTCGACCAGGCGCTCGGCTCCGCTGCCTCGATGGCGGCCGTGCCCGCCCGCGCGTTCGCCGTACTGGACGGGGTGGAGGTGCTGCTGGCCCGGATCAACGGCGTGGTCGACCGGATCGAGACGACACTGGATCGGACCGATCAGGTGCTCACCGACGCCGAGGCCGCGGTCCGCGAGGTGGCAGTCATCAGCGCCGCCGCGACCACCGCCATCGACACCGCGACCGAGGTGGCCGCCGCCGCCGCAGTGGTGGTCGCCGAGGCCGACCGGGTCTCCCGGGCGGCAGGCACTGTGGTCGCCGAGGCCGACCGGGTCGCGAACCGCGCCGCCACCACGGTGGGCACCGCGACGGAGGCCGCCGCCACGGCGGCAGAACTGCTGGCGGCGTACGAGCCGGCGTTGCGCCGGGCCGCGCCGATGGCCGGACGGTTCGTGGAGGAGTTGAGCCACGAGGAGATCAGCGCGGCGATCCACCTGATCGACGAGTTGCCGAAGCTCAAGGAACACCTGACGGCGGACATCCTGCCGATCCTGGCCACGCTGGACCGGGTCGGGCCGGACCTGCACGACCTGCTGGACGTGACCCGTGACCTGAAGCTCGCCGTGGCCGGTATCCCCGGGTTGGGCATGCTGCGCCGACGCGGCGAGAAGCTCACCGACGACTCCGTCGCCTGACGACCGGCCCGCACGGGCGAGCCGGCCGGGGTGCACAGGGTGCGCTCAGGCAGGTACGTACAGCTCGTCGATCTCGGCGCGTTGCGGTAGCGCCACCGAGGCACCGAGCTTGCGGACACAGGCGGCGCCGGCCGCCGACGCCCAGCGCACCGCGTCGACCAGGTCGCGCCCTTCGCCCCAGCCGACGGCCAGCGCGGCGGTGAACGCGTCACCGGCGGCGGTGGAGTCGACCACGTCGACAGGTACCGCCGGCACGTGCACCTCGGTGCCGTCCCGGTCGACGTACCAGGCGCCCTCTCCGCCGAGAGTGAGCACGGCCCGGGGGGTCAGGTCGAGCAGCGCGCGTGGCTCCTCCCGACCCCGGCCGGCGAGCGCCTGCGCCTCGCCCTCGTTGACTACCAGCAGGTCGACGGCGGCGAGCAGCTCGGGTGGGAGGTCCCGCGCCGGTGCGGCGTTCAGGATGACCCTGGTGCCGGCCTCGCGGGCGGCCACCGCGGCGGCCGTCACGGTCTGCACCGGGATCTCCAGTTGGGCGACGAGGACGTCCGCCGCGCGCACAGTGGTCAGCTCCTCCTCGGTGAGGCCGACCAGGGCGTCGTTCGCGCCTGGCGTGACCACTATGGCGTTCTCCCCCTGGGCGTTGACCATCACCAGCGCCACTCCGGAGGCGCCGTAGACCACGCGAAGCTGACTGGTGTCCACGCCGGCCGCGGTGATGCGGGCCTTGAGGGTCACGCCGAAGGCGTCCGAGCCGATCGCGCCGAGGAACGCGCAGGAGGCGCCGGCCCGGACGGCGGCCACGGCCTGGTTGGCGCCCTTGCCGCCGGGCACCATCACGAAGTCGGTGCCGAGCATGGTCTCGCCCTGTCGCGGCAGCGCGGGTGCCATCGCGACCAGGTCCATGTTGGCGCTGCCCACCACGGCAACCCGGGTCTGCGGCACGGCCGTCTCCGCCTGTCCGGCGCTCAGGCGGCGCGAGCCGTGAAGCGGTCGCCCGACCGCTCGACCACAAGTGGCAGCCCGAAGGTCTTGGAGAGGTTGTCACCGGTCAGCGTCTCGGCGAGCAGGCCCTGGGCGACCACCCCACCCTCGCGCAGCAGCATCGCGTGGGTGAACCCGGGCGGGATCTCCTCGACGTGGTGGGTGACCAGCACCATCGCCGGGGCGTCCGGGTCGTACGCCAGCTCGGCCAGTCGGGCGACCAGGTCCTCCCGACCGCCCAGGTCGAGCCCGGCCGCGGGCTCGTCGAGCAGCAGCAGCTCCGGGTCGGTCATCAGGGCACGGGCGATCTGCACCCGCTTGCGCTCACCCTCGGAGAGGGTCCCGTAGCGGCGTTCGGCGAGCCCACCGACGCCGAGTTGACTCAGCAGCGCCCGCGCCCGCGCCTCGTCGCCACGGTCGTAGTTCTCCCGCCAACGGCCGACCACCGACCAGGCGGCGGTCACCACCACATCGCTGACCCGCTCGTCGGCGGGCAGCCGCTCGGCGATCGCGGCGGTGGTGAGCCCGATCCGGGTACGCAGCTCGTTGACGTCGGTGCGGCCGATCCGCTCGCCGAGCACGTGCGCGACACCAGTGGTGGGGTGCAGCCGACCGGCGGCGAGGTTGAGCAGTGTGGTTTTGCCGGCACCGTTGGAGCCGAGCACGACCCACCGCTCGTCCAGTTCGACGCGCCAGGTCAGGTCCTGCAGGAGGGCGGTGCCAGAGCGGCGTACGCCGACGCCGTCGAGGCTGACCACCAGATCCGGGTCCACGAAAGCGGCGGCAGGCGCGGCGCCGGCAGCGCCGGGGATCAGGTCACCAGTCACCACACCATCCAACCACGCAGCGCCGCGGTGCCCCCCATGGGCGGCACCTCAGCCATAGGGTGAAGCGCCGTGTCGTTGATCACCAAGCCCGAAGGACGGCCCATGCCCCGCCGACGTACGGAGCCGCGCGGATGAGCGCGGTCATCGAGATCGAGGGTCTGCGCAAGACCTTCCACAGCATGCGCAGCGGCCGACGGGTGGCGGTGGACGGTTTCGATCTGCTGGTCGAGGCGGGTCAGGTCCACGGCTTCCTGGGCCCCAACGGCTCGGGCAAGACCACCACGCTGCGGGCCCTGCTCGGGCTGGTACGCGCCGACAGCGGCCGGATGACGGTGCTCGGCGAACCGTCGCCAGAGCTGCTGCCCCGGGTGGCGGGCCAGGTCGGCGCAATCGTGGAGAGCCCGCAGTTCTTCGGCAACTTCACCGGCCACCGCACGCTGCGGTTGTTGGCCCGCGCCGGTGGGGTGCCGGTCTCGCGGGTGGACGAGGTGCTGGATCTGGTGGGCCTGTACGACCGGGGCGATGAGCGGGTGAAGGGCTATTCGCTGGGCATGAAGCAGCGTCTGGCGGTGGCGTCCGCGCTGTTGAAGGACCCGCGGTTGCTGATTTTGGACGAGCCGGCGAACGGGCTGGACCCGGCGGGCATCCGGGAGATGCGCGACCTGACGCGGTCGTTGGCGGCCAACGGGGTGACGGTGCTGGTGTCCAGTCACATCCTGGGCGAGATCCAGCTGATCTGTGACCACGTCACGATCATCTCGCGGGGGCGGCGGGTCGCTACCGGTCGGGTGGACGAGGTGCTGGCGGGCCACGACCGGCACGAGTTCCTGGTCCGGGTGGCCGAGCCGGAGCGGGCGGTCGAGCTGCTGCACGCGGCCGAGCTGACGGCGGTCGTGGACGGCGGGGCGTTGGTGGTGAGCGGGGTGGACGACCCGACGGTGGTCAGCCGGGTGCTCGGTGAGCAGGGCCTGTGGGTGCGCGAGCTGACGCCGCTGCGGCCGGATCTGGAGAGCGTCTTCCTTGAGCTGACCGGCGGGTACGAGCATCCGTCGGCGCCCCGGCAGGTCGACGGCTCGTCGCTGGCGCACGGTCAGGCTGGGATCGATCTCGATCGGGGAGTGGAAGCGTGAACCTGGTGCGTGCCGAGTTGGAACGACTGTCCGCGCGTCGCTTCGTGCAGCTCATGGTCGTCCTGCTGGCGTTGGCGTTCGCCGTTACGGCGGCGACCACGCTGGCCGGTTCCCACAAGCCGACCGCCAGTGAACTGAACTCGGCGCGGCAGCAGGCCGTCGACGCGCGACGGAGTATGGAGACCACGCACCAGGAGTGCCTGGCCCGCCTGCAGGAAAGGTCGCCGACCGACACGAGCGAGTATTTCGCCGACTGCGCGGACCTCGATCCGATCCGGCAGGACCGGCTGCCGATCGCCGCCGACTTCCTGCCGGGGGTGTTCAGCTTCGCTGAGCAGGCCGAGTCGTTGCTTCATTTCCTGATCGCGTTCCTGGTGCTGTTCGGGTTCCTGGTCGGCGCCTCCTACATCGGCGCGGATCTGAACTCCGGCGGTGTGGTGAATCTGCTGCTCTGGCGACCGCGCCGGTTGACTGTGCTCGCGGCCAAGTTGGGCACCCTGTTGGGCTCGGTGCTGGTGCTGTCCCTGTTGGCGTCGGTGGCCTACCTCGCCACGTTCTGGATGATCGGGCAGAGCGCCGGGTTGCCGGGCCGGCTGGACAACGGCTTCTGGCGTTCGCTCGGTGTGGTGCACGGCCGGGGCCTGGTGTTGGTGCTGCTGGCCTCGGCAGTGGGCTTCGCGATCGCCACGTTGGGTCGGCACACCTCTGCGGCGCTGGGGGCGGTGGCGGCGTACGCGGTGGTGTGGGAGTTGGGCGGCCGTCTGGTGTTGGAGATCATCGACGTCCGACGGTCGGACCAACTGATGCTCTCCAGCTACATCGGGGCGTGGCTCAGTGGCGAGTCGCGGTTCTTCGACCCGCGGCTCTGTGCCGGCGCCTCGGGTACCGGCTACTGCTCGGGCCTCTACAGCCTGACCTGGGGCCCGGCGCTGCTGGTGCTGCTCGCGGTGACCGGCGGGCTGACCGCGGCGGCGTTCGCCGTGTTCCGTCGCCGGGACCTGATCTGAGTTTGGTCCGCCGGGGGCTGACGCGGCCTTCGGGCTCCCCGGCGGGCCGGAACCGGCAAGAGCTTGCGACTCACTATGAAGCGGTGAAATATTCCTTCATGTGACCGCCGCGACGGGCTCAGCCGACGGTGGAGCCGAACACCTCGTCGCGTACCGCGTCCAGGGCGGTGCGCAGCGCGCCGTGCAGGATCGGCTCCTCGGTCAGCCCGGTCGGCACCACTCGCGGCTGGACCAGGGTGATCGCCGCGACCTCCTGCTGCACCCGGTCGGCGAGCGCCGCGCCACCGGCCTGGCCGACCTCGCCGGCGAGCACTACCAGCGGTGGGTCCAGCACCACGCAGGTGCTGGCCACGCCGAGCGCGAGCCGTCGGGCCAGTTCGTCGAGCATCGGACCACCGTCGGCGCCGGCCGCGACGGCCGCGCGGACGGCCTCGGCGGCGTCGGCGTCCGGGTAGCCGTGCTCGCGGGCCACAGCGCGCACCGAGTCCGCACCGATCAGCTGCTGGAAGGCCGGCTTGGCACGACGGGAGACGTCGCGCGGAATGGGCGCGCCGGGCACCGGCAGGTAGCCGATCTCGCCGGCCGCGCCGCTGCTGCCGTGGTGCAACCGCCCGCCCAGCATGATCGCCAGACCGACGCCGGCGCCCACCCAGACCAGCACGAAGTCCGACAGCCCCTGCGCTGCGCCGGACTGCGCCTCGGCCACCGCGGCCAGGTTGACGTCGTTCTCGAAGACCACCGGTGTGTGCAGGTCGTCCCGCAACGCGGCGAGCAGACCGCTGTGCCAGCGTGGCAGATTGAAGGCGAAGGTGATGTCGCCGGTGCCGGGGTCGACCAGCCCCGGCGTACCGAGCACGATCCGTCGTACGCTGCTCAGCTGCGCCTGGGCGCTGCTCGCCGCCTGCACGACGGCGTTGTGCACCACGCCCACCGGGTCGTCGGTGTCCCGGGTCGACTGCTCCACCCGGCCGATGACCGCACCGGTGATGTCCGCGCAGGCGGCCACCACCCGATCCGGCCCGACGTCCACGCCGACCACGTGCGCGCTGCCCGGGCGGACGGCGTAGAGCTGGGCGTTCGGCCCCCGCCCGCCGGCCTGCTCGCCGACCCGCGCGACGAGGCCGCGCTCCTCCAGCCGCTCGACCAGTTGCGAGGCGGTGACCTTCGACAGCCCGGTCAGCTCGCCGAGTCGGGCCCGGGTCAGCGGGCCGCGTTCGAGGAGCAGTTCCAGCGCGGCACGGTCGTTGAGCGCCCGCAACAGACGGGGGGTGCCGGGCAGCCGGGTCGCACTCATGACACGTCCTCTAGTTTTAGTAAACTTTGCTAACTGTAAACCTACCTGCGAACGGGTAGCCGTAGCGTAACGGCCACTCGACTGTGGGACGCTCCGCCAAGTCGGCAGGGCCAGGACCACCACCGGTACGACGTTTCGTACCCGCAGGGCACCGAAGGGGGAAGATCACGTGGGGTTGGATCCAGGACTGCGCCGGCTCGCGCTGGGCACGCTGCTGGCCGCGTACCCGGGACCGGTCCCGCCCGACTGGGCGGTCGACCTGCTGGCCGACGGGCTGGCCGGGCACACCCTGTTCGGCACCAATGTGCACGACCCCGCGCAGGTGGCGGCGAGCACCGCAGCGCTGCGCGCCGGGCGACCCGACGCGCTGATCGCGATCGACGAGGAGGGTGGCGACGTGACCCGGCTGGCGCACGCCACCGGCAGCCCGTACCCCGGTAACGCCGCCCTCGGTGCGATCGGCGACGTGGCGCTCACCCGACGGGTCTACCAGTCGATCGGCGCCGAACTGGCCGCGCTCGGCATCACCGTCAACCTCGCCCCCACTGTCGACGTCAACACCGCCGACGACAACCCGGTGATCGGCACCCGGTCCTTCGGCGCGGATCCGGTGCGGGTGGCCGCCCACTCCGCCGCCGCCGTGGCCGGGTTGCAGGCCGCCGGCGTGGCCGCCTGCGCCAAGCACTTCCCCGGCCACGGCGCCACGGTCACCGACTCCCACCACGAACTGCCCACCGTGGACGCGCCGCTGGGCCTGCTCCGCCAGCGGGACCTACCGCCGTTCGCGGCAATCGTCGCCGCCGGGGCGCGGGCCGTGATGACCGCGCACATCCGGGTGCCGGCGCTCACCGGCGCCGACCCGGCCACCTTCAGCCGGGCCGTCCTGGTCGACCTGCTGCGCACCGAGTACGGCTTCACCGGCGCCGTCATCACCGACGCGCTGGAGATGAAGGGTGCCGCGGTGGCCGCCGGCGGGGTCGGGCCGGCTGCGGTCCGGGCCCTGAGCGCGGGTGCCGACCTGCTCTGCATCGGCGCGAAGGTGGACGCCGAACTGGTCGAGCGGGTGGCCGCCGAGATCGTCGACGCGCTCGCCGACGGCCGGCTGGCGAGGGCGCGGGTCGAGGAGGCGGCCGGCCGCGCCGCCGATCTCGCCGCCTGGACCCGGGCCGCCAGCGGGTCGCCGGTCACCGGCGACACCGAGCTGGGGTACGCGGCGGCGCGTCGGGCGGTCCGGGTGGACGGCCTGCTCAGCGGCTTGGAGCAGCCACTGGTGGTGCAACTGCACACCGAGTCGACGATCGCCGAGGGTCGGGTGCCGTGGGGCCTCGGTCCGCACCTGGACGGGGTGCCCGAGATCCGGGTGATCGCCACCGAGACCGACCCGGCCACGCTGCGCGGATTGGCGGGCGACCGTCCCATCGTGCTGGTCGGGCGACACCTGCACCGGCTGCCCGGCGGCCCGGAGCTGATCGCCGACCTGGCCGCCCAGCACCCTGTGACAGTGGTGGAGATGGGCTGGCCGGCACAGTGGCGGCCGGCAGGCGTCCGCGCCTTCGTCACCACCTACGGTGCGAGCCACGCCAACGGTCGCGCAGCGGCCGAGGTGCTCGGTCTGGCCGGCTGAGCCACGGCGTTCTCCGGCCGGGCTGAGCCGCTCGGCCGGGTGTCGCGCTCCAGCGCCGCGCCGGAGTGTCCACAGTCACTGGTCGCCACTTCTTGAACATGTTCAACAACGACCTTAGTCTGATGACATCGGTAGTTGAACACGTTCAAGAAGGGCGTCCACATGGACATCAAGGTCTGGATGTACGTGATCTACCTGGCGGTCAGCGTCGGCCTGACCATCTGGGTGGCGCGAGCGCTGTCCCGCAACGGGCTGGTCTTCCTGGAGGAGGTCTTCGCCGAGAAACGACTCGCCCAAGCGGTCAACAGTCTCCTGGTGGTCGGGTTCTACCTGCTCAACCTCGGCTACGTCACGGTGGCCATGAAGCACTCCGACCCTGTCGATTCGACAAGCCAGGCCATGGAGGAGCTGTCCCTCAAGATCGGCCTGGTGCTGCTGGTGCTCGGCGCGCTGCACTTCTTCAACGTCTTCGCGCTCGGCCGCTACCGCCGAAACCGACTCCGCCAGCTCGCCACCCACCCCCCGCTCGCCCCGATCGGCCGACTCCCCATGCAGTCCGCCCCTCCCGGATCGCAGTTGGTCGGCGCGTACCCGGGCGGACCACAGCCGACCGGCGCGCACCCGACCGGCCCGCACCCGACCGGACCCCAGCCGGCCGGTCCGCAGCCGGGCGTCGGCCCGACGAACAACCCACCAACCCGATGACAGTGCCCCCGACCGGTGGCGGCGGTCGGCTCCCGGATCCCACCGCTCACTCCGGCGGTGGGATCCGGGGGTTCACCGTCCTGTTCGACGCCGCCTGCCCACTCTGCCGCGCCGCCCGCCGCTGGTTGTCGTCCCGCGCCCAGCTCGTACCCCTGGAGTTCGTGCCGGCCGGGTCCGCCGAGGCCCGGCGGCGCTTCCCCGGCCTGGATCACGACGCGACGCTGCGCGACCTCACGGTGATCGCCGACACCGGCGAGGTGTACGCGGGCGACGGCGCCTGGTTCGCCTGCCTCTGGGCGCTGACCGACCACCGGTCCACTGCCGAGCGGCTGGCCCGACCACACCTGCTGCCCCTCGCCCGGCAGACGGTGGCCGCCGCCTCGGCGATCCGGGAGCGGATCCGCGACCCGTGGGCCGAGCCGACCGACGAACCGGCGGGATACGGTGACCCCGATGACCGAACAGCCTGCGCAGACGACCACTGCGGGTGACCCAGCCACCGCCCGAGGCGAGCAGACCCGGCAGCTGATCCGGGACACCGCGATGCGGCTGTTCCGCGAACGCGGGTACGCCCAGACCACGATGCGGGCGATCGCGCAGGAGGCCGGCGTGGCGGTCGGCAACGCCTACTACTACTTCGGTTCCAAGGACCACCTGATTCAGGAGTTCTACGCCCAGTCCCAGGTCGAGCACCGGGCCGCCGCGCAGCCCGTGCTCGACCGGGAGGAGGCGTTCGGTCCCCGGCTCGCCGGGGTGCTGCACGCGGGGATCGACGTGTTGACTCCCTCACACGGATTCGCGGCGACCTTCTTCAAGACGGCGGCGGAGCCCACCTCCCCGTTGAGCCCCTTCTCCGCGGAGTCCTCCGGCCCCCGACAGGCTGCCATCGACCTCTTCGGCGAGGTGTTGACCGGATCGACGGCCACTGTCGACGCCGAACTGCGCCCACAGCTGCCCGAGCTGCTCTGGCTCGCGTACATGGGCGTGATCCTCTACTGGGTGCACGACCGATCGCCGGGCCAGACCAAGACCCGCCAGCTCATCGACGGGGCCGTACCACTGGTCGACCGGCTCGTGGCGCTGTCCCGGCTCCGGGTCCTGCGGCCGGTGACCCGCCAGGTGCTCGACCTGATTCGCACGCTCCGTCACTGATCCGGCCGGATCCTTCGGTCGGTGAAGCAGCAGGTCAAGTCCGCTTTTCGACACTCCGAACCGACAGCTTCAACCTTGCCCCGAGCCTGTTCGATACGTAGCGTGATCGACACGTAGCGGCACGCCGCTACACCCGGAACCGGGGCCTGGGGGGAGGTTGCGGACCGTGGATCCGGCCCGGGATCCACGGTCCGCGCCCAATGCGCGTTCAGCGCCCCGCCCCGCCGCAATCCCGCCCTCCCGCGCCGATCTTGCAGTCTCGGTTGCCGAGATGTATGAAATGCCCGCTGTGCCGCAACAGAAAGTGCAAGATCGCGGGCCGCTACCGCTTCGGGCCTTGCTCAGCGCGGATAGACCCCGTACGCGCGCCAGCCCCGGTCCGGAAACCCGGCCGCTTCGGCGACCCGGGCCGAGGCGTGATTGTCCCGCTCGTGCAGGTAGGTGGGGACCGCCCCCTCGTCGAGCACCCGCCGCGCCGCCTGTGCCACCAGCCGACGGGCGAGGCCACGCCCCTGGGCGGCCGGCACGGTGCCAACTGCCAACTCGTGCCCGTACGCGTCGTGCCGCTTGATCCCGGCACCGGCCAGATAGCCGCCGTCCGGATCACGGACCACCAGCACCGGCCTGTCGAAGAGTCGCAGCCACGGCGGCAGCCCGGTGGCGGTCGGCTCGGTCCACTCCCCCACGTCGGGCAGCGGGGCGGGCGACACGCTCCACCGGAACGGGCCGTCGTGTACGCAGAAGTCGGGCCGGCCGACGGCCTCCGGCAGCGCGGCGAGCAAGCGAGCCGGCGTACGGCGAACCAACGCGCGGATCGCCGCCACACGGTCCGGCGCCACGGAGAGCACGGCACTCTGCCCGCTGTCCACGGCGAGCGCGGGGCGTAGCCGGCCGTCCCAGGCCGGTTCGGCCCGCCGCTGCGAGGCGACCACGTGCAACCCCGGCCCGGCCGGCCACTGGCCGAGCCAGGTGGCCAGGTGCAGGTGCAGCCGCCGGTCGAGCATGCGCACCTCCCCGCGTCACCCGACCCGTCGTCGATCACCGTACGCCGGACGGCGGGGCCGGGCGCAGGATACGTCAGGGCCGAGCGGGAAAGGGGTGCGGGAACCCGGCACTCGGATCGACCGTCATATGTATTTCCATATCTGGACACCTTTGTTTGGGACGGTGAACGCATGCCGATTCAGCCGAGCGACCACTACCAGCAGGACCCTGAGCGACTCTGGCAGGCGGCGGAGGCCGTCGGAGGCAATCCGCCCCAGCCGCGCTACCGGAACCCTCGGACAATCGGCGGCGGTTCCCTGTCCTGGGCCGGTCTGAACAAGCTGTCCGTCGGCAGCTCCGGTAGGCACCGCCTGAACAACCACTGACGCACCACCGAGTGGGTGATGGCACCGACGGGCAGCCTCTGACGTTGGCCGGGGCCGACACACCCGAGGAGGTCCAGCGGCGGCTTTCGCACACCTGTCGGGTAATTTCTTGGGGTCCGCCATCCCGGCCTACGACAGGAGAAGCTCCGCGCATGGGCAAGAAGACGATCCACGTCTCCGACTTCACCGGCACGGTTCTGCAGCAGGACGACGAGGTGGTCCGTGTCGTCGTGCTGGAGCACCCGGACCTGGTCGCCGGGCCCGTGCAGTTGGACGCCACCCCCGGCGAGGTGGAGAACATCGACGACGCCGCGCTGGACGTGGCGGTGGTGGAGATCCACGACCGGCACGGTGGCGGCGAGCCCCGCCGGGTGGTGTTGACCGCCAGCGAGTTCGACGCGATGGCCACCGACGTGCCGATGGCGCAACTGTTGAAGACGGCCGAGCGGGTTCGCCCGCCCAAGGCCCGCAAGACCACCGAGAAGATCGACTACGGCACGCTGGAGCACGCCGGCAAGCCCCACCGGGGCCGGGTGACCGAGGAGGAGGCCCGCCTGGTGCGCGAGCACCTCGACGAGGTCAACAAGCGCCTCGCCGACGCGGGCATACGCCAGATCGACGCTGCCGATCCGGAGCACGCCCTGCGCTACGGCTTCCCTGAGGTGTCCTGACCCCCGGTTGTTACTTCTTTCCGACGGCGGCGGCGAGGGCGGTGGCGAGGTCGGCTTCCACAGTCGCCTTCTCCAGGCCGAGGTTGGTGAGCACTCCGGCGCCGTCCTCCTGCTCCAGCAGGGCGAGCAGAATGTGCTCGGTGCCGATGTAGTTGTGCCCGAGGCGCAGCGCCTCCCGGAACGTCAGCTCCAACGCCTTCTTGCCGCGCGCGTCGTACGGGATGAGGTCCGGCACCTGCTCGGCCCGTGGTGGGAGGACGGCAGCGACCGCCTCCCGTACCGCCTCGGGGGTGGCGCCGCGACCAGCCATCACCCTGGCGGCCAGCCCGTCCGGCTCGGCCAGCAGGCCCAGCACCAGGTGCCCGGGGCCGATCTCGGCGTTGCCACTGGCGCGGGCCTCCTCCTGCGAGGCGATCACCACGTTGCGGGCACGTGGGGTGAACCGGCCGAAGCCGGCGTTGGGGTCGAGCGCGGCCGCCTCGGTCGCCTTCGGCACGAAGCGCTTCTGGGCGGCCTGCTTGGTGACCCCCATGCTGCGACCGATGTCGGTCCAGGAGGCGCCAGAGCGCCGGGCCTGGTCGACGAAGTGCCCGATCAGGTGATCGGCGATCTCGCCGAGGTGATCGGCGGCGATGACCGCGTCGGTGAGTTGGTCGAGCGCGTCGGTGTGCGCCGTCTTGATCGCCTGGATCAGGTCGTCGAGCTTGACGGGGTTACTTATCTGGAGAGGATCTGTCATGCGTCAACCATAGGTTGACGCACTCTTTGCGTCAACCCTGAGTTGACGAACGGCTTCGTTCAGGCGGCATACTCCGGCAGGAGCTGGGCGACGGCCGCCGGTGAGGGCATGGCGGCGATCTCCTCGGCGATCAGGCGTGCAGCGTCTCGCTGCTCGACCTGGCCGTACCGCGGGAGCAGGCGGTGCGCCTGCCCGGCGATGGCAACCGCGTCCACCTCGCCGGGAAGGAGCCGCACTGCGACACCGGCGGCGGCGAGCGTGTCCGCGTTGGCGAACTGGTCGGCGCCCTGCGGCAGCAGCAACTGCGGCACGCCAACCGCGAGCGCGCCGAGGGTGGTGCCGCTGCCACCGTGGTGCACCACCACGTCGACGAGTGGCAGCAACTCCGCCTGCGACACCCACTGGTGCACGCTGACGTGGTCGGGGATCTCGCCCAGTTGTTCCACTGGCACCCGGCCCGCCGCGACCACCACCTCGGCGTCCAGCGCTGCCAGGCCGGCGATGGCGGTGCGGAGCAGTTCCGGCGTGCCGAACGCGGTGCCGAGGGTCAGATAGATCAGGGGCCGGGACGTCCGACGGCCCACCCGTTCGGGCAGCCGGGCGGTTGTCGAGAAGGCGACCGGACGCAGCTCGATCCGACGTTCGGTGGCGAGGAAATTGCTGTCCTGAAGGGAGGGCGGCCAGATGTCCAGGTGCGGCCGACCGACGACCTCGGCGTTCCTGGTGGGCAGTTCCAGGCCGATGCCCTCGGGAAACATCCGGCCGAACCCGTGCCACAGACCCGGGATCCCGGCGCGGTGAGCCGCCACGGCCGCCCCCGGCAGCCCCCACTCGTGCACCACCAGGTCGGGGCGCAGCCGCGCCAACTCCGGTGCGAGGTCCTCGGCGTACACCTCGTAGAAGGCGTCGCCGGGGCGGAACGGCCGCAGGCCGTGCGCGGCGAGCGGCGGATGCACCTCCGTCCCGGCGGCGAAGTGCACCTCGTGTCCGGCGTCCCGGACCGCGATCGCCAGCGGGATCAGCGGGTAGGTGTGACCGACGGACGCAAGACTGGCGAACAGCACACGCATGGCGTCGGACCCTACCTGCCGCACCGGGGGGCGGGCCGGGTCCGCCGGCCCGTATACGGTGGGCTCCGGTCGAGCGCGGTCACCAGCGGGAAGGGCGGTCATGCGTCTGCACGTGGGGTGCGCGATGTGGAGTCACAGGTCGTGGCCGGGCCACCGGCTGCCGCCCACCGAGCGCCTGCGGCACTACGCCAGTTGGTGCGACGCCGTGGAGGGCAACACCACGTTCTACGCGACCCCGGCCCGGGACACCGTGGCCTCGTGGGCCGCCCAGACGGATCCGGGCTTCCGGTTCGTCCTCAAACTTCCCAAGGTCATCACCCACGAACGCCGGCTCACCGACGTCGACGAACCACTGCACGCCTTCCTGGACGCCATCGAACCGCTCGGCCCGCGCGCCCACGCCCTCTGGATCCAACTACCCGGCTCGTTCGCGCCCGCCGACGTCCCGGCCCTGGGCCGTTTCCTGGAGCAGCTTCCGCGGTCCCACCGGTACGCGGTGGAGGTGCGCCATCCCGCGTTCTTCAGCGACGCCCGCGCGACCCGGCTGCTCGGGGCGACCCTCGCCGCCGCCCACGCCGAGTGGATCCCCTTCGACACGACCGCCTTCTTCACGAGCCCACCGACCAGCGATGCGGAACGGGACGCCTGGACCAAGAAGCCCCGCGTGCCGCTCCGATGCCTCGCGCTGACCGACCGGCCGATCGTCCGCTACCTCGGTCGCGACGACTCGACGCGGACTGTCGAGGGGTGGCAGCGCTGGATCGACGTGGTCGTCACCTGGCTTCGCGAGGGACGCTCGCCGACGATGTTCATCCACACCCCGGACAACGCCGAAGCGCCGGCGCTCGCCCGCCGGTTCCACGACGAGGTACGGGCCCGGGTACCCGGGCTCGACGCGTTGCCCGAGCCGATCCCGATCGAGCCGTCGACGCTGTTCTGACCCGACGGGTCAGCCCTGCTTGTCGAGCAGGTCGTCGAGGTGGGCCGCCGTGCTGATCAGCGAGAGGTGGCTGAACGCCTGCGGGAAGTTGCCGATCTGCTCACCTGTCGGCGCGATCTCCTCGGAGTAGAGACCGAGCGGGTTGCTGTAGGTGAGCATCTTCTCGAAGGTCAACCGGGCGTCGTCGATCCGGCCGGCCAGGGCGAGCGCCTGCACGTACCAGAAGGTGCACATGTTGAAGGTGCCCTCGGTGCCGGCGAGACCGTCCGGCGAGGCCCTCGGGTCGTAGCGGTAGACCAGGCTGTCGGAGACCAGTCCGGTGTCCATCGCCCGCAACGTCGACTCCCACATCGGATCGGTCGGCGAGATGAAGTTCAGCCCCGGCATCGCCAGCAGCGACGCGTCCAGAATGTCGGAGCCGTAGTGCTGCACGAACGCGCGACGTTCCTGGTTGAACCCACGAGTCATCACCTGCTCGTAGATGGCGTCACGTTCGGCGGACCAGCGGGCGATGTCGCCGGGGCGGCCCCGGCGTCGCGCGATGCGGATGGCCCGGTCCAGCGCGACCCAGGACAACACCCGACCGTAGGTGAAGTCATGCCGACCGGAACGGGTCTCCCAGATGCCGTCCTCGGGCTGGTCCCAGTGCGCACAGAGCCAGTCCATCAGCCCAGCCGTCTTACGCCACCCCTCGTACGGCGCGATCAGCCCGTTGCGGTCCGCGAGCTCCAACGAGACGAGCGCCTCGCCGTAGATGTCGAGCTGGAGTTGGCCCGCGGCGCCGTTGCCGATCCGCACCGGCGCGGAGCCGCGGTATCCCTCCAGGTGACCCAGCACCTCCTCAGGGAGGTCCGGTGAGCCGTCGATGCGGTACATGATCTGCAGCGGAAGGTTGCCGTCCCGGGCCTCGCGGATGCGCGCGTCGAGCCAGAGCAGATACCTCTCGGCCTCGTCGGTGAAGCCCAGGCGCAGCAGAGCGTGCACGGAGAACGACGCGTCCCGGATCCAGGTGTAGCGGTAGTCCCAGTTCCGCTGCCCGCCGATCTGCTCGGGCAGCCCCGCGGTGGGCGCGGCGACCAGGGCGCCGGTCGGTGCGTACGTCATCAGCTTGAGGGTCATCGCCGACCGCTCGACCACCTCCCGCCAGCGGCCCTTGTACCGGGAACCGCCCACCCACCGCCGCCAGTAGTCGCGGGTCTCGGCGAGCAGTTCGCACGCCTCGTCGGTGCTGAGTGCTCGGGGCGCGTGCGGGCAGGCCGTCTCCAGGACCACTCCGCCGATGTCGCCGGCGTGCAGGGTGAACGACGCGGACACGCCGTTGGCGTCGCGGCGGACGTCCCTCGTGCCGAACTGGCGCAGCGAGTTCTTGAAGGCGGCGAGGGTGAGGGTCATCGTCTGGCTGCGGAAGACGTCGCCCTCGGGGTGCACCTCCAGTTCGTACGAATCGCGCCCGTAGTTGAACCGTGGGTGGCAGTGGAAGCGGAACTGCATGCTTCCCCGGACCATCCGGACCAGCCGGATCAACCGGTGCCGGTCGGTGGCCTCGGCACCGGTGACGGGCATGAAGTCCAACAGCTCACCGACACCGTCGGCGCTGTGGAAGCGGGTGATCAGGATCGGCGTGCCGGGCAGGTAGAGCTGTTTGCTCGTGTAGTCGACGCCGTCGGGCGAGAGCTGGAAGTGGCCGCCGTTGCGGCGGTCCAGCAGCGCGCCGAAGAAGCTCGGCGAGTCGAAGCGGGGCGCGCAGAACCAGTCGACAGTACCGTCCGTGCTGATCAGTGCCGCGGTCTGTAGATCACCGATCAGACCGTGGTTCTCGACTGCCGGGTAGCTGTCCACGCTGTCCCCCGCCACTCTCGTACTGGCAATGGCGGCGACTACCCGGGAGCCGACGAAAGATGCGGTCCGCGGCTCGACACGGCCGAGACCCAATGCTCATTGCGGAGGCAAAGCTTCCGCAATCGTCGATAGCGTCACCACCAACGACATCGACGAGGGGACAACCTGATGAGCCTGCGAGGATTCGCCACACTCAACATCTGGGCGGACGACGTGGCAGCGGCCACCGCCTGGTACGCGGACCTTCTCGGCGTCGAGGCGTACTTCATGCGCCCCGGCCCCGACGGACGCCCGGCCTACACCGAGTTCCGCACAGGGGACTACCAGGCCGAACTCGGCATCATCGACAGCAGGTACGCACCGGCCGGCGCGGCGACCGGGCCGGGCGGCGTGGTCATGCACTGGTGCGTCGACGACCTCGACGCGACAGTCGAGCGGCTGCTGGCGATGGGCGCCACGGAGTACCAGCCGATCACTCCGCACGGAGACGAGGGGTTCATCACCGCGGCGGTGGTCGACCCGTTCGGCAACGTGTTGGGAGTCATGAAGAACCCGCACTACCTGGACGTGCTCGCCTCGCTGAAGGCGACCTGACGGGGGCTCGCTCGGGATTCCCGACGGGCGGCTGGCTTCAGCGACAGCGGCGGAGGCGCCAGGGCGGCTCAGTCCCACTCGTCCCGGTCCGCCGTCCGCCGCACCAGCGCTGCCGCTTCGTCGGCGTTCAGCCCGCTGGCCATCAGCAGGTCGTGCGCCGACGTACGGAAGTCACCCGCGGCGATCATGCCCGAGTAGCCCAGCCGGTGCGTGTGCGGGCGGGTGGGATCCGAGGCGGCGGGCCCCTGCGCCTTTCCGACCAACTCGACGGCGGTCAGGATCTGCTGGCGCGCCTGTTGCGGCTCAGCCCGCGCGCGGATCGCGCAGCGCAGCGTCTGCACGCTGTCTGCCAGCAGGTCGATGGCCCCGGCCAACTCCTCCGGCATTGGTTCGCCGTCCCGCAGGGCCTTGGTGAGCCTCCTCGCGATCGCGCGCAAGCTGTACAGGGTGCGTTCCATATGCCGGACGGCATCCGTGTAGTAGGCCAGGGACGGGCGCTCCCGCCAGCGCAGTGGCGCCAGTCGCACCACCTCCTGTGCGGCGCCGAGCCCCTCGTCCAGCGCGGTCAGCCGGGAGCCGAGGCCGCGTAACGCGCCCAGGCTCCGCTGGGCGCCGTCAAGATCCCGAAGGCGCAGCGCCGCCGCCAGATCGTGCATGGCGGTGATGGCCGGGTCGAGGACGGGTTCGGCCAGACGCCGCACGGTCCGCTGCGGGTGGATGGGCACCACCAGCAGACCGACCGCCAACCCAACCAGTCCGCCGACCGCGGCATCGACGAAGCGGGGAACGGACAGGTCACGCACGGGCGGTTCCAAGGTGGCGATGAGCACCGCGGTGCCACCGGCCTGGGTGAGCAGGGAGCCACCGCCCTTGAGCAGAATGGCGACGATGATCGCCAGTACGACGACCAGGCCGGTCTGCCAGGCACCGATGCCGAACAGCGGCATGAGCGCGTCACCGGCGGCGAGCCCGAGAACGACCCCGACCAGCAGCTCGATGGTGCGCCGCAGGCGTGTGCCCATCGAGGCGGCCACGATGCCGACAGCGGTGGTGGGCGCGAGGACCGGGGCGGGATTGTCCAGGAACTGGTACCCCACGAACCAGGCGATCGTCGCCGCGACACCGGCCTGCACGGCGAGCAGCCCGTAGAGGCGAAGACGCCAGGTCCGGGTGCGCAGACCGTGCCGTACCCGCTCGCGCAGTCCGGCCCACGTTCGATCGACCCGTGACACCCCGTGCGGAGGCGGGTCGTTGTCAGCTGCCGGCTCCTGCTTGGCGGGCATCCGCGCCGCTTACCCAGTGGAGGCGAACCTATCCGGTGAGCGAGCCGAATCGTGCGGGCGTCCCGTCAGTGGGCGGGATTCGGGGTGTGCGGCAGTTTGCCGAGTTGGCGCCAGTTCGTCTCGGCGACGTCGACACCGTAGTGCTTGGCGGCGGCGAGGATGTTCTGGAAGGCCAGGTCCCGGTCCTTGTCGGTGACGCCCTGCACCTGATCGAAGCGGGCGATGGCGTTGCGGACGTGGCTGGCATCGGTCATCGGTTCCTTGCGTTTGCCGGGGAACGCGAAGACGCTCTCCGGCAGCTCGCGCTTGTCCTTGTCCGACAGGCCACCGTGCTTCTCGTGGGGCTTCCAGGTTGATGTCATCGTCTGGCATTACCCGCGCGCTGTCCGGCAGCACCTCCGAAGCCGAGATTTTCCGGACCACTGCCGACCGCAAGATCCATATCATGCCGACCGGCGGGGCGGAGCCGAAGCCCTCCACCCGCCGTCCTTTATGGAGTAGGCCACCGAACCGACCGACGTCGCGCCGCCCGCCGCCTCCCAGCGAGGACGGGAAGGCCGGTCGAGACCACCGGATTCCCGGTCTACCACCGCTCGCTCGCCAAAGTTCGAACGGCCGGACGCCGATGCCCAACGGCCTGCGCATGATCTCCGGCGACGTCCAGAAACAGCCGGGGCCAGGCCCGTGTCGGCCTGGCCCCGGGGTCTGCTCGGGTCAGCTACGCAGCGTCCACTGCTGGTTGGTGCCGCCGTTGCAGGACCAGAGGATGAGCTTGGTGCCGTTGGCGGTGGCGGCGCCATTGGCGTCGAGACAGAGCCCGGACTGGGCGTTCGTCACGGTGCCGTTGGCATTGATGTTCCACTGCTGGTTGAGCCCGCCGTGGCAGTCCCAGATGATGACCGCGGTGCCGTTGGCAGTGCCGGCCCCGGACGCGTCCAGGCACTTGTTGCCGTAGACGGTCAACTGCTTGCTGGCGGTCTGGGTCCACCGCTGGTTGGTGCCGCTGGAGCAGTCCCACAGCTGGGTCTGGGTGCCGTTCGTGGTCGAGGAGTTGGGCACCTCGGCACAGCGACCGGACTGGCCACCCACGAGCTGTCCGTTACCCGTACCGCTGCCACCGCCCTGCTGCTGCCTGACGATCGAGGTCGACTCGGCCGACCGGTTGCCCTGTGCGTCGACGACGTAGAGCCGGTACTCGCCCTGGGTGGCCGGCACGGCGATGGAGGTGGCGGTGCCGGTCGCCCTGGTCATCGTCGCCCCGGCGGTGAAGGTGGTGGTGCCGTACGGTGCCAACCAGACCGACTTGGTGGCGTCGCCGATGCTCCGGATCGGGATCGACGCCGTGGCACTGGTGACGAAGGTGCTGGCGGGCAGCGCATAGTTCGGCGCGGAGAAACTGCTCGCCGGAATGATGTCGCGGTACGCGTCCTCAAGGCCGGAGTTAGCGGCGATGCCGTACGCCGTCGCCGGCCAGACATAGTCGGAGGAGACAAGGATGTCGGCGACAGTGCTGTTCGGCAGGTTCTTGTTGGAGACCTTGTTGATCGGGCCGTAGATCTGCGTGATGCTCAGGTCGTGCTTCCGCCCGAAGTCGTCGGAGTTGATCATCCAGGTGACGTTCTTGTCGATACTCAGAACGTTGTCGCGGAAGGTGATGAACGCCGAGCCCTCGTCCGGGTGCAGTCCGTACTTGTGGCCCGACGGCACGCCCTGGAGATAGTTGTTGGTGATCGTGGTGCCGGGCTGGCTGCCGAGCGTGTAGATCGGAGCCGTGTCGCTGAGGCGCTGCACCGTGTCGATGATGTGGTTGTAGCTGATGGTGTTGTTTCTCGCCGTCGTGGTCGGCCGGTTCGGCACGATCGAGCCCGACGATCCGTCGAAGTTCCACCAGCCCCAGCCGAGCGTGATGCCCGACCACGGGGTCTTCTCGATCCGGTTGCGCTGGATGGTGAGGGTGTCGGCGAAGTACGCGGAGATGGGGCTGTGCCCGTTGAACAGGACTGCGCTGTCGTAGAGGTAGTTGTTCTTGATGTCGATGTTCTTCGGTAGCCCCTCGACCGACGCGGAGTACTTCTCGCGGTTGGTCGACGTGCCGTCCCCGATGTAGACGTGCTGGGGATGACCGACGGTGATGGCGGACCCGGCGATGTCGTTCGTGTGGTTTCCGATCAACTGGGTGCTCTGCACATCATTGATCATGTTGATTCCGTCGGCGCCGGTGTGCTGGATCCGGTTACGTTGCAGGAGGACCCCGTCGGCGTTCTGGATCTGGATGATGCCGGGCGTCACGTCCACATTCCGGTAGTAGTAGACGTGGAAGTTGCCCTTCGCGTACACCTGGGCGCCGAGGTTGCCCTGCTGCGCCTGCTTGAAGGACGAGCCGGCGACGTTGAACAGGTTCCAGTCGGAGTGTTGGACCGTCAGTCCGGAGAACGTGATGTTGCGCGCGTGGCTGCTGGTCGAGGTGCCGGCCACCCGGAGCAACGTGGTGACGTTGTTCGGCGCGTAGACCGTCGCGGTCGACATGTTCTCGGCGCTGGCCTTGTAGTAGTAGACCGTCTTGGTGCCCTTGTCGAAATAGAACTCGCCGGGCGCGTCCAGGAACTCGTACGCGTTCATGAGTTTGTGGGTGCCGCCCACCTGGGCGTTGCCGTTGAACGCGCCCTGCGCGATGGCTGCGCCCGGTTGCTGGAAGAGGGCCACCCGGTTCGCGCCGTCGGAACTCGTGGTCACCTGGCGGACACCCACGATGGCAGTGGTCCAGGTCGTACCCGTCTCGATCTCGATGTCGTCCTGGTTGCGCGGAACGGCGGGGAAGTCGTTGAGGCTGTATTTCGCACCGTCGCACTGCGACCCCGACTCCCAGGCCCACGAGGCCTGGTTGGCAGTGATGTTGTACGTGCCGTAGCAGCCGGCCGAGCTGATCGTCTTCGACGCCATGTACGCGCGCTTGTCGTTGACGTACAGCGCCCGCAACTTGTTGGTTCGGTCCAGCGGCGCCTTCCAGATGTTGCCGCTGTGCTGGCTCCACCCGGTCACCTGGACGCCACCGTCAAGGACTGGCTTCTCATTGGGGTAGGCCGCGTAACTGACCCGGAATCCGTTGGTGCCGGAGTCGCTCGTCCCGAATTCGATAGTGCTGCTCACCGGGTAGGTTCCACCGCGGAGAAAGACGTTGACGTCGCCGGTCATGTTCGTGGTTACCGTACGAACGATGTCCCGGGCACGTTGCAGGGTCCGGAATGGCGACTGCAGGGTGCCCGGATTGGCGTCGTTACCGTCCGGGGCGACATAGTAGGTCGCCTGGACCGCGGCCGAGGCCGGTAGTTGGTTTGTCAGCACTGCTGGCAGTGTGGCGGCGACAAGCGCCGCCACCGCCAGCACTGACATTCGAGCGGTGGATATGGCTGACTTCACGTCTGTTCCTCTCACTGGTCGTCGATGTGATGCCCAAAGTGCGTATCGAGCGACGAGTACGGAACAGCGACGCCACTAAGGGCCGGCGGGGACTTCCGTCGCCCCGACCGCACTCTTTGTTAACCGCCCCGAAATTTCTACTGGGAGCGTAGGTCACACGTCTGACCAATGCAACCGGCAATTGGAGGGCGTCTATGCAGAAATGCCATCGGATCGGGCAGATCAGCCATGCCGCCCGCACCCCCCTGCTTTCGTCGTCCGACGAATCCGTAGCGCCGACACGGCGCCTCGTCGTCGCTGCCCGCGACCACTCGCACGCACCTCGGCGCGCCAGGGCACGCCGGCGGTCCGGCCTTCCTTTGGAGCTGAATCGCTTACGACATCGCCGACAGCCGACCCTCGAACCGTCCCGCGACAACGCCCCCGCGATCCCCCCACGCGGGTCCCCGCGACGCCACCGCCGGGCTGTTCACCCGTGCGACGCCGCGCCACCACCAGCCAGTTCAACCACAGGACGCCGCGCCACCACCAGGCAGTTCACCCGTGCGACGCCGCGCCACCACCAGCCAGTTCACCCGTGCGACGCCGCGCCACCACCAGGCATGTTCACCCACGCGGTTCGTCGCGACACACCGCCACGAACCCCCTGCCTGATTCTTTTGCGGCATCAGCTCCAAAGGCACCGAAGGCCATCGAACCCCGCCCACAGCGGCGGTCACGAGAGGCTCAGCGGCCACCCCCGGGGCAGAGCGATGACCGTCCCGCCCGGGACCCGATCAATCGAGACGCCGTGAAGCCCGAAAGACTCCGAAAGTTTCGGCGGCCCAGCGAGTCGAGGTTGCGTCCCGGGCATGCCCATGTCAGGCGCACCGCACACCCGCCAGCCGGCCCAGGAGCCCACACGTGCGCACGGATCACACATTGACTTACGTTGATGTTCTGCTTACAGTCACCACCGATATACCGAAAGTTTACCGAAAAGTAGCCCGGGGGTCCGGCCACCTTCCGCAGGTCGCCACGCAGCGACGGCGGCCTGGCGTCGGTCCGCTCCGGCGGTGAACCAGGAGGAACCCCAGCGATGTCGCAGCTCGTCCTGTTCGCGATCGACATCTGCGCGGTGGCGCTGCTCGTCTTCGGGCTCTACTTCCCCCGGCACCGCCGACGCGACCTGGTCGTCGCCTACCTGGGGGTCAACGTGGGCGTCCTCGCGGTGGCGAGCGCGCTGAGCGCCAGCGACGTGGGCGCCGGGCTCGGGCTGGGGCTGGCGCTGTTCGGTGTGCTCTCCATCATCCGACTCCGCTCGACGGAGCTCGACCAGCACGAGGTCGCGTACTACTTCTCCGCTCTCGCACTGGGGATTCTCGGCGCACTCAGCACCACGTCGGTCTGGCTCAGCGGAGGCCTGATGGCACTCATCGTCGCTGTGATGTTCGTCGGCGACCACCGACGGCTGCTCCGGCACTACCGGCACCAGATCATGGTGCTCGACTCCGCCGTCACCGATCACGTCGCTCTCGTCGCCCAGCTGGAGCAACTGCTCAACGCCCGGGTGCACAACGCCATCGTCCAGCGGCTCGACATGGTCAACGAGACCACAGTCGTCGACGTCCGATACTCGGTCGCCCGGCGCAGCGCGGCGGCCGGCACCAGCAGGTCGGCACGGGCCGGGGCGCTCCGATGAGCGGGCCACAGCTGGCGACGCTGGCGCCGATCGCACTCGCCGAGGTGATCGACCGGGCGGCGCTGCAGTGCCGGGTGGACCGCAAGTACGTCATCGCGGTGGACGAGTTGCCGCACCTGCTGGACCAGCTCACCCCGTACGCCAGGGTGCTGGACATCGACGGCGCGCGCAGCTTCCGGTACGAGTCCGTGTACTTCGACACGCCCTGCCTGGCCAGCTACCACTGCGCCGCGTACCGGCGGCGCAGGCGCTTCAAGGTACGGACCCGGACCTACCTCGACTCCGCCCAGTGCTGGCTGGAAGTGAAGATCAGCGGAGCACGCGGACAGGTCACCAAACACCGACTGCCGTATCTCGCCGAGGACCGCCGCACCGTCCGGTCCGGGCGCGGGTTCGTCAACGAGGTGCTGGACCGGGAGTCGATCCTGTCCAATCTCACCGGCAGCCCGCTCGAGCCGGTGCTGGTCACCAGCTACCGTCGCTCCACTCTGCTGCTGCCCGCAACCGCGAGCCGGGTCACCATCGACACCGGGCTCACCTGGCAGGACGGTGACCGCACACTGCGACTGCCCGGCATCGCCGTGGTCGAGACCAAGACCAGCTCGGCCCCCTCGCTGGTCGACCGCGCGCTGTGGCAACGCGGGACCCGGCCCGTACGCATCTCGAAGTACGCCACCGGCCTCGCGGCTCTCCGCCTGGACCTTCCAGACGTGCCGTGGCGACGGACGCTACGCCGCCACTTCCGCGCCGACCCGTCCTCGGCACTCCTGGAGTTGACAGTTCCCACCCGATCAGAACAGGAGGCATCGTGCGCATGACCACCCGCACCACACGTCTTCCGGTGGCGGCCCTTCGTGCCGCCGGGATCGCCGCCACCGCCGTGTTCGTCGCAGGACTGCTCGTGGTGTCTTCGCCGCCGGCCGGCGCCGAACCCGTCGCCGCCGCCCAGGCCGCCCAACCGGTCACCGAACTACGCGCCGGCACCCCGGCCACTGATGCCGCCGCGGCGGACGACCTGGTCGGGGACATCATCTTCTCGGCGCCCAGCGGAACCTTCCAGGGCGAGGTGGCGGTGACGCTGAGCAGCACGGTCAGCGGCGCCCAGATCCGCTACACCACAAACGGGCAACCGCCCACCGCCCAGTCGTCGCTCTATTCGGGCTCGGCGCTGCGCTTCACCCGCACCACCCAGTTGCGGGCACAGGCGTTCGTCGGCCAGACACCGACGGGTGCGCCCGGCACCGCCATGTACGCCGCCCAGAACGTCACCACCGCCCACGACCTGCCGGTGGTGCTGATCGACTCCTACGGCGCCGGCCGGCCCGACCGTGAGTACTTCGACGCCACCACAATGATCTTCGAACCGACGGGCGGCGGCACGACATCGTTGGCGGCGGCCCCGACGCTCAGCACCCGAGCGGGATTCCGGCTGCGCGGCAACTCGTCGGCGACATTCGAGAAGACGCCGTTCCGGGTCGAGTTCTGGGACAACGAAGACGACGACGCCGACCACCCGGTGCTGGGCATGCCCGCCGACTCCGACTGGGTGTTGCGCGGCCCGTTCCCCGACAAGGCGCTGATCCGCGAGGCGCTCGTCTACGACCTCGGACGCGAGATGGGGCTGCCGGCTCCGCGCTACAGGTTCGCCGAGTTCTACCTCAACACCGACGCCGGTCCGGTGGGTGCCGGCGACTACATGGGCGTCTACATGTTCATGGAGACGATCAAGAACTCCAAGGATCGCCTCGACCTCAAGCAGTTGGACTCCGACGATGTGACACTGCCGAAGATCCAGGGCGGGTACATCTGGAAGTTCGAGTGGATGGCGGCCGAGGAGCCCACGTTGCCGTGCACCGGGCCGGCGGCCACCTGTTGGAACTACCTCGAGGTCGCCGACCCGTCGCCCCTGCAACCGCAGCAACGGGACTGGTTGCGCGGTCATCTCCAGGAGTTCAACGACGTGCTGCACTCGTCGAACTTCGCCGACCCGACCACCGGATACCGCAAGTACATCGACGTCGACTCGTTCATCGACCTCATGATCGTCAACGAGCTGAGCCGGGAGATGGACGCCTACGTCCGCAGCTCGCACTTCTACAAGGACCGGGACAGCAAGATCTTCGCGGGTCCGCTGTGGGACTTCGACCTCAGCTTCGGCGTCGGTGGATTCTTCGGCAACGACCAGGTGTCGGGTTGGCAGCACCAGCAGACCCGGCAACCGTCGGCCAACGACTGGTTCGCCCAGTTGCTGCGCGACCCCGCGTTCGTCAACCAGGCCCGAGCGCGCTGGCAGACGCTGCGACGGGGCCTGCTCTCCGACGCCGCGCTCCAGACCCGGATCAACGCTCTCTCGACGCCGCTGACCAACGCGGCCCAGCGCAACTTCCAACGCTGGCCCAATCTGACATCGCCGACCGTCAGCTTCTTCCGCACCCCTACCTCGCCCACCTGGCAGGGGCAGGTCCAGGTCATGCGGGACTGGATGCTGCGACGCGCCGCCTGGCTGGATTCCACCGCCGGCTGGGGCGGGTCCGTCACCACGCCACCACCCACCACGCCGCCACCCACCACCCCGCCGCCCACCACCCCGCCGCCGGCGGCCGGCTGCACCGCGACGTACGCGGTGACCAGCCAGTGGACCGGTGGCTTCCAGGGCGAGGTACGGGTCACCGCGGGAACCTCGACGATCAGCACCTGGACCGTGACGTGGACCTTCGCCGGTGGCCAAAGCATCGCCCAGGCCTGGAACGCGACAGTCACCAGCCAGGGCTCGGCGGTCACCGCCCGCAACGTCGCCTACAACGGGGCACTCGGTGCCGGCGCCAGCACCGCGTTCGGGTTCCTCGGCTCGTCCACAGGCACGCCCAGCACACCGACGTTGACCTGCACGGCGAGTTGACCAGCCACAGGCCCGGGGCCGGGTCGACGATCGACCCGGCCCCGGGCCTCGATCACCTGATGGAAAACTCGGCCAGCCGCAGCGGGGAGTCGAACACCAGGTACACGTCGTGGGTGCCGACGGCCCGGGTCAACTCGGTGCTGGTGCTGACGTAGCGGTAGTCGTCGCCGGTGCTGGGCACCGTGGCCGTGCCGAGCAGCCGGCCGGTGGGCGACCCCAACCGGACCTGGATCGTGCCGGCGCCCGCGCCGGCCTTGGCGACCTTCGCGCTGAAGGTGCCCGCACCGGCACGCAGCGCGGAACCGTCGAAGGAGATCCACTGACCGGCGGCGGTGGCACCGACCGCCGTACCGCTGGGTTTCGTCTCGTCAACGAGCTGGACCCCCGCGTACCTGTCGAAGTTCTCCGCCCTGGTGGGTCGGGACAGGTCACGGGCCGGGATGGTCTCACCGCGGACCCGGACAGCGGCGCGGGCCCGGATGTCCTCGACGGACGCCCCGACCATCAGGTCGTGGACTGACGACTCGACCACCCACCTGCTGCGGGTGACGTCCCAGTGCGCCAGGTCGGCGGCGGGCAGGCGCAGGGTTACCGTACGGGTCTGCCCGGGCGCGAGTTTCACCTGTTGGAACGCCTTGAGTTGGCGGATCGGGGTGGTGTCCCGCGAGGTGCGCTGGTGGGTGTAGAGCTGGACGACCTCGGTCCCGGACCGGCTGCCGACGTTCGTCACGTCGACACTCGCCGTGATGGTGCCGTCGGCAGCTACCGACTGCGCACCGGCACGCAGTTGGCCGTACCGGAAGCGGGTGTACGACAGCCCGTGGCCGAACGGGTAGAGCGGCTTAGCGCGGCTGTACAGGTAGGTCTGCCCGGACGAGATGATGTCGTACTCCAGCAGGTCCGGCGGTAGTTGCGAGTCCGAGCGGTACCAGGTCTGGGTGAGCCGGCCGGACGGGTTGCGGTCGCCGAACAGGACGTCGGCGACGGCGTGACCGGTCTCCGCTCCCGCGTGGGTGGTCCAAACGATGGCGGATACGTGCTCCTGCTCCCATCGGATGGTGACCGGGTAGCTGGTCTGGAGCACGAGCACGGTCCGCGGGTTGGCGGCGGCGACGGCCTTGACCAGCGCCTCCTGGCCGGCGCTCAGCGCCGTTGAGGTCCGGTCGTGTGCCTCGCGGCCGTTGATGAACGGGTTGCTGCCGACCACCAGCACGGCGGTGTCGGCAGCCTTGGCCGCCGCAACTGCCCTGTCGATTCCGCTGCTGATCAGCTCGCGACTGAAGTGGGTCGCGGCGGCCGGAGTCGATGCGCCGAGCTTGAGGGCACCGTCATCACCGATCGTCACGTACGTGTCGGCACCGAACCAGCTCTCCTTGGTCTCGTAGCCGACGTAGCGCAGCACCACGGTTCCGTCGGCCTGCGGCTCCAGCTTGAACTGCTGCTGGACGTACCAGCCGTTCGGTTGTTCGTCACGGGTGACGAACGGCCCCCAGTTGTAGCCGAGGTAGCGGCCGTTGGCGGCGTTGCGCAGCGTCACCACGTCCTGTCCCCAGTCGACAACGTCGAACTGGGCGACGAGCGCCGGGGTCGCGCCGGTCCCGAGGACCGGGTTGGCGTCGGTGGTGCCGGTGGCCGAGACGTACCGGCCGGTCGCCGTGTCCTTCAGGGCGATCCGGTCCGCCCCGTCGAGCCCGTTCACACTGGCAGAAGTGCCCAGCCGTTCGCGGATGCCGTCCAGCGCCGTCACCTGGTAGGGCAGGTCTGCGCCGTACCAGTCGGAGTAGAGGGTGTCGGCCAGCGGGCCGAGCACCGCCACCTTGCGGGTCCGGGCCGGGTTCAGCGGTAGCGCCTGCCGCTCGTTCTTCAGCAGCACCATCGCCTCGCCGGCGGCCTGCCGAGCCAGTCGCTGGTGTCGGGGGCTGTTGATGACGTCAGGGGTGATGCCGCCGTACCGGCCGCCGCCCGGGTCGAACTCACCCAGCCGGAACCGGATGCTCAGGATGTCCCGGATCCGGGCGTCGATGTCCGCCTCGGTGAGCAGGCCGGTGGCGAGGGCCTGCTTGATGGCGGTGACGGTCGGCTGGGCGTTCGTGTCGTCGGTGATGAAGCTGCTGAGTCCGGCCTTGATGATCGCCGCGTTCGCCTCGGCCTGAGTCGGGTAGTACTGCTGCGAGTTCACCAGGTTGTTCGGCGCCCAGGCGTCAGTGACGTTCATCAGGGTCTGGTCGGTCCAGCCGCGAACAACAGTGTCCAGGTCCGGGTCGACTGTGGCCGGACGACCGTTCACCAGGTTGTACGCGGCCATCATCCCGGTCGCCGCGTCGGCGGCGATGGCCGGTTTGAAGGCGGCGCGGTCGTACTCGTTGAGCACCCGAGGCGGCACGTTCGAGGAGGTCACGTCGCGCCGGACCTCGTTGTTGTAGGCCAGGTAGTGCTTGAGCGTCGGTGCGCTCTTCAGGTGGTTCGGGTCACCGCCGGTCATTCCCGACCCGTAGGCGGTGGAGATGGCCCCGGTGAGCAGCGGGTCCTCGGAGTATCCCTCCTCGTTGCGGCCCCACCGGGGGTCGCGCAGCAGGTTGACCACCGGCGCCCAGAGGTTGAGCCCCCAGACCCGGGGGTTCTGCGCGTGGTAGCCGCGCGCCTCGTCGCCGACGGCCGAACCGACCTGCCGGATCAGCTCGGTGTTCCAGGTGCTGGCCATGCCCACCGGCTGGGGGAAGGTTGTGCCGCGAGCCTTGACCACAGCGCCGTTGTTGTCGATGTCGGTGGACCAGGCCACCCCGTGCAGCGCCTCGGTGCCGGTCTTGAACAGGCCGATGCCCAGCCGGGGAATGGCCGGCTGGTACTGGTGCAACCAGGAGATCTTCTCGTCCAGCGTGAGGCGGCCGAGCAGGTCGTCAACCCGGGCGTTCACTGGCAGGCGGGGATCTCGGAACGGGTAGGTGGGCTCGGCGAGCGCGGTGCCGGGAACGGCCGGTAGGGCTAGCAGGGCGAGCGCGAGCGCGGTGATTCCGCGCCGAAGGCGCCAGTTCCGCATGCGGTTCTCCTCATGTCGTACGACAGACGCCCAGCGGGCGCCCAGACCGACGTGACCAGGCTCGACACCCGGCTGACGGGCCTGAACGACGAATCGTCGAAGCGCTTCGACGACCCGGCCGCGTCACCACGGCCATGATTGTTGTGATCCGCGCAACTATAGATGTGCGCCAATGACCCGGCAATACCTGCCGGCCTACCCGGCGTTCGACCCGAGGAGGCGGTGGCTACGTCGTCGTCGCGTCCGGTCCGGGCAGTCCGGCGGTGGCGATGGCTGCACGCCGGAGCTGACGATTCACCAGTGGTAGAGGACGTTCACTGTCAGTGCGGCCACCACCGTGACGAAGAAGACGGCCCATCCCACCAGCTGACGGGACCCGACGCGCAGGTGCGCGATGAGCGCGCCGATGAAGTACAGCACCAGCCCGGCGGCGGCGAGGGTGCCCAGCAGCGGTACGGCGAAGCCGGCCAGCAACCCCAACGAGCCTGCCGCCAGCGCCATGCCCAACCGCGGCAACCACGACCGTGGCACGCGCTTCATGTCCGCCTGGGCCTTCGGATAGTCGTGGCCGATCAGGTAGGTGACGGCGGCGAGGCCGGTAAACAGCGACGCGAGGATGGTGACAGTGACATAGGCAGCGAACATTCTTCCTCCGTTGTGTTTGCTCGCCTCGTCGACGATCTGGCGCTGTGGAATGTGACGCCTGCCGGATGCGCCGCGATCAGCTCGCCGGTCGCAGCGCGCCGAACCGTACGCCGGTGGCCTGTTCGGACAGTTCCCACAGACGGCGGCCGTGCTTGGGGTCGGTCGCGGCGCTGGAGAGCTTCGCCGGCGCGGGGTGGCCGCGCAGCTCGCCCGGCCCACCTGGGGCGACGAGTTGGCCCGGCTGCGCGCCGGGGTCAGTGGCGGCGAACAACTGCGGCCAGACACCGCGATCGGCCGGCTGGGCGAGGAGTGGGTTGCCGATTCGACCCAGCAGCAGTCGCCAGATGGGCGTGGCGCCTCCCTGCAGATTCGTCGTGGTGTAGCCGGGGTGGGCGAGGAAGCTGCCCAGCGGGCTCGCCACGGCGCTGAGCCGCCGGTGCAGCTCGTAGCCGAAGATGGCGTTGGCCAGCTTGGACGTGTTGTAGAAGCCCATCGGTGAGTAGGCCCGCTCGCCGGTCGGGTCGGCGAAGCGCATCTTCGCCTGCCGGTGGTTGACCGAGGTCACAGTGACCACCCGTGGATCTCGGCCGGCCAGCAGGAGGTCGAGCAGGAGCCCGGTGAGAGCGAAGTGCCCGAGGTGGTTGGTGGCGAACTGCATCTCGTGACCCTGCGGGCTGAGGGTGCGTGGCAGGGCCATCACCCCCGCGTTGTTGATCAGCACGTCCACCCGAGAGTGGTCGGCGTGCATCCCGTCGGCGAAGGTCCGCACCGAGTCGAGGTCGGCGAGGTCGATCCGTCGGACGTCCAGGTCGACGCCGGGTCGGGCTGCGGCGATGTCGGCCGCCACCCGGCGACCTCTCTCCTCGTCGCGCACGGCCAGCACGACGCGCGCACCGCGAGCGGCGAGCGCCCGAGTCGTGACCAGGCCGAGGCCCGCTGTGGCACCGGTGACGACGAAGGTACGGCCACTCAGGTCGGGGATCTGTGCAGTGGACCAGCCATTGACAGTCATGCGACCCACTGTGCTATCGGTGGCACTCAGTGTCAAGCAGTGCGCGTGATGCCAACAAGGGCATGATGTGGCACCGGATGACGTAGCATCGGCGGATGAGATCCCATGCCGACAACAGCCTGGCCGAACGCAAACGCCAGCTCGTTGCCGACGAGCTGCGCGACGCCGCCCTGATGCTGCTCGCCACAAAGGGTTTCGACGCGGTGACCGTCGACGACATCGTGGCGGCGGCCGGCATGTCGCGACGCACCTTCTTCCGCTACTTTGCGTCCAAAGAGGACGTCGTCGTCCGGTTCCTGGCCGACACCAGCGCGGACATCATCACCGAACTCGCCGCCCGGCCGCCCGCCGAGCCACCGTCGGTCGCGCTGCGCCACGCTCTCTGGGTGCCGCTCGCCGCCTGCAACGACCACCCGGAGCACTCCGAGCGAGCCCGGGTCGTCGTCCGTCTGATCCTCGACACAGCCGCCCTGCACGCCCGCTGGCTGGAACGCCAGATCGAGTGGCGAGCCGAGCTGGCCGCCGAGTTGGCCAACCGCCGTCGCGTCGACCCGCACACCGACCCCTACCCACGGATGGCCGCCGGGATGGCACTGCTGGCACTCGACACGGTGCTTCAGCGGTGGCAGCCGGGCGACGACGAGCAGCACCTGGCCGAGCTGATGGACCAGGCGTTCGCCGTCGTGGCACCGGCCCTCGACGCGCCCGCCGCGTCACAGGCCGCCGGCTGATCGGCACCCTGCGCGAGTCAGCGCGGTTTCAGTGCCCTTCCCGGCCAGCTCAATCCAGTGATGATCACCATGTTCGGTGAACTCTCCAGTGACGGAAGGGTAGCTTCGCTGTCGGCGCTCAAGGCAAGGCCGCATTGCTCCCCCGGCGACCGTGACGTGTCCGGGCGATGCCGCCCTGACGCCGATCTACCGGCTGTCGCTGATTCCCGGGTAGCTGCCGAGCGCGTCCACGGGACGCCCGAGTGGAAATGGCTGTATGTCTTCTGTGCTGTCCGCGGTCAACCGGCCGCGTCTGTCCCGTCCGTCCTGGCTGTCGCCGAAGGTGTTCCCGCCGAACTCGACCACCACAGAGGCCCGACTGTCTGAACGCCTCCGGCATCGGTGGCCCTGAACTGTGCCGACCGGTCGGCGGGCTTGCTCCGCGTCCGGCTTGCATCCGGTACCCAGGTACAGGCTTACCGTCGTTGGTATGACCACTGACTCCCAGGCGTGGGTGCCCGAGTCGTGCACCTTGCCGAGCGGGCAACGGCCGCTGCGGCTGGCCGAATTCGACAACCTGTTCGCCACCGCCCTGCTGGGGCAGCAGCGGCTGTCCCCCACCGAACTGCTGTGGCATCTCGACCCGACCGCCGAGGCGACCGCCCGGGACCTCATCGGCCGGGAAAGCTCCTGCTGCTCGTTCTTCTCGTTCACCCTCGGCGTCGACGCCGGCACGCTGTGCCTCGACGTGCAGGTACCGGCCGCGCACGTCGACGTCCTCGACGCGCTCGCGCTGCGAGCCGCCGCCGGGCCGACGGCGTGAGCGGATTGCGCAGCGGTCAGGTCGCCGCCGCAGCCGGGGTGAACCCGCAGACGCTGCGCTACTACGAACGCCGCGGCCTGCTCGCCGAACCAGGCCGAAGCCTGGGTGGACACCGCCTCTACCCAGCCGAAACGGTCACCGTACTGAGAGTGATCAAAGCGGCGCAGCGGCTCGGGTTCACCCTCGACGAGGTCGCCGAGCTTCTCGACGCGGGCCGACACCGTCACGGACGCCACCCCGACGCCGGCCTGCGGGCCCGCGCCCAGGCGAAGCTCACCGAGGTCGAGGTGAAGATCGCTGACCTTCAGGTCATCGCCGGCACACTGCGCGCCGCGGTGAAGGCCGGCTGCGACGACCTCGTCGAGTGCGCCGACCAGCCGTTCTGCCCCATCCCCTTCGCCACCATCGCTCCACCAGGCGCCTGTTCGACCGGGTCACCGGCATGATCGGGGACCACGGGCGCATCGGTACGGTCCACCCATGACCGTCGTCCGCTCGATCCTGCTGTTCATCGTCGCCGCCCTGTTCGAGATCGGCGGGGCGTGGCTGATCTGGCAGGGCTGGCGCGAGCACCGCGGCCTGTGGTGGATCGCCGCCGGAGTCATCGCCCTCGGCGCGTACGGATTCGTCGCCACCTTCCAACCCGACCCGAACTTCGGGCGCATCCTCGCCGCCTACGGCGGCGTGTTCGTGGCCGGATCCCTCGCCTGGGGCGTGATCGTCGACAAGTTCCGGCCCGACCGGTGGGACGTCATCGGCGCCGGCATCTGCCTGATCGGCGTCGCCCTGATCATGTACGCGCCGCGTTCGGCGGCCGGCTCCTGACAGTTGGCGAAGGTGCCGGCGAAAGCACGAGAACTTCTTGTTTCAGGTGTGGATTGTGGTGTTGCTGGTCGGGTCACCGGCACCGCCGGAGCGGAAAGGATCCGGTGAGATACGCCCCGGCACCGCCCCTGCCGTGGTCGCCGTCGGAGGCGCACGCCTGCCGGGCTGTCTGGCCACTCGGGGCTGATGTTGGCGAACGGTGCGCCGCAACGGCGACACCGGTAGCCGGCTGAGCTGCTCTACAGGGACGCAACGTCCGGTAACAGGTCGTCGTCGCGTCCGGTCTGGGGTAGCCCGGCCACAGCGGCGATGGCGTTGACGGCCTCGTTCAGTCCGGTGGTCTCGGGGAGGACGAGCTCGTCGGGCCAGTCCAGGACGTCGTGGGCGGCGTACCAGCCGCTCATGTCCTCGGCGGTGAACTCACTGGCCTGCGGACGGGTGAGGTGCCGGCGCAGGGTCTCGGCCAGCGACACGTCGAGATAGCAGAACAGCGACCGGCCGCGGTGGTCGTCCCGCAGTGAGGTCAGCATGCTTCGGTAGCGGCTGCTGTGCATGATGCCCTCCAGCACGACGTGGTACCCGTGGTCAAGCGCGAACCGAACGGTCTGCCCGATCAACGCCGGTGCCGCGCCGCCGGGTTTGTCCCGTTCGCGCAGCAGGATGCGGCGCAGGTAGTCCTGCTCGACCAGGGCGCACCCCCGGCCGTGCCGGCGTCGTAGCTCGCGAGCGATGCTGCTCTTGCCCGAGCCGGAGTTGCCCCGGACGCAGACGAGGATCGTGTCCGGGCTGCCAGTGGGTCCAGCGAGCACGACGCCTCCTCGGCTTCAGTCGTTGCGCACGGTGAGATTGAGGGCGGCGACGGTCAGCTGGGTGAGGTCAGGAAGTTGGCCCTCGTCGAGGGTGACGCCGCGCAGGTTGTCCAGCGGCGTCTTGAGGCCCTGGATCCGGCTGCCCCGCAGGTCGGTGCCGTCGAGCTGGCAGGAGTCCCATTCCAGTCCGGCGAGGTCGCAAGACCGCAGCGCGATGCGCGGTAGTCGGCAGGAGGACCACGCGCCGTTGATGAGAGTGCAGTCGGTGAACGCGACCGAGCCGGCGGCGGTGACGCGGTGGAAGGTGGCGTAGTCGAAGCGGCAGCCGTCGAACAGGACGTCCTTGAGGCGCACGTCGGTGAGTCTGGTGCCGGTGAACCGGGAGCCGGTAACGGCGCAGCGTTCGATGGTGATCCCGGTCAGGGTCGCGCCGGAGAAGTCGGTGCGGGTGATCTCGCAGCCGTAGAGGCTCCCTGCTTCCCAGGTGCTCTCGCTCAGGTCCACGCCGGTGATCAGGCTGCTGCGGATGTTGGCGTTCTCAAGCTGGACACCGCGCCACGCTGCGCCCTCGACGAGGGCCTCGGTGAGGCCGCCGGCCAGGTCCGTCGTGGTGTCGAGGTCGTCCGGTTCGAGGTCCGGCAGCAGGACCTTCACGTCGCCGATCGTGGTGGTGCGCATGTGTCCTCAACCTGTGCGGGCGCGGGGTGGGCACGCACCCCGCGCGTCCCATGGTGGGCTCAGATCAGCCGGCTCGGGTAGCCAGCCTCCACCAGGTGGTCGAGCGCCTCCCGCACTTCGTCCGGCGCCTCCTGCGGGACCGCGAACCCGCGATCGGCGTACACCTCGATCCGTTGCGTGTCGACTACCAGCATGTCCACCACCCGTCGCCGGTCGCCGACGCCAATGGCGATACAACACATGCTCCGTGGTCGTGGCGACAACGTCCGGCAATGTCTCGCGGAGCAGGTCGGCCCGCAACCGTTCCTCGCGCTCGGCGTCCCGATCGATCAACAGAACCGCCCCAACCGGCACCAGCCGCCCCGCACGCGGGGATAGGCCGCGAAACCCACCGAGCGACGACCCACCACCCGGGTACGCGAAAAAGGCCCTGCCCCAGTGTGAACCACCAGGTCAGGACCTTGATCGTTGGTGCGCCGCCAGGGACTCGAACCCCGAACCCGCGGATTAAGAGTCCGCTGCTCTGCCAGTTGAGCTAGCGGCGCTCGTCGGCAACGGAGAGAACATTAGCACCCCTCCAACACGGGCTCCAATTCGGTTCCCCGGGTCCCCCCTTCGGTCGAGCTTTGCCGGCAAAAAGCCCCAAACCGGCCACCGCCGCCAAGATCGGGGCGTGGGTTGCGGCGGTGATGCGGCACGATGTCCGCCAGGTACGCGAGAACAGAGGTGGGCATGGCACGGTTCACGCGAGCCGGGGCGGTGGTGGGCGCCCTGACTCTGGCGGCGTCGCTGGCACTGACCGGATGCGGCGGCGGCGAGAAGAAGCCGGAATTCGTTGGCGGGGCGTCCTCGGACGTGAGCGCCACCCCTGGCTCGGCCGCACCTTCGACACCGAGCACGCCGAGTGGGCCAGCGCTCACGCTGAGCCCGGCGAACGGCACGAAGAACAGGCCGGTGAGTACGGAGATCAGCGCGAAGCTCCCGGACGGCGGGAAGGTGTCCGCGGTCACCCTGACGGCGGACGGCGGCGGCTCGATCGAGGGCAAGCTGCGTACCGATGGTTCGTCCTGGGTGCCGTCAGCTCCGCTGAAGTGGGGCACCCGCTACACGGCGACTGTGACGGCGAGCGCGTCGGACGGCACGAGCAGCCAGGGCACCAGCAGCTTCACCACGATGGCCAAGCCGAAGTCGACTATCGGTTCGGGCCTGTACCTCTTCGACGACAAGAGCTACGGGGTGGCCATGCCGGTGGTCACCGAGTTCCACCCGGGTATCCCGAAGAAGGACCGGGCGGCGGTGCAGAAGCGGATGTTCGTCCAGACCGACCCGCCGCAGCCGGGCGCGTGGCACTGGGTCAGCAATGGCACGCAGGCCTACTACCGGGCTCCGAAGTACTGGAAGCCGGGCACCACGATCACCGTGCGGATCGCGCTGGCGGGGATGCCGCTGAGCAACGGCAAGTACGGCGACATCGACCGCAAGGCCACTGCCAAGATCGGCCGATCGTTCGAGATGAAGGTCGACAACGCCAACAAGAAGATGACTGTGTACGAGAACGGCGCGCCGGTGCGCACCATTCCGGTGAGCCTGGGCAAGAAGAGCACACCGTCGTCGAGCGGGACGTTGGTGGTGATGGAGAAGAAGGAAGCCACCGTCTTCGACACCCGCGACGACCCGGATCCGGCCAACCGTTACGTGACCGACATCCAGTTCGCCCAGCGGCTCACCTGGGGTGGCGAGTACATCCACGCCGCGCCCTGGTCGGAGCACGTGCAGGGGCGGCAGAACGTCTCGCACGGCTGCGTGAACGTGTCGATGGCGAACGCCAGGTGGTTGTTCGACAAGACCCGGATCGGTGACCCGATCACGATCAAGGGCACCGAGCGCAGGATCGCGGCCGGTAACGGTTGGACGGCGTGGAGCCTGAGCTGGTCGGAGTTCATCAAGGGCAGCGCGTTGCCGGTGCCCAGTGGTGGGGCCGGCCCGGCGGTCTGAGCCGGCGACCTCGTTGCGCCGGCTCGGCCGTTGGCCGGGCCGGCGTACCCTTGCACTCCCGCCGCTCGATGACTGCGCGGCGACCCCCACGCTCCCGGTACGGAGACGAACCAGGCTCACGAAACGCCGGATAGTAGCAGGATTCGGGCACTATTGATGGCGTGTTTCGGTTCACCCTCGGCAACCGGGGCCGGCTCTGGCGCGTCAGTAAGAGACGATGGGGCAGCGACCACAATTGTGAGGGAATGCATGCGAGCTAGCCAGGACCAGCTGATCAGGCCCGGTGGGCGACGCCGCGTGTTCGCGGCGGGGCTTCTCGCCGTGGCGCTGGCTTTCACCTCGGCCTGCACCGACGGCGACGGCGGCAAGCCGTCCTCGTGGCACGGCGGGGGCGAGAACCCGGCGCCGAAGGCCGCCGCGACGATCAGTGAGCCGGCGGCCGACGCCAAGGACGTGCCGGCGTCCACCGGCGTCACCTTCACCACGAAGGACGCCGTGGAGACCGCTGTCGAGCTGAAGGACGCCGCCGGCAAGGCGGTCGAGGGCACCCTCGCCAAGGACGGCAAGTCGTGGCTGCCGACCGGCGCGCTGGCCTACGGCACGAGCTACACGGCCACAGTGACCGCCAAGGGCGACGACGGACGTCCGGCCACCGCGACGAGCACCTTCACCACAATGGCCAAGCCCGGCAATCAGGTACGGGTGAGCAGCTTCCTCGGCGACAACCAGGTGGTCGGGGTGGGCATGCCGCTGATCGTGAAGTTCAGCCGGGCCATCCCGGAGGATTACCGCGACGACGTGCAGCGCCGGATGACAGTCACCTCGACCCCGGCGCAGGAGGGGATCTGGCACTGGGTCAGTCCCACCGAGATCCGGTACCGGCCGAAGGAGTTCTGGAAGCCGAACAGCAAGGTCTCCTACCGGGTGCAGGCCGGTGGCCTGCCGATGGGTGCGGACTGGTACGGCCGCGCCGACCTCTCGGTGGACGTGAAGATCGGCGCGGCGGTGGTCATGACTGTGGACAACAAGACCAAGCGGATGACGGTGACCCGCAACGGCTCCGTGATCAAGACCATTCCGGTGAGCCTGGGCAAGAAGAGCACCCCGTCGTCCAGCGGCACCATGGTCGTGATCGAGAAGCTGCGCAAGACGGTCTTCGACACGTTCGAGGAGCTGGGCCCGGATGAGGGCTACCGCACCAAGATCGACTTCGCGCAGCGCCTCACCTGGGGCGGGGAGTTCATCCACGCGGCGCCCTGGTCCGAGGGGCAGCAGGGCACCACGAACGTGTCGCACGGCTGCGTGAACGTGTCGATGGCCAACGGCGACTGGCTCTTCAAGAACACCCAGATCGGCGACCCGATCACGGTCAAGGGCACCGAGCGCAAGCTCCAGAACGGCAACGGCTGGACCGACTGGAACATGAGCTGGGACGAGTACGTCAAGGGCAGCGCCCTTCCGTACGAGCCTCCGGCCGACCCGGACGCCACCACGCCGACGCCGGACGGCACTGTCACCCCGTCCCCCACGCCGACCGCCTGAGCAAGCCGACGAAAGCCCCCTCTTCGGAGGGGGCTTTCGCGTGGACCCCTCTTTGGCCCCCACAACGACTCAGGCCCCCTCCGAGGAGGGGGCCTGAGCAGTGAAACCAGTGGGGTGACTGATGGGAATTGAACCCACGACAACCGGGACCACAACCCGGTGCTCTGCCAACTGAGCTACAGCCACCATGCCGCCGTCGCCCGGTCGATCGCTCCGGGCGGGGTGCGGACCAATAATAGCCACACCACGGCCGGGCACGTCCAGCGGGTTGCCGGTCAGCGCCGCAGGCGTCAGAGTTCGGCGGCGATGGCCTTGGCGGTCTCGACGTCCGGGCCGGGCAGCGGAACGAAGACGGTGCGCCGGTAGTACTCCAGCTCCCGGATGCTCTCCCGGATGTCGGCCAGCGCCCGGTGCGCGAGCCCCTTCTGCGGCTGGCCGAAGTACACCCGGGGGTACCAGCGGCGGCAGAGTTCCTTGATCGACGACACGTCGATCATCCGGTAGTGCAGGTGGGCGTCGAGGCGGGGCATGTCCCGGGCGATGAAGCCCCGGTCGGTGGCGATCGAGTTGCCGCACAGCGGCGCCGTACGCGGATCCTTGACGAAGGTGCGGACGTATTCCAGGACCAGGTCTTCGGCCTCGGCGAGGGTGACCACCGAACGACGGACCTCCTCGGTGAGGCCGGACCTGGCGTGCATGGTCTGCACGACCTCCGGCATCCCCTCCAACGCCGCCTCGTCGGCGTGGATGACCACGTCGACACCGTCACCCAGCACGTTGAGGTCGGGATCGGTGACCAGTGCCGCAACCTCGATCAGTTTGTCCCTGCCGAGGTCCAACCCAGTCATCTCACAGTCGATCCAGACGAGGAGATCAGCCACCGGGACAGCCTACGCGCAGCCCACGCCTCGCGGCTGCGCGCTCTCGGCGGACCGGCCCGCTAGGGTTTCGGGGTGCCAGCAGAACCCGTCGCACCGCCCGCCGTCACCGAAGACGATCCCGGCGGCCGTACGGTCCGTCGTCTGGTCGCGGTGGTGGCCCTCAGCGCCGTGCTGCCAGCGCTGTATCTGCCCGGCCTCGTGCACAACTTCTTCGACCTCAAGATCTACATGTCCGCGATGGACTGGTGGCGCGTCGGCCACCCGCTCTACGACTACGTCCAACCCGACCGGGTGCAGGGCGAGTTGTACTTCACCTACCCACCCTTCAGCGCGTTACTGCTGTGGCCGTTCGGTCTGCTGCGGCTCGGCGCCACCGTGGCGATCTTCACGGCGCTCACAGTGCTGGCCGTGGTGCTGACCACCCGGTGGCTGGTGACCCCGGTGATCGCCCGACACCACCTGCCCCGAACGTTCACCCTGATCTCCGCCGTACTGCTGGTGCTGGCTGTGGAGAGCATCCGCGAGACGATCACCTTCGGCCAGATCAACATGCTGCTGGTCGTGCTGATCCTGGCCGACCTGCTGTTCGCGGTGCCGCAGGCGCGACGCTGGGCCGGGGTGGGCGTGGGGCTGGCGACGGCGCTCAAGCTCTTTCCCGGCATCTTCATCGTGTACCTGCTGGCCACCCGGCGGTGGCGGGCCGCGGCGGTGGCGAGCGCGACAGCGGCGGCGGCGACAGTGCTCGCGGCGGCGATCGCCCCACGTGACTCATGGCGGTTCTGGACGCACGAGCTGTGGACCACCGAGCGGGTGGGACGCACCGACATCGTCGGCAACCAGTCGCTGTTCGGCTTGCTCAGCCGGTTCACCGAGCCGGAGAAGCCGGACCGGCTGCTCTGGCTGCTGCTGGTCGCCGCGGTCGCCGGCTACGGGCTGTGGCGGGCCGCCCGCGCAGCGCGGGCCGGTGACCCGTTGACCGGGCTGACGTTGACCGGGTTGGTCGGTTCCCTGGCGAGCCCGATCACCTGGACCCACCACATCTACTGGTTCGTGCCGGCGGTGGTGCTGCTCGCCGACGCGGCGTTGAGCGCGGACCGCCCGGACGAGGCACGCCGGCGTCGCTGGCTGGCCGGGCTCGCGCTGGGCATCACCGCCGTGACCATCTACGGCGTGGTGACGTTCCAGGCCTGGGGGGCGGGACCGGTCCGCACTCATGACCCGGTGGACTTCGTCGTGCAGAACACCTACGTGCTGCTCAGCCTGCTGCTGCTGGCGGTGTTGCCGGTGCGCTCGGGACCCAGTGCGGAAAATCGCACCAATTGGACAGACCTCCCGAGTAGCCACGTTCAACGCTAACCTGTCCTCATCTACCTCAAGCGTCGCTCGGGTAGCACCGATCCCCCGGTGAGGGTGGCCCTCCGCGTCGGCAGCGCGGAGGGCCACTCGCTGTCTCACCCACCGCCACCGTCTGGGCTGTCACCCGACCGGGCCGCCACGGGCCGGGTCGTCGCCCGGTGCGGCCGCCACCGGCCGGGTCGTGGGCTCTTCCACGTCGGCCGGCGGCCAGGCGAGGCTCAGCGTCACCTCCGGCGGGCGGGGCAACCGGACCGGTTCGTCCAGGTCGGCGAGGGTGGCTGCGCGGGCCCCGCCGATCGCCGACCGGGCGGATTCCAGGGCCCCGGCGCCGACCGGGGCGAGTTGTCGCGTCGGCGACGGCGGGTTCGGATCGGGTCGGCGGGAACCCAGGCCACTCAGCGAGGTGACCCCGAGCCGCCCGGCGAGCACCGGCACCTGATCCGGCTCGACCACGAAGATCACCTCGCGTGGCCGTAGCGGCCGCAGCAGGAGCAGCGCCGCGCACACCACCAGCAGCACGCCGACGGTCAGCAGACCCCAGGTGGCCAGGCCGGTCCACCCGACCCGCAACTCGGCGTGCAGGTCCAGGGCCAGGTCGCCCTCGCCGTCCGGGCGCATCACCACCAGGCTCATGGGTTCGCCGGCGAGGTCGTCCGCGCTCCACTCCAGCGAGCCGATCCCCTCGCGTACCCAGAAGGGCCGGCCCAGCGGCGTGACCGGCCCGTCGGCCGGTGCGACGCCCGGGGTGTCGGCGGCCGGACCGGCCGGATCGAGCCGGACCGGCAGCGGACCCCGGGCCAGCGCCACCCGGCGGACCGTGGCGTGCGGCACCGCCTCCAGCCAGCCCCGCACCTCGGCGGTGGGCGCCAGTCCGACGAAGGCCGGCCCGCCCGTGGTGCGGGCGTCCAGACGCAGCCGGGTCTGCTCGGTACGCGCGAAGGGCGCCTCCTGCCGCAGCAACCGGTCGAGGTCGGTGACGACGATCGCGTGACCGGGTGTGCGGACCGTTTCGAAACGGGCGGCGAAGGACCCGTCGGGATCGGCGTGTCGGGTCACCAGCCACAGCCCGCCACCGGCGAACAGCGCCGGAATTCCCACCACCAACAGCAGCACTCCGGCGATCACCCGCACGAACCGCATCCGCACCGTCCCCCCTCCGTAGCCAAACACCCGGCCGACCTTACCGACGTACACCGTCTGATCAGGGGATATCCACGGCACGGCCGACATCGACTCCGAAAAGCACACTGGCCCGCCGGAAGATCCGGCGGGCCAGCGGATGAACAGGGTCAGGCCTTGGCGACCGGCTCCCGACGGGTACGCGTGAACGCGAGCCCACCCAGCACCAGGCCGGCCAGACCGGCGACGAGACCGGCCACACCGAGGCCGACAGCGAGCCCGTTGCCGTCGTCGTCGTCATCGTCGTCGGGCGAGGCGACGGCTGCGGCCGGCGACGCCGAACCCGACGGCGCCGCCGCGGCGGCAAGGGTGAGCACCGGGGCCGGGTGCTCCGGCTCCTCGGCACCCGGCGCCGGTTCGTCGATCCACCGCGAGATGTTGCCGTCCGAGTAGGTCTGCAGGGTCTTGAAGACCATCGAGTCGACCTGCGGCAGCGGCCCCAGCGAGACAGGGAACTCCTGGAACTGACCCGGCTTCACCCCCGCGTCACCGGAGGCCGTCCAGGTGATCTTGGAGACCGCCTCGGTGAGCTGACTGCCGTGCACCTCGATCGGCGGGTCCACCTTCCGCTTCTCCGTGGCGACAGTCCAGCCGGGCACCGGCATCGTCGACACCGAGCCGACCGGGGCGTTCTCCGGCAGCACCACCTCCAGCTTGGTGGTCGACGCGCTGTCGCTCTCGTTGGGCACCCGGAACGCCACCCGGGCGTAGCCACCCTGGGTCGCCTCCTTCGGGTTCACTGTGACGTGCGCGGACGCCGGTCCGGCAAAGCCGAGCACAGCGGTGGCGGCGGCGGTGAACGCCAGGGCGGCAGCGGCGGTTGCGGTACGCCGGAATCGGGTCATGGGTTTCGCGAACCTCTCTAACGGATGGGCACGGTGGCGGTCACCGTGGCCTGGTCGATGTCGGTCGTTCGGGCGGTGATCTTCAGCTGCCACTCGCCGGGGGTCGGCAGACTGATGTCGCCGTAGGCGTGACTGTCGGTCAACCGGAGCAACGGCACCTCGATCGGCTCGATCCCGGCCGAGGGCAGCGCGACCGTCGCCTTCCACTCCGCGACCAGCAGTGGCTGGTTGGCCTTGTCGTACGCGTACAGGTGCACCGAGTTGTTGCCCCGCTCGGCCGGGCTCACCTCGACCTCGACGGTCAGCAGCGGGTTGGACAGCCTGGTGCTGAAGAAGCCGGCCTCGGCCCCGGCGGACGGGCCGGCCGCGGCGGTGCGGGCGGGCGTGGTCTGCACGAGCGTGGCGGACACGGCCAGCACCACCACTGTGACGGCCAACTCCACCAGGACCGCCCGGCGCACCGGTGCCGGGCGTTGCGCCGCGACGCGGCTGCGCACCAACTTCCGGGAGTACGCGGCAACAGCGATGACCAGCGCGAACAACCCGATCTTGGCGAGCAGCAAGCGCCCGTACGTGGTGTCGAAGAGCGCCTGCGGGGTGGCCACCTCGATCAGCGCCTGGACGGTGCCGGCCAGCAGCAGCGCCGAGACGGCGAGCGCCGCCCAGCGCGACCAGATCGGCAGGATCGCGCCCAACTCCCGCTCGTCGGCCTGGCGCAGCAGGAAGACGGCGAGCATGAGCAGACCGCCCAGCCAGACCGCCATGCTGCCCAGGTGGACCGCGTCGACCACCACGGAGACCGCCGGCGCCGGGGAGGCCGCCGGGTGCCCGGCCAGCGGCCAGGTCAGCAGGGCGGCGCCACCGAGCACGGCCAGGATGATCGCGTCCGCGCGGCCGGCGGGCCGGGCCAGCAGCGGGCGGAGCAGGAAGACGGACGCCGCCAGCAGGCCGAGTCGGACCAGGTGGGCGGCGCCGAAGGCACTGCCGAACACGCTGCCGAACCCCTCGCCGGTGACGTCGAAGAGACCACCGCCGGCCGTGTAGGGCACCTGCAACCACAGGTCGGCGACTGTGGCGAAGGCAACCAGACCGAGGCCGGTCCAGGCCAGCCGGGTCGGCCCCCGCCGGGAGAGCCGTCGCGGCCAGAGCGCGGCGAGCACCAGCGCCGGCCCGACCAGCAGCACCAGGCCGGCGTAGCCGAGGAAGCGGGCCACCTTCACCGCCGTGCCCACCACCGGGTTGGCGCGGCTGTCAGTGCCGGAGTCGACGGGTGGGGTCGAGGGTGCGCCGACCGAGTAGGTGTACGCCCCGGAGACCGGATGGCTGTCGGCGGAGATCACCCGGAAGCTGACCAGGTAGGTGCCGCGGGCACCGGCCGGGTCCACCGGAATGGTCACCACACCGCCGTTGAACGACGGTTCACCCCGGTCGGCCCGGGAACCGTCCGGCGCGATGACGCGGATCTTGCCGGGCACCTTGCGGACCGACTCGCTGAACGTGAGGACCACCTCGGACGGCCCGCTCGGCACGATGGAGGCGGCGGCCGGGCTGCTGCTCTCCAGCACCGCGTGGGCGCTCGCGGAAGTGGCTGGCGCGATCAACAAGGCGACGACGGTGACCAGGAGGCCGGCGGCTGCGGCCAGCCTGGCGGCCCAGCGGCGGGGGGCGACAGTCATGCCGGCCATGGTCGCCGATGGGTGTCCCATTCGGCGACCCGAGGGGGGTGGGCGCGTCGGTTGTCGCACGTCATGAAGTGGTAGTCGGCTCGGATCGGGGAAAAGTTCCCGACGTGGCGCAGACCATCCACGGGCCGAACGACCCTGACGCGCCGCCGGCTGCCGCGTAACCTGATGTGTCGTGATCCCTGTCCCGCGTGACCCCGGTGCCGCCGGTCCGGCAGAACCGGTCGACGAGGTCGCCCGGGACCCGGCAACCGGGTGGGCGCTGACCGCCCGCGACGGTGACCCCACCGCCCAGGCGGCGTTCGTCCGGCTGACCCAGGCCGACGTCTGGCGGTTCGCCGCCGCCCTGGTCGACCCGGACAGCGCCGACGACCTGACCCAGGAGACCTACCTTCGGGCGTTCCGTGCCCTCCCCGCCTTCGAGGGTCGCTCCAGCGTCCGCACCTGGCTGCTCGGCATCGCCCGCCGGGCCTGCGCCGACCACCTGCGCACTGTCGTCAGGCGTCGGCGCCTCGACGAGCGCCTGGCGGCGAACGCGTACACCGACCGACCGCACCCGGACCCGGCCGGTCAGCTCGGCGCCGCCGACCTGGTCCGCCGCCTCGGCCCCGACCGCCGCTCCGCGTTCGTGCTGACCCAACTGCTCGGCCTGTCGTACGCCGAGGCCGCCGCCGTCGAAGGGGTGCCCGTCGGCACCATCCGTTCCCGGGTCGCCCGGGCCCGGGACGACCTGGTCGAGGCGGTCGGCGACGCCCTGACCGGCTGAACGCGGAACTTCCGGCGCGGACGGGACGACAAATGAGCGTGACAGCACCTTCCACCCGGGGCGGCCGTTGGCCACTGGTCCGCCCGTGGCTCGGCATCGCGGCCCGGCTCGGCCTCGCCGCCGTCTGGTTGGTCGCCGGCGCGTCGAAGGTCAGCGATCTCGCCGCCTCCGGGCGGGCGGTCAACGCGTACCAGGTGATGCCGTACGACGTGGCGACGGTGATTGGCGCGGCCCTGCCCTTCGTCGAGCTGGCGTTGGGTGTGCTGCTGCTGCTCGGGCTGGCCACCAGGCTCGTCGCCGGGGTGTCCGCCGCGCTGCTGGTGGTCTTCATCGCGGGGATCGCCTCGGCCTGGACGCGTGGGCTGGCCATCGACTGCGGCTGCTTCGGCAGCGGCGGGCAGTTGGCGGCGGGGCAAGCACCCAGTTACCTCCCGGAGATCCTCCGGGACCTGGGATTCTTGGTGCTGGCCGGATTTCTGCTGATCTGGCCGCGTACGCCGGTATCGGTGGACGGGTGGCTGTCCGGCGAACCCGTTGTGGAGGACGAGGATGAGTAGTCGCAAGGGGCAGCGGGACGCCGCCCGGGTGGTCCGCGAGCAGTTGGCCCGCGAGCGGCGCCGCCGCCGCACGATCTGGGTCTCCGCCGCCGCAGTAGTCGTCCTGGTCATCGCCGGCGTCGTCGGGTGGGTCGTCTGGTCCAACCAGCGTTCCGACAGCTTCACCACGCCACCCGGCGCCAACGCGGACGGCACCGGCATCGTCACCGGCGGCGGGCCCGTCACTGTCGACGTCTACGAGGACTTCCTCTGCCCGGCCTGCAAGCAGTTCGAACAGACCAGCGGCTCGACGCTCGAACAGTTGGTGGCCGAGAACAAGGCGACAGTGGTCTACCACCCGGTCGCGTACCTCAACCGTTTCTCCACCACCCAGTACTCCACCCGCTCCTCGGCCGCCTCCGGCTGCGCGGCGGCGGACGGCAAGTACCACGAGTACGCCAAGGCGCTCTTCGCCCAGCAGCCGCCGGAGGGCAGCGCCGGGCTCACCGACGACCAGCTCATCGACATCGGCACCAGCGTGGGCCTCGACCGGGGCTCCTTCGGCGGCTGCGTGAAGGACGAGACGTACCGGACCTGGACCGAACACGTCACCGACGACGCCAGCCGGAGCAACGTCACCGGCACCCCGACCGTGAAGGTCAACGGTCAACAGGTCGAGAACCCCACCCCGGACGCTCTCACCGCAGCAGTGGCGGCGGCCGGCAAGTGATTCGTACCCTGCTGAGCCGCGCCGGCCTGATCGCCGCCGCAGCCGGCCTGGTGACGGTGATCAGCGCGGCGCCCGCCGCCGCGCACGGCGCGGACGCACCGGACGGCACCGACTACCGCACCCGGACCACAGGGGTCGCACCGGCGCGGCCAGGGCTTGAGGTACGCGTCATCGAGGCGGGCGCCCGACTGGAACTGACCAACCGCACCGGCCGTGCCATCGAGGTCATCGGCTACTCCGGTGAGCCGTACCTACGCGTCGGCCCGGACGGGGTCTTCGAGAACAGCCACTCCCCCGCCACGTACCTGAACCGCACCATCGCCGGGGACACCGCGCTCCCGGCCGAGGCAGACCCGGCCGCCGCACCCTCCTGGAAACGGATCGACGACGGCACCACCGCGCGCTGGCACGACCAGCGCGCGCTGTGGCAGGAGTCGGCACCACCGGCCGCGGTACGCGCCGCACCAGACCGCGAGCACCGGGTCCGGGACTGGACCATCCCCCTGCGCGACGGCACCGACCCGGTGGCCATCGGCGGCACGCTGGACTGGGTGCCGCCGCCGGACGCGTACACCTGGTGGGCCGTGACCATCGTGGGGCTGCTCGCGGTGGGCGCGCTGGGCCTGTTCGCCGCCACCGCCCCGGCCGGCGCACGCGCGCTGTCCGCGCTCGGCGTGTTGCTGATCGTCGGCGGCGTGCTGGCCGTCGGGTACCCGGTGGGACGGGAGTTGGACGCTGGCGCCCAGGGCGTGGGCGGCGTGCTGGTCGGGCTGCTCTCCGGGCAGATCTGGTCCCTGCTCACCGGCCTCGGCGCGATCGCCGCCGGTTGGTACGCGCTGAGCCGCCGCCCGGCCGCCGACTTCGTGACCGCGCTGGCCGGAGCCTGCCTGGCGCTCTTCGCCGGAGCGTCGAACGCCGCCGTGTTCGCCAACGCCATCGCCCCGGTGCCCTGGTCACCGGTGGCCGCCCGGGTGATGGTGGCGCTCTTCCTGATCACCGGCGCCGGCGCGACAGCCGCCGGCATCCTGCGCCTACACGCCACCTCCCGCACGACCGCACCCGCCGTACCAACCCCCTGACGGAACGCGCAGGGCGAGGCGCCCGCCCTAATCGATCATGGAGTTGTGGTGCCCGTTTGGTTCCATAGCGGTCCGGTCGGGGGGCGGGTTACGGGTTTGGGGTGAAGCCGTAGGGGAGTTCCAGGCGGTGCTTCGCCAGCAGCGGGGTGTCGTTGAGCAGGGTGCGGGTGGGGGCGTCGGCGACGATCCGGCCGTCGTCCAGGATCACCGAACGCTCGCACAACTCCGCCGCGTACGGCAGGTCGTGAGTGACCATCAGCAGGGTCACCGGCAGGCCGCGCAGGATCTCGGCGAGTTCCCGACGCGCCGCCGGGTCCAGGTTCGACGACGGCTCGTCGAGCACCAGGATCTCCGGGTGCATGGCGAGCACCGTGGCCACCGCCACCCGGCGGCGCTGCCCGAACGACAGGTGCTGCGGGGCCCGGTCCCGATGCTCACTCATCCCCACCGCGGCGAGCGCCTCGTCCACCCGGGCGGCCAGCTCGGCCCCCCGCAGACCCAGGTTCGCCGGCCCGAACGCCACATCCTCGGCCACCGTGGGCAGGAACAACTGGTCGTCCGGGTCCTGGAAGACGATGCCCACCCGGCGGCGCACCTCGGCCAGGGTGGCCCGATCCGGGGTGACAGTCAGCCCGCCGACGCTCACGCTGCCCTCGGTCGGGGTGAGGATGCCGTTGAGGTGCAGCACCAGGGTGGTCTTGCCGGCGCCGTTGGGCCCGAGCAGCGCCACCCGGTCGCCACGCGGCACGTTCAGGTCGACCCCCTGAAGGGCGACGTGCCCGTCCGGGTACGCGTAGCGAACGCCCCGAACGTCCAGCGAGGCAGCGGTCTGCACGACACCGATCATGACAGCACGACGGCGGTGGCGGCGATGGAGGCCGCCAACACCGGCACCGTCGCCGCTACCAGCCACTGACCAGCGCTCGCCGCACCCTCGCCCTGCCACACGGCTGGCATCCGCCCGGTGTAGCCCCGGGACAGCATCGCCAGATAGACCCGCTCGCCACGCTCGAAGGCGCGCAGGAACAACGCCCCGACCCCGGCGGCGAAGCCGCGCAACTGCCACAGGAAGCGCGGGTCGTCGCCCCTGGAGATCCGGGCCACCCGCATCCGCCGCGCCTCGCCGACCAACACGTCGAGGTAGCGCAGCATGAACGTGGCGATCTGGGTGAGCACCTGCGGGCAGTGCAGCCGGTCCAGTCCCACGATCAGGTCCCGGGTGGTGGTGGTGGCGGCGAGCAGCAGCGAGGCGAGCACCCCCAGGGTGCCCTTGGCCAGGATGTTCCACGCGCCGTGCAGCCCGTCCTCGGACAACCGCAGGCCCAGCACCTCGACCCGGTCGCCGCTGCCGAGGAACGGCAGTGCCACGGCGAACAGCACGAACGGCAGCTCGATCAGCGCCCGGCTGAGCAACCACCGTGGGCCCACCCGGGCCAGCGCCGCCACCGCCGCCACCAGCACGGCGTACGCGCCGAAGGCCCAGAACGCCTCGCGTGGGGTGGCCACCACGGCAAGGGTGAAGACCACCATCGCCACGATCTTGACCTCGGGCGGGAGCCGGTGCACCGGCGAGTCCGACTCGCGGTACAGCACGTGCCCGTGACCGGCCCCCATCCGCGTACCCCTGCTCAGCTGGCCGCGTCGGCGCGACGCCGGACGTCGCCGGACGTCACGGGGTCGCCCTCGGTGGGCGTCGCCGCGTCAGCATCGGTCGGGGTGCCACCTCGACGCCGCAGCAGCCAGAACCCGCCGGCCCCGATCGCGAAGGTGAGCAGCACCCCGAGCACCCCGGAGAGGCCGGTGGAGACGAAGCTGTTCCGCACGCCCCGGACGCCGTAGTCGGCGAGCGGACTGTCGGCCAACTCGTGGTCACGGGCCTGCTGGGCCGGGCAGCTACCCCCGACGATGTTGTCGTCGGCGTCGACCGTGCAGCCCTTGAGCAGTGACGAGTCCAGCCCATCCGGGTGCGAGGAGGCGTAGTTGCTCACCACGCCGGCGAGCAGCAGGGCGACCAGCAGGCCGCCGGCCAGGAAGGCCCAGGAGCGGTTCTTCATCGGACACCTCCGGCGACCGGGACGGCGGGGGCGGCGGGCGCGCGCAGGGATCGCAGCGCGTACACCAGGTCGGGGCGCACCTTCGCGACGGTGAGCACAGTGGTCGCGGTGATCAGGCCCTCGCCGATGCCGATCAGCAGGTGGACGCCGGCCATCGTGCCGGCCAGGCCACCCAGGTTGTTACCCAGGTCGGTGGTGCCACCCAGCCAGTACTCCAGGACGAAGCCCTGCGACGCCACCACCACGCTGAGCGTCGCGGCGACGAACGCGGTCACGGCCAGACCGGCCCGCGTGCGGGGCAGCACCCGCAGCAGCAGTGCGATCAGCGCGTACGCCGCGGCGGTGCCGAGCAAGGCCATGTTCGTGATGTTGAGGCCGAGCATCGCCACGCCGCCATCGCCGAAGATCAGCGCCTGCACGACAAGCACCACTGCCACGCAGAGCGCGCCGACCCACGGGCCGACCAGCATGGCGGCGAGCGCGCCCCCGAGCAGGTGACCACTGACACCGGCCGTGAAGATCGGGAAGTTGAGCATCTGGACGGCGAAGATGAACGCCGCCACCAGGCCGGCCATCGGGGCCAGCCGGTCGTCCAGGTCGCGTCGGCCGCGCAGCACGCAGGCGGTGAGCGCGGCAAGAGCGAGCGCAGCGAAGATCGCTGCCACGGGACCGTCGATGATCCCGTTCGAGATGTGCATCGCCAGTGTCTCCACGCGACCTCCCACGCGTCAGCGGGCCCGACCGGGCCGGCGTGGGTCAGCCTATTTCCCAACCGTCGTTGTTGCCAGACTCTGGCAACAACGCATGGGCTTGATCACTCCAGGTCAGGCCCGCCGACGCGTCCCGCCGACGGCAGCGCCCGCCGCCACGGCGGTAGGGTCGGGACCATGACCTCGCCCGACCGCCTCTCCCCCGGTGACCCCGCGCCCGAGTTCACCCTCGCCACCGACACCGGCGACCAGCTCTCCCTCGCCGACCTGCGAGGTCGCAAGGTCGTCCTGTACGCCTACCCGGCCGCGATGACCCCCGGCTGCACCAAGCAGGCCTGCGACTTCCGCGACTCGCTCGCCTCACTCCAGGCCGCCGGCTACGAGGTCGTCGGCATCTCCCCGGACAAGCCGGAGAAGCTGGCGAAGTTCCGCGAGCGCGACGCCATCACCTTCGCGCTGGTGTCGGACCCGGACAAGACCGTGCTGACCGCCTACGGCGCGTACGGCGAGAAGCAGCTCTACGGCAAGACCGTCACCGGCGTGATCCGCTCGACGTTCGTGATCGACGCCGACGGCAAGGTCGAGCGGGCGCTCTACAACGTCAAGGCCACCGGGCACGTCGCCAAGCTCCGCCGCGACCTCGGCCTGGACTGACCTGTCGGACCGGTTCGCTACGGTCCGTCAGTGGTTCGATACAAATACACGCCCGAAGCGCTGGCCTGCGCTGCCGCCGCCGCACACAACATCACCGAGGTGATGCGGTTGCTCGGCGTTCGCGTCAGCGGTGGCTCGCACGCACACATCAGCCGACAGCTCAAGAGGTTCGGCATCGACACGTCGCACTTCACCGGCAGCGCGCACAACAAGGGACGGCGTTGGCGGCGGATGTCCCCTACAGAGCTGCTGGTAGTACTGCCAGACGGATCTCGCCGGATTCCGGGCATCCGCCTCAAACGCGCCTTGGCGACAATTGGTCTCCCCGAGACCTGCGAGGTGTGCGGCATCGGGTCAACGTGGCAAGGCGCCCGTCTGACCCTGCATGTGGACCACATCAATGGCGATTTCCTCGACAACCGGCCACGCAACCTCCGCCTGCTCTGCCCCAATTGCCACAGCCAAACCTCCACCTACGCTGGCCAGCGACGGCCTGCACTCGTCGAGCCCGAGGTGGTCTACGATTCCAATGCGGTTACTCCGACCGGCTTTCCGTTAGGCAGGCGACTGCCGCGTCGGTTTGAGTGGCCGTGGACGCTGGTGGAGTACAGCTTCAAGGGGCCGTAGCCCAACGGCAGGAGGCATGCGGTTTAGGTCCGCACCAGTGCGGGTTCGAATCCCGTCGGCCCTACATCAGCATTGCGTGACGCCGGCTCCTGGCTCGGACAGAGCCAGGACCGGTTGTCGGGCGCGTCACTGTCGCGGGCCATGGGCCTGGTCGTCGGGTCAGGATGGCGAGCGTGAGTCTGCGCTTCGTCCTCGATCCTGACCTGACCCCGCAACTGCGTGCCGAGATCGTCGACCTGTGGGTGGACGTCAGCAACGCCGGTGGGGCGGTCGGTTTCGTGCCACCGGTCACCGCCACCGACGTGCTCGTCACCGCCGATCCGACCTTCGCCGGCATCGCCGACGGACCGGACCGGCTGCTGGTCGGCTACTCCGGGGATCGGCTGGCGGCGATGCTGATCTTCAGTGACAACCGTTTTCCGCTCACTGCGCACTGGTGTGTGCTGAAGCGGGTGATGGTCCACCCGGACACCCAGGGCGCCGGCTACGGCTCGGCGCTGATGCTGGAGGCCGCCCGACTGGGCAGGACGTTTGGCCACGAGGCGCTGCACGTCACGGTGCGCGACGGGCTGGGGTTGGACAAGTTCTACGGGCGCCTGGGGTACCGGGAGATCGGCCGGCTGCCGGGCGCGTTGCGGGTCGCCTCCGATGATGACCGGGACGAGATTCTGATGTGGCTGGATCTGAGGGTGGCCGACTGAGCGGTCAGCCCTCGCACCATCGGGCGTTGGCCCGGGCCGAGCTGGTGGTCGGCGCGTCGGTGGCCGGGGCGCTCGTCCTCGCCACCTCGACCGAGCGACGAGTAGGCGTCGGCGTGACGGAGGGTCGGCTGCTCGGCGGTCGGGTCGACGCGGACGGGCGACGCGGGGCGGCCCCGGCACCGGGCGCGTACATCCGGACCGTGCTGTTCTGCACCTGGCCCGGCGCCATCCGGATGCCGCCGACGGTGACCCGGTTGCCGTACACGTCGGTGACCCGGACGTTGAACGGGCCCGGCCCGGCGCCGGAGGCGATCAGCCAGTAGTTGTAGTCCTGCCGGGCGGCCGACTGCCACGGGTCGCTGTCACGCTGCCGGACCTCGACGGACCGCAGCGGGTTGCCGTGGTTGCCGACGCGGACGGCGAACCACCACTGCGACGCGCCCTCCTTGATCCGGAAGGTGAGCGGTCCGGGCAGCGGTGGGTTGACCACCGCGCGGTAGGTGACCGCAACGAGGCCCTGGACGGGGTCGGCGATCCGGGCGAACGCCTCGCGGGACAGGTCGAGGTGGCCGGGCTCGCACTCCGGGCACTGGTCCATGATGAGCACCCGGACGGTGCCCTTGGGGCCGACGACGTCGAGGAATCCGCCGCAGGCGGCACCGGCGGAGTATTCCGTCGGACCGAGCGCGACGTAGAGCCGGTTGGCCGGGGCAGCCGGGTTCGAGCAGTTGCCGCCGGCACCCTCGGAGTCGTAGAAGGTGGCCTTGCCGGTGTGCGTGGCGTTGCCGGTGGGCGGCGCGGCCAGCGTCCGACCGGCGGCGCAGGCCGGGGTGGAGCCGGAGCGCAGGGTGAGGGTGAGTCCGAGAGTCGCCGCGAGGATGGTGACGCCGGTGGCGACCAGCCAGGGCTTCGCGCCGGACGACGGCGCGGGCCGGTCCGCTGGAGGATGGTCCAGGTCGATGGTGATGTCGACAGCGCTTCCGTCCGTCACGACGGCGATGCTGCCGGACCCGATCGGGTGCCGACAAGCGGGCTAAGCCAAAGCTAAGACAGCATCGACGGACGGTGACCGTGGGGTGCCGATTGCCGGTCGGCGGCCCGGTCAGGGCGCGATGACGATCGGGGCGTCCACCGCCAGCGGTCCGCTGTCGAGCGGCACCAGATTGAGTCCGAAGAGGAGTTTCTGCCTGACGTTGCGGTGCCGCCCGAGGGTGCGCAGCGGCTCCTTGGTGCGTACCCCGGTCTCCTGGTCGGTGGTGGTCACCACGCAGCGGTCGCACGGCCCGGCGGCCTGGAACGACCGCTCGCCGATGCGCAGCCGCCGGCCCACCCAGTCGTCCTCGGCCCAGGCCGGCGCACCGTCGATGACCAGGTTGGGTCGGAACCGGGTCATCGGCACCGGTTCCTCCCCCGCTTCGGCCAGCCAGTCGTTGAGGGCGTCGAGGGAGGTGGCGTTCGCCAGCAGCACCGGGTAGGCGTCGGCGAAACTGACCTGCTCACCGGTGTCGTGTTCGCGGGTCCCGGCGGCCAGGTGGCGGGTCGGCTGGGCCAGCCAGACCAGTCGGACCGGTCGGCCGAGCAGGGCGCCGAGCCAGTCGTCGGCCGCCTGGCCGGCCGGCAGCGCGGGGACCGGGAAGGTGCGGCTGCGGAACGTACGGACCGCTACCGGTTCGCCGCCGGCCGGCTCGGGCACGTCGAGGTCGGGTTGCCCGTCGGCGCGCAGCGACAGGCCCCCGGGGCGCACGGCGGCGCGCAGGTTGACCAGCCGGGTCGTGTCCCGCTGGGTGACGCCGACGCCGTCGGCGTCCACGACCATCCAGCGCCGGTCGCCGGCCAGGCCCCACTGGTGCACGAACGCGCCGTCGTGGTCGAGCCGGTGACAACCCTTGACGGGGTACGTGTGGATCGAGGTCAGCCGCACCCGGTTACCATGCCACGCCGATCCCGTCGCCCGGGTACCAGTGGTTGGCTGGGGTCTCCCGGTAGGCGAGGAACCGCCGGCCGGTGCGTTCGGCGTGCTCGGCGAGCACGTTGGTGCTGGTGACGTTGTCGGTGAGCAGGATCGCGCCGGGGGCGAGCTTGGGCTCCACGGCGTCGAACTCACGCTTCTCGTGGGCACGGCTGTGGTCGCTGTCGTGCAGGAACAGGTCGACGGGGCGGTCCAGCGCGCCGATCGAGGCGATCGAGTCGCCGATCACCAGGTCGACGACCTCCGACCATGGCGTGACCCGGGCGAGGTAACCGGCCTCGGGGTTGATGTCCAGTGAGGTGACCCGGCCCGGGTGCCCCTCCTGGGCGTTGCGCAGCAGGGCCGACGCCAGGACGACGCTGCCGAGTCCCTTGTCGACACCGGTCTCGACGACGTGGGTGGGGCGGGTGGCACGGACGATGGCGTACCAACCGATCCGTCGGGCGTAGCGGATCTCCTTGTCGGCGAGGCCGCGCCGGTCGGAGGCGGCGATCGCCGCGAGGAGGTGCTGGCGCAGGCCGTCGTCCGACTCGATCTCGCCGAGGTACGCCCGTACCTGCTTGATCGGGATGTCGCAGACCACGCTGACGAACCAGGCGAGGTGGTTGCGACTCAACGAGGTGAGGTCGTACGTGTAGTTGTGGTGCTCGCGGGAGGTCAGCAGCCAGCGCGCCGAGCGGCGCAGCACTTTGGCGTCGTGCCGCGCGACAGTGCGAAGCCGCTTGGGAAAGGCGGCAATCGGGGCGAGTGGGGTACGCGCGACAGCCCGTCGGAGCTTGATTCGATCCACGGGTGCCGTTGTAGCAGGGTTCGGGCGGCGGCGGGAGGGTCATCGCGAAAGCCGGTGACCACGTTGTTTCCGTCCTCCCACCGGGGCAGCAGAATAGGGCCCGCAGAGCGCTCCTGGGCCGGCGTTACCGGCAGTCCGTCCGAACGCAGGGCCGGGTTCGCCGCACCGGTCGGCAGGCACGCGATACCCGAAAGGACGAGGGTGCACGACAGCGACGCGCAATCAGTAGCATCGCCGGCATGTCTGGTGCTCAGCGGTACACCGATGCCGACACCGAGTTCGTCGATCCACACGCTGTCGATCCGTACGAGGATGTCCCGGCCGGGGGCAAGCGGCGACGTCGTGGCCCTCGCTGGCGTCGCGTCCTCGTCATCTGCCTGGTAGTCGCGGCGATCCTGGGCGGCGGCAGCATGATCGGTGGCGCCCTCTATCTCCGCTCGGTCGAGAAGGACGTCGACCGGGTGGATGCCTTCGCCGACGTTCCCGAGGAGGGGCGTCCGCAGGCGGTGGCCAACGGCGCGATGAACATCCTGATCCTGGGGAGCGATTCCCGCGACCCGGAGAGCACGGGTGGCTCGCGCACCGACACCATCATCGTCGCGCACATCCCGAAGGACCGGGCCAGCGCGCAGCTCGTCTCGATCCCTCGGGACACCTGGGTGAACGTGCCGAAGGCCAAGAACGGCGGGCACGGCGGCCGCGATGCGAAGATCAACGCAGCGTACGCCTGGGGTGGCATTCCGCTGATGGTGCAAACAGTCGAATCGTTCACCACGGTGCGAATCGACCACGTCATGATTATCGACTTCGCTGGCTTCAAGGAAATCATCGACGCCCTGGACGGCGTCGACATCAACGCGGAGAAGTCGTTCACGTCGATCCACCCGCCGTTCCGCAAGTTCGAACAGGGAATGCAGCGGATGGACGGCGAGACGGCCCTCGACTACTCCCGCCAGCGCAAACAGTTCGCCGACGGCGACTTCGCCCGCATCCGTCACCAGCAGCAGGTCATCAAGGCCATCCTCGACAAGGCCGTGTCCGGCGGCATCGTCACCAATCCCGGGCGGCTCAACTCCTTCGTCAAGGCGACCTCGAGCGCCGTGTCGGTGGACGAGAACATGTCGCTCGTCAGCATGGCGACAGACCTGCGGAGCCTTCGCGGCCGTAACCTCACCTTCGTCACCAGCCCGACGAAGGGCACTGGCCGAGTGGGCAGCGAGAGCGTCGTCTTCGCGAACACCGAGAAGGCAAAGACCTTCTACGATGCCGTGCGCCGTGACTCCGTCACCGAGATTCTCGCCAGCGCCAAGTAACACCCGGCCGGTGGCTGTTGCCGGCCGCCGCCTTGTCTCGAATTACGGACCGGCCAGGTCAGCCGGCCCTCACGGGGAGGTCCATGATGTCCAACCAGCCCGCCATGTGGCACCGGCCGGCACCGCCCGATGACCGCGACGGCAACGCCACCGATGCCCAGGGCGACGGTGAGGGGGACGACGAGGGGAGCCGCGGCGGGAGTCGCCCTCCCGCCTACCAGTTCCCCGGCTACCAGCCGGCCAGCTACCAGCCTCCCGGTTACCAGACTTCCGGTTACCAGCCTCCCGGTCACCAGACTTCGGGTCACCAGACGCCGGCCGTGCCGTCGCCCGCCGACCGGCGCTCGGCCCCGCCGGCACCCGCGCCCGCGCCTGTGGAGCACGAGCCTCGCGCCGGCCTGGACACGACCGCCGTCCTGCCGTACGCCGGCTCACGTGCCTCGACCCGGACCCGGTGGCTGCGGGCCTGGATGATGACGGCGCCGGTCGACGTTCTGGCACTGCTGACGCCGCTGCTGGTCACTCAGCAGTACTGGCGCGGGACGCTGGCCATGACGGTCCTGACCGTGATCGTCTTCGCCAGCGGCGGCCTCTACCGGGCACGACGTCACGTGAGCTTCCTCGACGAGGTGCCGAGCCTCTGCGGGCGCCTGCTGGCAGCGGCGTCCGCTGTCGCCATCGTCGCGGCGATGCGTCACGAGTCCGCCGAGTACGTCTTCAGCTTCACCCGGGGTGTCGCCGCCTCGGCGGGGCTGGTCATCCTCGGGCGGGCTGTCACCCGCGAATTCGCCATCGTCGCCCGCAAGCGCCGGTGGGTCGAGCACAACACCATCATCGTCGGCAGCGGCCCCACCGCCGTGGAACTCGCCCGGCTCCTGCGCCGCTACCCCCAGTACGGCCTGCGCTTCGTGGGTTGTGTCGACACCCCGGACGGCCCGTCGGCGCTGCCGCTGATCGGGTCCCTCGACGACCTCGACAGCCTGGTACGGCTGCGCGAGTGCGACGTGGTGATCGTCGCGGACGCGAACTGCTCCGAGACCTCACTGATGGAGATCCTGGCCCGGCCACGGACCGCAGAGTGCGACCTGTGGGCGGCCACCCCCCTCTGGGGGTCCCGTTCGCACGGCGACCACATCGGCGCGGTACCGGTCGTCAGCATCGGCGACATCACCCTCTCCGGCCCGCAGTCCGCGCTCAAGCGCGCGTCGGACATCGCGTTCGCCTCGGTGGCGCTGCTCCTGCTGAGCCCGGTGCTCCTCATCTGCGCTGTCGCCACGCTCATCGACGGCGGCCCCGGCATCTTCTTCTACCAGGAGCGAATCGGTCGGCACGGGAGACCTTTCAACATCATCAAGTTCCGGTCCATGCGCCCCGTCGACGAGCACGAGTCGCAGACCAACTGGTCCATCGCCAACGACCGGCGGGTTGGGCCGATCGGTCGGATCATGCGCAGGACCTCCCTCGACGAGCTTCCGCAGCTCTGGAACATCCTCCGTGGCGACATGAGCGTGGTCGGCCCCCGACCCGAGCGCCCCTACTTCGTCGAGAAGTTCTCGGCCGAATACCCCCAGTACGCGATGCGCCACCGCGTCCCGGTCGGGCTCACCGGCTTGGCGCAGGTCAGCGGGTTGCGCGGCGACACCCCGATCTCCGACCGGGCCCGCTTCGACAACTTCTACATCGAGAACTGGTCCCTCTGGCTCGACGTCAAGGTGGTGCTCCGTACGGTGACCGAGGTGTTCCGCGCCGGCGGCCGCTGATCCGCCCACGCACCGGCACACCGCCGGGTACGGCCAACGGCCGTGCCCGGCGGCCGTGTGCCGGTCGTACCCCCAACGCATGGAGAACGCAATGCCGAACGTATCCGTCGTGATCCCCACCACGGGCCGCCCCAGCATCGCCGACGCGGTGCTCTCCGCCCGATCCCAGCAGGGCGCATCCGTGCACATCGTGGTCGTCTGTGACACCCCGGAGGTGCCGCAGACAGTGCGGAACCTGGGGCAGCACATCGACCGGGTGGTCTGCACCGGCGGCGGCCGGCGCGGGTCGTACGCCCGCAACCTCGGAGTCACCCACGCCATCCCGGGCAGCCACGTCGCGTTCCTCGACGACGACGACACCTGGCTGCCGACGAAGCTGGCGGCACAGGTGCCCGCGCTCGAGCGGGTCGCGGCGGCCGGGTTCCGCCCCGTCGTGTCATCCCGGATCCTGCAACGCAAGGACGGCGCCGAGCCGCTGCCGGCACCGGCCCCGGCCGAGGTGATCCCCGACGGCATGCTGCCGGAGGACTACCTGTTCCGCCGCCGTCACCTCGGCATCGGCCGGCAGTCGCTGCCCACGTCGACGCTCCTGACCACGTACGAATTGGCAACCGAGTGCCGCTGGGACGAGACGCTCCCCCGACACCAGGACTGGGACTGGCTGGTCCGGGTCGCCCGGCTGCCCCGGGTGAAGATCGTCCAGGTGGAGGAGGCGACGGCCGTCTACACGGTGGGCAGCCCCGGGTCGATCTCGGCCGGCGCCGACTGGCGTACCTCGTGGCACTGGGCCCAGCGTTGGGAGGGAGTGTGGGCGCCGGGGACCTTCTCGGACTTCATCGCGGCCCAGACCCTCCGCTACGCTCTCCAGGCCCGAGACCGGGAGGGCGTACGGGAGATGGTGCGGGCGATCCGCCGCAACTCGCCTCCGTCCGCCCGGAACGCGGTGCTGGCGGCGCTCGGGCTGGTACCCCGGTCGACCCTGGAACGGGTCGCCATGCGCAAGTCGAAGGCCCCCAGCAGCCCCACTCGACCGCTTGATACCGAACGGCCACACTGATGCGTCTGCACTTCGTACTGCCGCAGCTCGAGCCGTACTACGGCATGGAGCGGGCTGCGGTCCTGGTGATGCGTGGGCTCGCACGCCACGGCGTGGAGGTGTCCGCGACCGTCCTGTCCCGGGGAGTCCCGCAGGGACTCGACGATCTCCGTGTCGACACCCTGGACCTCGGGTCGCGGCTCACCCGCCTGGTGGAAGCTGTCCCCCCGCTGCGCCGCCGGTTGCGGAGCCTGCCGCCGGACGTGGAGGTCGTCGCCAGCGGTTTGTGGGGCAGCGTGCCCGTCGGGGCGGCTCTGGCTGGCTCATCTCGGACGTTCATCGCCTGGGAGCACTCGCTGCTGCCCGAGCGGATGCGGGCCGACCGTCGGGTGCGGATGCTCGCCCGCGCGTCCGGGTTCGGTGCTCTCCGGCCGCGGCTGGTCGTGGCCGTGTCCGACGGGGTGGCCCGGACGGTGCGCGATCTCCACTCCGGGTCACGCGTCGTCACGATCCCCAATCCGGTGCCGACCGCGCCGTTCGTCCCGCCCCGGCCAATCGCCGACCCGGCGCGGATCCGGCTGGTCACCACCGGCGCGCTCCGCCCCCTGAAGAACCACCTGTGCGCGATCGACGCGCTCGCGGAGCTACCCACCGCCTACCACCTGACGCTTGCCGGAGACGGCGAGGAGCGGACACTGCTGCAGACCCGGGCGCGCGAGCGCGGCCTGGCGGACCGGGTGACCTTCCTCGGCCGGATCCCCGACGTCCACGGGTTGCTGGCCGACGCCGACCTGCTCGTTCACCCGTCGCTGGCGGAGACCTTCGGTTTCAGCCTCGTGGAGGCAGCCGAAGTGGGACTGCCGGTCGCCGCGATGCCGGTGTCCGCCGTCGACGAGATGGTGCCGGACCTGGTGCCGGGCGTGCTGACGACGGCCCCGACCTCGACCGCCCTCGCCGAGGCGATCAGGCACCTGACGGGTTTCGGCCGGCCCGGGCCCGTCGAGTTCGAGAAGGCCTGGCACGCCCGCTCGGTCGCCTTCGATCCGGCCGGAATCAGCCGACAATGGGTGGAGGCGGTACGACGATGACCCTCGCCCAAGGAGCGGTCGACCTCGTGGGCGAGCCGGACCGCAGCGCATCACCACGGCACCGGGCGCCTCGCCGGGGAGACGCCTTCCTGCGCAAGTCCGGCAGATTCTTCGTGGGAACCCTGCTGCGGACTCTCGCCCAGGGAGCGCTCTTCGTGCTGCTGGCGCGGGAAATGCCCATCGACACGTACGGCCTCTTCGTCGGCATCACGGCCCTGGTGGCGGTCATCTCGCCGTTCGCGTCGGCCGGGGCACCGAGCCTGATCTTCCAGAGTCACGCCGACGCGCCCGCCGAGTGGGCCCGGCACCTGGCCCGAGGGCTGATGTTGTCGGTGGTGTTCGGCGCTGGTGCCACAGTGCTTGTCGCTGCGGCGGGCGCGCTGATCTGGGGTGCCCAGGCGAGCCTGATCGACCTCTTCTGTCTGGCCTTCGCCGATCTGGTGGCCTGGCGCCTCATCGAGGCGGTGGCTGCCTCGGTCCAGGCCCGGGGCCGGATCCTGCTCGCCTCCGTCATTCCCGCGTTGCTGCAGGTCGCCCGGTTGGCCGGAGTCATCGCGCTGGCCGCGGCGGCCGGACCGGTCACCCTACACGCGTGGGCCGTGACCTCGGTGCTGCTGTCATCGGTGGTGTGCGTGGCAGTGGTCCTGGGTGGCCTACGAGGGGCAGGTCGGACTCCGCTGGAAGTCCGGGGATCGTTGGCGCAGGCGCGTACCGGCATGCTGTTCGCCGTGGGTCTGTCCGCTCAGACCGTGTACAACGATCTCGACAAGGTGATGCTCTCCAAGCTGGGGACCACGGAGAGCGCGGCCATCTACGCCGCGGCGTACCGCGTCGTCGACTTCGCGTACACGCCCGCCAGGTCGATGGCGGCTGTCGCGTACCCCAACTTCTTCGAGGCCGGGCGAAACGGACCTCGAGCCGCCCTGCGGCTCACCCGCAAGCTGCTGCCGCGCTACCTGGCGTTCAGCGTGCCGGCATCCCTCCTCCTCGTCGCGTTCGCCTGGATGATGCCGGTGGTCTTCGGTGCCGAATACGAGGCCGCGACCCTTGCCCTGCAGGGCCTGAGCGCGCTGCTGGTACTGAAGGCGATCCACTACCTCGCCGCCGATACCCTGTCCGGTGCCCGGATGCAGGGACGCCGGACGGTAGCCCAGATCGCGGTCGGCGTGGTCAACGCCGGCCTGAACGTCTGGCTGATTCCGGCGTACGGGTGGCAGGGTGCGGTCGTGTCGAGTCTGGTGTGCGACGCTCTGCTCGCCGTCCTGCTGTGGGGGTGCCTCGTCGCTGCCCTGCGACGCGACCCGCCCCGCGACGCCGACGCCGAGGCGGCATCGGCAGCTGACCGAGAAAGGGTCTGACGTGACCACCATCTTCGGTGTCCTACTGACCGTCGGTGGCGTCGCGGTAGCCCTGTGGTTGATCCGAATCCGGCGCAACATCGCCGCCTCCTTCGGCGACAGTGCGACAGCTGTCGCCCTGGTCGGGTTCGCCGTGCTCACCAACGCGGCGCCAGCGGTCGCCGGCGACAAGAGCTCGGTGCTCATCGGCGTGCTGCTGATCGCCCTGCTGGCCTGGCTGGTGTTGTCCGGCCGGGCGGTGCTGCGCGGACCATCCGACGTGTGGCTGCGGATCTCGATCGCGATGGCCGGGGCGCTGCTGGTGTGGTCTGCCGGCGTCGACGCCCTCACCGGTGGCGGGTTCTACGGTTCGCGGCTGCCGGCGTACGGGGCGGCAGCGCTGCTGCTGCTCGCCATCTGGTTGATGGCTGCGCGCACCGCGGTGAGTGTCCGGACGATGGCCTACACCGGGCTGGCGGTCCTGGCGCTGCTGACCATCCCGACCGCCGTGTACGAGCAGTCGTGGCGACTCTGTACCGGCGGGAAGCTGGAGAAGTGCTCGGTGGCCGGGGCGCTGTTCAAGAGCTTCTACAACTCCGAGAACTACGTGGCGATGCTCGCGTCGTTCACCCTGGTGGCCGCGTTCTGCGCGATGCGCCGCAATGAGTTGCTGGTGACGACGTCGTTCTGCCTGCTGGTGATCGTCGCCACCGGCTCCCGCACCAGCTACCTGGCCGTCGGGGCGGTATGCGCCTGGGTGCTGGCCGCGCTGCTCGTGCAGCGCCTGCGGCCGAGCCTGCAGATCCCCTTCGCGATCTGCGTCGCGTTCGTCATCGCCGCACTGACAGCTGCCACGTACCTGACCTGGAGCGCGTCGAAGACCACGCTGAGCAACAGGGGCAACATCTGGGTCGCCGCCCGCGAGTACCTCAGCGGTCGGGAGGCCGTCGGGGTCGGCGTCTCGAAGTGGTTCCACCTGCAGGACATCGGAGCGGCACCCACCCACTTCTTCCACTCCGGGTACGTCCTGGTCATCTTCTCCGGCGGGCTTGTCGCACTGACCCTGTTCGGCCTCTGGGCGGCCACCCTGATGCACCGGGGCGTCGAAGACGGGCAGGCGTTCACCGCCAAGGCGCCCCTCGTGCTTCTGATCGTCTACTCGTTCACCGAGGTCGTCTGGAACCCACTGTCGGTGGACGGGCTGACCTGGATCGTCGTGCTGCTGGCTCTCACCACTTCGGTGTCCGCTCCCCCCGCGCGCACTCCGGCGCCGGGGCCGGTGGACCTGGCGGACCGACCGGCACCCCTGGCCGGGCTCCGGCGACTCATCGGCCGGCAGGACAGCCGGGCCGCCGCCCTCAACTGAACCCGCGAAGCGCAAGCCAGCCCTCGCAGTCCCCGGCGCTCGACCGGGCCGTTGCTGGGCGGACTACCCGCCGGCTATCGGAAGCCCCTGGAAGGCCAGCAGGCCGGCCCCGGCGGCGTTCACACACCAGGGCCCGGCATCGCCCCGGTAACTCAACCGGTTTGCGCCGTCGGCCGGGCCGGAAAGGCTCAGCACGAGCCGCCCTCCCTCGCGGTACTCGACGCCGGTGACGGTGGCGGTGCTGCCGTCGATCGTGAAGTCGGTGCCCGCACCGGCCCGGACGGTCAGTGGGTCGACGCTACGGAGCTGAACCACCACCTGGGTACGCCGAGCGTCGGTGAAGGCGGCCGACCGAGGGTTCGGGGCCGCCACCCCCTCGCCGGGGCCACGGTGGATGTCGCGGGCCAAGACGGCGAACGCCTGGTCGCCCAACTCCCGGTAGCCCTGTTCCCAGGCGAAGTGGCAACCCTCCCGGCCCGACAGGGCGGTGGTCGACAGCACAGTCACCTTCAGGGTGTCGGCCATCCGTCGCTGGGCCTCACGCAGCGGGCCGCCGGAGGTGTTTCCGCACGGTGAGCTGCCGACCTGGACGACGTAGTACCGGGTGCCGCCGTCGGTCCGGAAGCCGACCTCCCGCCGCCAGTCGGTCAACAGCGCGGTGACCCCGGCGACGTGCCCGGCGGCGTCGTTGTTGTCGGCCTCGCCCTGGTACCAGAACACCGCCCGGACCTCGCCGATGACGCTGGCGGCGGTGAGTCGTTGCCGCAGGCGGCCGTAGTTGGTGCGCAGGTCACCGGGGTTGCCGTCGTTGCGTTGGAAGAACGACACGACCTTGCTGCTCTCCGCGCCGTTGATCACGGCCACCGGCACCTGGTAGGTGTCCATGAGTCGGTGGGCCGCGCGGATCCCCCACTGGCCGACCGAGCCGGGCTGCCGGACCGTACCCGAGACGGCGTAGTTCCAGGTGCGGTCCGCGCCGGAGAGGACCCGGTCGCCTGTGGTCGAGCCGAAACTGCGGACGTACGGGGACTCCTCACCGATCGACGAGCCCCGCTGACTGGCCGCCACCGCGTTGGACTGGCCCTGGATGACGTACACGTCGCCGGACACCACGCCCTCCCACAGGGCCGCCCGTCGGGCAACGCCGTCGCCGAGCACGTGCAACTCGAATCGGTACTCCCGAAGCGCGGCGGTGATCCGCTGCCGAAAGGCGAACTCGCCGCGAGCCCCGACGGGCACCGTCTCGTCCCAGCCGTCAGCTCCGCTGACGACCTTGAGTCGGACGGCGCGGACCCGCGGGTCGGTAGTCCTTCCCGCCACCGGCACGACAGCGCCGCCGGTCGCGTCCCGGGGGTACAGCTGCCGGTCCCGGGGGTGCTGGCTGACGGTGAGCACCGACGCGCGGGCGTAGGTGGTCAGCCGACGTTGGGTGTACGTGCCGGCATTACCGGCGCTCGTCCAGTCGGGCTGACCGGTGGGGGCGGTCCCGATGCCCACTGACAGCGGCTGGTCGGTCGAGGTGAAGCCGTTGACCGCGAGAACCGTCTGCGGGGGGGCGGGCGCCGGGCGGGTGGCCGCGACCGTGTGCACCTGGAAGGAGCCGTACCCGATCGACGAGTACACGTCGTCGTCGGCGTCGTACCGGTCGGCGGCGGCACCGGCGATCTGGCCGGAGCTGGCCGGCCCGTACTTGTTCGGCCACATCTCCAGATAGCCGGTGAGACCGGTGCCGGTGGCCAGGCCCGGCGCGTTGGTGGCGACCTCCAGATCGGCGATCCGTTGCCTGACGATCTGACCGGCCCGGGTCGGCAGGCCGAGGCGTCGAGCATCGGTGGTGAACGGCGACATGGCGGTCCACACCCACTGCGTACCGGTGGGGCCGGTCAACTCCAGGCAGTAGCCGATCCGGTCGAACCCGCCGGCCACCACGCCGGCCCGGTCGAACGAGAGAGCCATGGGCCGCTTGGGGTCGTTCCGCTCGGGCAGGTCGAGGGCGCTGACCGGGGTGAAGCCGGCCATACCGTGCGCGTTCGCGGCGCAGGCGGTGCCGTCTATGGGCGCGACGGGCGGCGGAGTGTCCACGTCGGCCGCCGACCAGGCCGCGTCCGGTGCGCCGGTCCTCGTCGGCCACCAGCCGAGCACGGGGACGGCCGCCAGCAGCAGGACGACCACCCCGAAGCCGATCCAGGCCGGTCGGGGCACCGATCGGAGGCGGGCCCACGGAGGGTGGGGAGGAGACACCCGGAGAACCTCCACGGTGTGGGCAGCGTGTCGTGCCCCAGATTAGGCGATGCGCCGTGCCCGACGACGCCGGCACGACCTACGGCCGAACCGGTGCCGATCCGGGGCGTAGGTCGGTCCCGCTGTCTGAAATGATGCCGGCCATGGCCGCAACGAGCACGACAACGGCGGCGGGTAACCGCTCCGCCGGTGTCGACCTCCTCCGGATTGTCGGGATCGCCGCGGTTGTCGCGGGCCACGTCTGGAGCGACAGCTTGACCCGCGCGTCCATCTACACCTGGCACGTTCCCGTGTTCTTCGTCCTGACCGGCTACTTCTGGTCGCCCGGTCGACCGCTCGGTGGGGAACTGCGCAAGCGGTGGACGACCCTGGGCGTGCCCTACGTGGTCTGGTTCCTCATCCTGGTCGCGGCGCTGCTCGCCGCGGACGCCGTGACAGGCCAGGTGGCACCGGGGACCATCGGTGACGCGCTCTACGGCGGCACGGCCGCGGTCCGACCGTTCTCCGCCTTCTGGTTCGTCTCGGTGCTCTTCATCGCCTCTGTCGCGTTCCGGTGGCTGGAGCGGTTCCCCGCCGCTGTCGCCTGGACGGTCGCGGTGATCGGCCTGGTCACGGCGTACCTCGCGCCCAGCGTTGTCACCGCCGGCCCGCTCGGGCTCTTCCTGGTCCCGGCGTGCCTGGTCTTCGTGCTGGCCGGGCGGCTGCTGCGGCGGCTCCGCCCGCGCCTTCCGGCCAGCGCCGGTGCGGCGTCACTCTCGATCGGCGTCGGCTTCGTGCTGCTCGGCCTCAACCGGGATCTGGACCTCAAGGCCGGCGACTTCGGCTCGCCGGTGCTGGGGGTGCTGACCGCGATCCTGATCAGCGTCGGTCTCATCCGGCTCGCTGAGGAACTCGACCCGCGTGTCAGCGTGCGGGCGTCGCGGGTGATCAGTCGACTGGCCGGCTGCGGCATCGCCGTCGTGCTCAGTCACGCGGGCATCCTGTGGGTGCTGAAGACACCCCGCTCCGGTGGGGTGGTCGACCTGGTCGCCGCGCTCGTGGTCCCTTGGGCGTTCGCGTGGATCGTCATCAGCACGCCGCTGGGCCCGTGGTTGACCGGCACCCGGATCGGCGGTTCCGCGCGGGCCGCCAGCGGCGTGGCGTCTCGGCCGGGCGCCGCCCAGACCCACTAGAAACGGCTGTTGCGCCGTCGCGCCAGGAGCATCGCCACCGCCACCACGATGGCCACCGCGAGCGCGCCTCCGGCCGCGGCGATCACCGGCACGGCCCAGCTCGACCCGCCCGAATCGTCTGGCCCCCGGCTGTCGACGGCCGCCTGTCGATACGACTGGGCCAGCAGATTGGCCGGGGAGTTTCGCGCGGCCTCGTCGAACCGGGCGATGGCTGTCGACTCGTCTCCGGCGAAGTACGCGTCGAGGCCGCTGCGGTACTGGTTGTCGGCCTTGCCGAGCGCGTTGGTGACGCCGCCGGCCTGGAGTAGGGCGGTCATGGTGGAGACCGGCACGACGAGCCGGTTCGCCTTGTCGGGCCGCAGCACGTCGTTGTCGAGCATCCCGACGACCCGTCCGCTCGGGTCGATGGCGATCCCGCCCCGCGAATAGAGCCCGAGATCCTCATTGATCCGGAACGGGTTCACCGGTGTCGAGGTGTCGATCCCGGTCACTGTCACGGTCTTGGACAGCACCGTGTAGGTCGCGGCGCGGAAACTGGTGTCGCTGGTGCCGTAGCCCAGGACGAGCAGTGAGGTCTCCGGGCTGACGCTGGCCGACGTGTTCAGCTCCGCAGTGGGCAGGTTCTTCTGCTCCAGCTTGACCAGGGCGACGTTCCCCGCCTCGATCGGGAGGGCCCGGACGACGGTGCCGGGAATCGCCGGGCTGTCAGTCACCTCGCCCTTGGCGATGTTGAGTTGCCCGTACAGCCGGGACTCCGGCTGATCGGCGGCGTTCGCGCCGGTCAGGACCGAGGTGTTCACCCGGCTGCGGGTGTAGGTGCTGATGTCCTTGGCCTGGAGGCTGCCCTCGGCGACGAGTCGGTTGGCCACGGAGTTCAGGGCGCTCCCGACCAGGACGTCAGGGGTGGGCTGCACGCACTGGCTGTTGGTGAGGACGTGCCCCTCGTGTTGGACGACCACCCCACTACAGCGCCGGCTGAAGGTCACCGGTGCCTTGTTCAGCAGGGCGCCATCGGCCTTGTTGCGGACGTACCCGGTGAACATGACCTCCACGAAGACCATGGACGGGCCGGCAACGGCAAGTGCCCGCTCCTCGGGGCTGCGCAGCGCGGCCTGCGCCCAGGGCTTGAGGCCGGGGGCGAGCGGGGTCGCGGCCGGAAAGCCGGTGGAGCCGGCGGTCGGCGGGGGATCCGGCTCGCCGGGCTCATCCGAGCTGAGGGCGTAGATGCCGGCCCCGCCACCGACCACTGCCACCAGGGCCAGCGCGGCCACACCGGCCCACAGGCCGGTACGCCGCTTGGGCGGTGCCGAGGGCTTGATCCGCCGTACGGGGGCGGCGTAGGGGTCGAACTGTGGCACGTCGGCCGGTGGGCCCGACACTGTGGCCGGCGTCGGGGCGACGTCGTGGCCGGCCGGCCCGGCGGGCGAGGCGGGTGCGCTCGACGCCGGCGCGGCCGAGACGGGATGGGCAGGCGGCTGGTTCGGGATCGCTGCCGACTGCACCGCCCACGGGGCATGCGGCATGTCGACGACCGGCTGCGGCGCACCCGACACGGGTTGCGGCACACCGGACACGGGTTGCGGCACACCGGACACGGGTTGCGGCACACCGGACACGGGTTGCGGCACACCGGACACCGGCTGGGGAGGGGCGGAGACGGGGCGGGGGGCGGCGGGCACCGGTTGGTAATCCACGCCGAGCGCGCGGAACAGCTTCTCCGGGGCGGGTCCGGCCTCGGCGGCGTACGCCACCCAGGGCGCGGCGGCCGAGAAGTCGGCGTACGTGATCGGGGGTCCGTCGGGTGACTGGGCGAGCGCGTTGGCGACCTCGGCGAACGCCTCCCGCCAGCCGGGGGCGGCGGCAACCGTCGCGTCCAGCACTGCCACGCTCACGAACCGGCCCTGCTCGTCGATGGCGGCCCAGGCCTTGCCCACCGGCGAACCGCCCAGCAAGTGGGTGAACCTGTAGGGGCCTTCCGGCTGCATGCCAACTCCTCCGCTCGACCGCCAGGCGCATGGTACCGACAGGTGCCACAGTCAGTCGCCCGGCGGTCACCCGTCAACTCGTCGCCGCTGTCACCATTTGCTGATCACGACCACCGGCTCCGGCCCGGACGTGACGCGTTGCACGCGATAGTCGGCGAGCGCCGCCTGCCACACCGGCTCACTCGGGTGGGTGTACGCGCGGACCAGCCAGACCCGGGTGCCGGGCGGCTGTTTCGCAGCCCGGGCGAGGATCCCGTCGAGGGCGTCTTTGATGGACGGCGCATCGGCGGCTTTCGGGAGGATCACATCGGCGCGGGTGGGCATGGTGACTGTCCAACCGACGGTGCCGGTGACCGGCGCGACCAGCTTCAGCGGATCCTGGTCGGAGTAGAGCGCGAACCCGAACCAGGCGGGCCCGCTGACGACGACGAGATCGTGTGGTCCCTTGTGCGCCGCGACGTAGCGGGTCGACGATCCGATGTCGGTGATGGCCTGGTGTGCCCGCCATACCCCGGGTTCGTCGCCGTCCAGGCGGTACCAGCGGTGGTTGACGGCGGCGAAGCTGGCGAGCAGGACGGCGCAGGTCACCGCGGCCACCACGCCCTGTGGTAGCCGGGGGAGCCCGCGGCGAACCAGGACGACGGCCAGGTCGGCCAGACCGACGATGCCGATGCCGGCCACCAGACCCGTCACCACGATCAGGAAGTGGGAGGTGCGCGGGTCGAGCAGGGGGTAGATCCCCGCGACACCCAGCCCGATGGCCGCCACCGGCAGCAGGAGAACGGCGATCGCCGGGGCGGCGTGTCCACGGCGGAACAGCGTGAGGACGCCGAGCACGAGCAGTACGGCGAGGATCGGCACGGGTGCGCCGAGCATCGGCGACAGGGCCTTGATCTGCCGCGAGAGGTGTGCGGGCAGCTCGGAGATGCTCGGCAGGAAGGCGTCCCAGTAGTCCCGCATGGCGTCGCTGTTGCCCCTGGCTGACACTCCGAAGTAGACGGCGGCGACGAGCGCGCCGGCGACCAGGCCGGCGACTGTCGCCTCGACCGTCCTCGCCCATTGCCGGCGCACGGCGACGGAGAGCAGCAGGCCGCCGAGTACGCAGACCGAGACGATGGCGGTGGTGTGACTGATCAGCATGCCCAGGCCCACCGCGGCCACCACCACAGCGAGCCGTCGCCGAGACCAGGAGCGTTCCGTCCAGGTGGCCAGGGTGAGCAGGCAGACGGCCACTGCGGCGTCCGCTGTGTACTGCTTCAGGTCGTGGCGGGTCTGCTGGACCGGCAGGAGCAGGACGGTGAGCCCGGTGACGATGCCGATGAGGATGCCCTGGGCGCGTTCGGACGCCAACGAGCGGCCCAGCAGGTAGGCAGCGACAACTGCCAGCAGTTGGAAACCCAGGGGTACGACCCGGAGGTGGTCGATGTCCGGGACCAGCCTGAGCAGGAAACTCCACCCGATCGGGCTCGACGAGGTCGTCACCGGCAGGTCGGTGAGGGGGAAGCGGACCGAGAGCGCGACCCACGCCTCGTCGCCCCAGTACTGGGCTGTCAGCCACGACCGGATGTCGTTGGCCACGAAGAAGACGCCGAGCAGGGCGATGACCGGCACCGTCTCCCCTACCGTCGCCCGGACGCGTCGAGGAGGGGCCGGACGAGAGGCACGAATGGGCGGGGCGTCCTCGACTGCGACCACAGCGCTCCTTCTCGGTGACGCGATCCTGATCACGCTGGCCGCCCGCATGGTACGAGTCGCGCCGGCTGAACGGGGGGCGGGGGTGAGCCGAGGTGGTTGTCTATGAAAGTTTCTATGCATAGAGTCAGCTCATGAATGAAGGAGCTGTCGCGGCACCCGCTGACCGGGTGCTCGACCTGTTCCAGGGGGTGCGGCTCACCCCCACCCAGCGTCGAATCGCGCACTGCCTGGTGCAGCACGCCCCCGGCGTGGCGTACCTGTCCGCCGCCGAGGTCGCCGAACTGGCCGGCGTGAGTCAGCCGTCGGTCACCCGGTTCGCCGTCGCGCTCGGCCACGACGGCTACCCGGCGCTGCGCCGCCGGCTGCGGGACCTCACCGGCTCGGCTCCGGGCGGGTCGACGGACGCCGGCAACGAACTCCAGCAGGCGGTACGCGCGGAGATGGGCAACCTCGACCGACTGGCCGGTCAGCTCGCCGACCGGGACCGGATCGCCGAGACGGGGCGGTTGCTCGCCGAGAGTCGCCCACTGCCGGTGCTCGGCCTGCGCGCCGCCGCGCCGCTGGCCGCGTACTTCGCCTACTTCGCGGCGAAGGTGCACCCGGACGTACGGGTCCTCGACGACGGCGGCAGCCTGCTCACCGACCGCCTGGAGCAGGCTGCCGAGGCCGGGGCGTCCGCCGTCCTGGCCTTCGTGCTCCCCCGCTACCCCCGGGAAACCCTCGACGCGCTGCGCGACGCCCGCCACGCCGGGCTGACAGTGGTGGCGATCACCGACTCACCGGTCAGCCCGGCCACCGAGCACGCCGACGTGGTGCTCGCCGCCGCGGTCGGCGCGCAGCTCGTCTTCGACCTGCACACCGCCCCGATGACCCTGGCCATGGTGTTGTTGCAGGCGATCTGCGACGCCGCGCCGGCCGACACCCAGCGCCGACTGGAGGCGTTCGAAGCCTCCGCGGCCCGCCGACAGTTGTTCCTCGGTTGACCGGAGGAGAAACAGAGATGACCCAGCCCATTCGTGCCGCACGGGGCAGCCAGCTCACCACCCGCGGGTGGCAGCAGGAGGGCGCCCTGCGGATGTTGATGAACAACCTCGACCCTGAGGTGGCCGAACGCCCCGACGACCTGGTGGTCTACGGCGGCACCGGTAAGGCGGCGCGGGACTGGCCGTCGTACCACGCGTTGGTCCGCACGCTGACCGACCTGCGTGAGGACGAGACGATGCTGGTGCAGTCGGGCCGCCCGGTCGGGGTGATGCGCACCCACGAGTGGGCGCCCCGGGTGCTGCTGGCCAACTCCAACCTGGTCGGCGACTGGGCGACCTGGCCGGAGTTCCGCCGCCTCGAACAGCTCGGTCTGACCATGTACGGGCAGATGACCGCCGGTTCGTGGATCTACATCGGCACCCAGGGCATCCTCCAGGGCACCTACGAGACGTTCGCGGCGGTGGCCGCGAAGCGGTTCGCGGGGACGCTCGCGGGCACACTGACGCTGACCGCCGGCTGCGGTGGGATGGGCGGCGCGCAGCCGCTCGCTGTCACGATGAACGGCGGCGTCTGCCTGATCGTGGACGTGGACCGCACCCGGCTCGACCGTCGGGTGCACGACCGCTACCTGGATGAGGTCGCGGACTCCCTGGACGACGCGATCGCTCGGGTCCGCGCCGCGAAGCGGGAGCGCCGGGCGCTGAGCGTGGGCGTGGTCGGCAACGCCGCCGAGGTCTTCCCGAAGTTGCTGAACCGGGGCGTCGAGATCGACGTCGTGACCGACCAGACCAGCGCGCACGACCCACTGGCGTACCTGCCGGTGGGGGTGGAACTGGCCGAGGCCCGGGACTACGCCGCCGCGAAGCCGGCCGAGTTCACCGACCGGGCGCGCGCGTCGATGGCGACGCACGTCGAGGCGATGGTCGGCTTCCTCGACGCGGGCGCCGAGGTGTTCGACTACGGCAACTCGATCCGCGGTGAGGCGCAGCTCGGCGGCTATCAGCGCGCCTTCGACTTCCCGGGCTTCGTGCCCGCGTACATCCGGCCGTTGTTCTGTGAGGGCAGGGGTCCGTTCCGGTGGGCGGCGCTCTCCGGCGACCCGGCCGACATCGCGGCCACCGACCGGGCCATCCTCGACCTGTTCCCGGAGAACGAGTCGCTGGCCCGTTGGATCAAGCTGGCCGGTGAGCGGGTCGCCTTCCAGGGCCTGCCGGCCCGGATCTGCTGGCTCGGTCAGGGCGAACGGGACAGGGCGGGCGTGCGGTTCAACGACATGGTCGCCTCCGGCGAACTCTCCGCCCCGGTGGTGATCGGCCGGGACCACCTGGACACCGGCAGCGTCGCGAGCCCGTACCGGGAGACCGAGGGGATGGCCGACGGCTCCGACGCCATCGCCGACTGGCCGCTGCTCAACGCCCTGGTCAACACGGCCAGCGGGGCTTCCTGGGTGTCCATTCACCACGGCGGCGGGGTGGGCATCGGCCGGTCGATCCACGCCGGGCAGGTGTGTGTGGCCGACGGCACCGCCCTCGCCGGTCAGAAGATCGAGCGGGTGCTCACCAACGACCCGGCGATGGGCGTCATCCGGCACGTCGACGCCGGCTACGAGAGCGCCCGCGAGGTCGCCGACCGCACCGGCGTCCGGGTTCCCATGACCGAGGGCGGACCCGCGTGAGCGGCGACCTTTCCGCCCGGTTCCGGGCGCTGTGGGACGAGATCGCGCCGGTCGGACGGGACGCCGACAGCGGCGGCTACCTGCGGTACGCGTTGACCGAGCCGGAGCGGGAGCTGCGCGCCTGGTTCCGGGCGCAGGCCGAGCGCCGTGCCATGCCGGTCACCGAGGACGGCAACGGCAACCTCTTCGCCCACTGGGGTGACCCGGAGGCGTCCGACGCGGTGCTCACCGGCAGCCACTTCGACTCGGTGCCGCACGGCGGGGCGTACGACGGGCCGCTCGGCATCGTGAGCGCGTTCCTCGCCGTGGACGAGCTGCGCGCAGCGGGCGTCACCCCCTGCCGGCCGCTGGTGCTGGGTGCCTTCGTCGAGGAGGAAGGGGCGCGCTTCGGCGTACCGTGTCTGGGCTCGCGGCTGCTCACCGGGGCGCTGTCTGCCGAACGCGCAGCCGGCCTGCGCGACGCGGCCGGGGTGAGCTTCGCCGAGGCGCTCGGTGACCGGCCGGCGGGCGCCCGCCCGGAGTTGCTGGGCCGGTTCGGCGCCTTCGTGGAGTTGCACGTCGAGCAGGGTCGCGCGCTCGTCGACACCGACGCGCCGGTCGCCGTGGCCAGCGCGATCTGGCCGCACGGCCGGTGGCGCTTCGACGTCGTCGGCGAGGGCAACCACGCGGGCACCACCCGGATGGCCGACCGCCGCGACCCGATGCTGACCTACGCGTTCACTGTGCTGGCGGCGAACAAGGAGGCCCGGCTGCGCGGCGCGCACGCCACCGTGGGCCGGGTCGCCGTCGAACCCAACGCCACAAACGCGATCCCGTCGAAGGTGACCGGCTGGCTGGACGCCCGGGCTGCCGACCCGGAGACGCTGACCGGGCTCGTCGACGCGGTACGCGCCAAGCTCGCCGAGCGGGCCCGTCGCGACGGTACGACGGTGACGGTCACCGAGGAGTCGGCCACCCCGGTGGTCGCCTTCGACAGCGGGCTGGCCAACCGCCTGGCCACACTGCTCGACGCGCCGGTGCTGCCGACCGGCGCGGGGCACGACGCCGGTGTACTCGCCGCGTACCTGCCCACCGCGATGCTCTTCGTGCGCAACCCGACCGGTGTCTCGCACTCCCCCGCCGAGGCCGCCACCGACGACGACTGCGCCGCCGGGGTGCGGGCGCTGGCCCGGGTGCTGGAGGAGCTGACATGCCGGTAGTCGAGGTGCTGTCGCATCCACGGGTGCTGTTGTTCAGGTGCGGCGGGGACCGACTCCTCGTGTCGACGTCCTTTGGAGCTGATGTCGCAAACGAATCGCAGCGAACCCCAACTCCGACCGCGACCACGACCCCGACCACGACCCCCACCACGACCACGACCACGACCCCCACCACGACCACGACCGCGCCGCTGATGTCACGAACGATTCAGCTCCAAAGGAGGCGAGCGGCATGACCACCACCCGCTGGCTGGCCGAGTACGCCTGGCTACCCGAGCACGCCGAGCCCACCCCCGACGTGCTGATCGAGGTCGAGGACGGCCGGATCACGGCGGTGACGCCGCTGACCCCCGGCAGCAGGCCACCGGCCGGGGTCGAGGTGTACGCCGACGCGGTGCCACTGCCCGGCCTCACCCTGCCGGGCCTGTCCAATGTGCACTCGCACGCCTTCCACAGGGCGCTGCGCGGGCGTACCCACGGTGGGCGGGGTGACTTCTGGACTTGGCGGGACCAGATGTACGCCGTCGCGGACCGGTTGGACCCCGACACCTACCTCGCGCTGGCCCGGGCCGTCTACGCCGAGATGGCGCTCGCCGGGATCACCTGCGTGGGCGAGTTCCACTACCTGCACCACCGACCGGACGGCGGCGCGTACGACGACCCGAACGCGATGGGCGCGGCGCTGGTGGAGGCCGCCGCGCACGCCGGGATCCGGCTCACGCTGCTGGACACCTGCTACCTGACCTCCAGCGTGGACGGTCGGCCCCTGGCCGGGCCGCAGCGCCGCTTCGGCGACGGTGACGCGGGCCGCTGGGCCGAGCGGGCCGCAGCGCTGCAACCGACCGACCCGCACGTCCGGGTCGGCGCGGCAGTGCACTCGGTGCGGGCCGTCCCGGCCGATCAGCTGCGCACTGTCGCTGACTGGGCCCGGGAGCGGCAGGCGCCGCTGCACGTGCACCTCTCCGAGCAGCCAGCCGAGAACGACGAGTGCCGGGCCGTGCACGGGCGCTCCCCCACCGCGCTGCTCAACGAGCACGGCGTGCTCGGGCCGCACACCACGGCCGTCCACGCCACCCACCCCACCAGCGCGGACCTGTCACTGCTGGCCGACAGCCGGACCGGGGTGTGCCTCTGTCCGACCACGGAGCGGGACCTCGCCGACGGCATCGGCCCGGCCCGGCTGATGGCCGACGCGGGCATCCGGTTGAGCCTCGGCAGCGACAGCCACGCCGTGATCGACCTGTTCGAGGAGGCTCGGGCGGTCGAGCTGGACGAGCGGCTGCGCACCCGCCGGCGCGGTCACTTCGCGCCGCTCGACCTGCTGACCGCCGCCAGCGTCGCCGGGCACGCCGCGCTGGGCTGGGCCGACGCCGGGAGGATCGCGGTGGGTGCCCGCGCCGACCTGGTGACGGTACGCCTGGACAGCGCCCGCACCGCCGGGGTGCCGCCGGTGGGGGTGTTCTTCGCCGCGACCGCGGCGGATGTGGAGCAGGTGGTGGTGGACGGCCGGGTGGTGGTGGCCGAGGGCCGACACCTGAGCGTCGACGTGCCGACCGAACTGGCGTCAGCGATCGAGGCGGTGACACCCGCATGAGCGGCAGCCTGCTTGTCGACAACATCGGGGAGCTGGTCACCAACGGCGCCGGCGAAGGCCCGCTCGGCATCCGTCGCGACGCCGCACTGCTGGTCGAGGAGGGCCGGGTGGTCTGGGTCGGGCAGTCCGCGTACGCGCCGGCCGCCGACCATCACATCGACGCCGGTGGGGCCGCCGTGCTGCCCGGTTTCGTGGACAGCCACGCCCACCTGGTCTTCGCCGGGGATCGGGCCGTCGAGTTCGCCGCCCGGATGGCTGGTCAGCCCTACACCGGCGGCGGCATCCGGACCACAGTCGGTGCCACCCGGGCCGCCACCGACGAGGAGCTGCGCGGCACAGTGCGCCGGCTGCGTGGGGAGGCGCTGCGCCAGGGCACCACAACCATGGAAATCAAGAGTGGGTACGGCCTGACCGTCGCCGACGAGGCCCGCTCGCTGCGGATCGCCGCCGAGACCAGCACCGAGACCACCTTCCTGGGTGCGCACGTGGTGCCCGCCGAGTACGCCGACCGCCCCGACGACTACGTGGGACTGGTCTGCGGGCCGATGCTGGCCGCCGCCGCTCCGTACGCGAAGTGGATCGACGTGTTCTGCGAGCGGGGCGCCTTCGACGTGGACCACGCCCGCGCCATCCTGGCCTGCGGCCGGGCCGCCGGGCTGGGCGTACGGCTGCACGCCAACCAGCTCGGCCCCGGCCCCGGGGTGCGGTTGGGCGTGGAGCTGGACGCGGCCAGCGTCGACCACTGCACCCACCTGAGCGACGCCGACGTGACCGCGCTGGCCGACACCGCCCACAGCGACGGCTCGGGCACCCGCACTGTGGCGACGCTGCTGCCCGGCGCGGAGTTCTCCACCCGCTCGCCCTACCCGGACGCCCGTCGGCTGCTCGACGCCGGTGTCACCGTGGCGCTGGCGACGGACTGCAACCCCGGTTCGTCGTACACCTCGTCGATGCCGTTCTGCGTCGCGCTCGCGGTCCGCGAGATGCGGATGACACCGGCGGAGGCGGTCTGGGCCGCCACCGCCGGTGGCGCGCGGGCGCTGCGCCGCGACGACATCGGTGTCCTCACCCCCGGCGCGCGGGCCGACCTCGTCATCCTCGACGCGCCGTCACACCTGCACCTTGCCTACCGGCCCGGTGTCCCCCTGATCCGCCAGGTAATACGCAACGGAGTTCCGCAATGACGCACGTGACCATCCAGCCCACCGGGATCTCCGCCGACGACGTGTTCGCGGTGGCCCGCGGCACCGCCACTGTCGTCCTCGCCCCGGCCACCATCGACGCGATGGCGACCAGCAGGGCCATCGTGGACGGCATCGAGTCGTCGGGCCGTCCCGTCTACGGGGTCTCCACCGGGTTCGGCGCGTTGGCCAACACCTTCATCGCACCGGAGCGACGGGCCGAGCTGCAACACGCGCTGATCCGCTCGCACGCCGCCGGGGTGGGCGCCCCGATGCCGCGCGAGGTGGTCCGGGCCATGATGCTGCTGCGGGTCCGGTCCCTCGCCCTGGGCCGATCCGGGGTCCGCCCGCTGGTGGCGGAAGCCCTGGTCGACCTGCTCAACCACGACATCACCCCCTGGGTGCCGGAGCACGGCTCGCTGGGCGCCTCCGGTGACCTGGCGCCGCTGGCGCACTGCGCGCTGGTGCTGCTCGGCGAGGGCTGGGTGCTCGGCCCCGCCGGCGAGCGGCAGGACGCGGCCGACGCGTTGACAGCCGCCGGGCTCAAGCCGATCGAGCTGGCCGCCAAGGAGGGGCTGGCGCTGATCAACGGTACCGACGGCATGCTCGGCATGCTGCTGCTGGCCATCCACGACGCGGCGCACCTGTTCGCCATGGCCGACGTGACGGCAGCGCTGGCCATCGAGGCGATGCTCGGCTCGGAGCGTCCGTTCCTGCCCGAGCTGCACGCGATCCGACCACACCCCGGTCAGGCGGCGTCGGCGGCGAACATCCACCGCCTGTTGCAGGACTCCCGGGTGATGGACTCGCACCGCGACGACCTGGCGCACGCCGTGCAGGACGCGTACTCGATGCGCTGCGCGCCGCAGGTGGCCGGCGCGGCCCGCGACACCCTGGACTTCGTCCGCACCGTCGCCGGGCGGGAGCTGGTGTCAGTGGTGGACAACCCGGTGGTGCTGCCGGACGGCCGGGTCGAGTCGACCGGAAACTTCCACGGCGCACCGCTCGGCTTCGCCGCGGACTTCCTCGCCATCGCCGCCGCCGAGGTGGGCGCGATCGCCGAGCGGCGGGTGGACCGGCTGCTCGACGTCACCCGCTCCCGGGAACTGCCGGCGTTCCTCTCCCCCGACGCCGGGGTCAACTCCGGGCTGATGATCGCCCAGTACACGGCGGCCGGGATCGTCGCCGAGAACCGTCGACTGGCCGCCCCCGCCTCGGTGGACTCGCTGCCCACGAGCGGCATGCAGGAGGACCACGTGTCGATGGGCTGGGCGGCGGCCAAGAAGCTGCGCACCGTCCTGGACAACCTGACCAGCCTGCTCGCTGTGGAGCTGCTGGCCGGGGTACGCGGCCTCCAGCTACGTGCCCCGCTGGAGCCGTCCCCGGCCGGCCGGGCGGCCGTCGCCGCGCTCGGTGCGGCAGCCGGCGAGCCCGGCCCGGACGTGTTCCTCGCCCCGGTGATGGAGGCGGCCCGTGCCGTCGTCGCCGGGCCGGAGTTGCGCGCCGCCATCGAACGGGAGGTCGGCCCGCTGGGCTGATCTCCGGCGGGTCGCTGTCGTCCGCCGCGGGTCAGGCGGCGGGCGGCAGCACCTCGCGCCCGTCAGGCGGCGGGCGGCAGCACCTTGGCGATCAGTTTGGCCAGCTCGCGCAACGCCTTGCCCCGGTGACTGATGGCGTCCTTCTCCGCCGGGGTCAGCTCGGCGTTGGTCCGGTCCTGTCCGTCGCCCAGGAAGATCGGGTCGTAGCCGAACCCGCCGTCACCGCGCGGCGCCCGCAGCACCCGCCCGGACTGCCGGCCGTCGACGAGGTGCTCCTTGCCGCCGGGCAGCACCAACGCCACAGTGCAGACGAACGAGGCGGCCCGTTGCTCGTCCGGAACGTCGCCGATCTGGTCCAGCACCAACTGAAGGTTGGCCCGGTCGTCGCCGTGCTGGCCGGACCAGCGGGCGCTGAACACCCCCGGCATGCCGTTGAGCGCGTCGACAGCGAGCCCGGAGTCGTCAGCGATGGTCGGCAGCCCGCTCTGCCGGCAGCCCTCCCGCGCCTTGATCAGCGCGTTCTCGCCGAAGGTCAGGCCGGTCTCCGGCAGCTCGGCGTACTGCTCGACGTCGTCCAGCCCGAGCAGGGCGATCCGGTGCGCGCCGAGCGCGCCGTCCAGAATCCGCTGTAGCTCGACCAGCTTCTTGCGGTTACGGGTGGCGAGCAGGACCTTGTTCATGCTGAGACACCTTTGTTCGCGACTGCGGGGCTCGCAGGCTTCCTCGTGCTCACGCGAGAGCCTTCCGCTGGGCTTCGGCCAACTCGGCGCAGCCGGCGACGGCCAGGTCGAGCAGGGCGTCGAGCTGGTCGCGGGCGAACACGCCCGCCTCGCCGGTGCCCTGCACCTCGACGAAGTCGCCAGTGCCGGTGCAGACCACGTTCATGTCGACCTCGGCGGCGACGTCCTCCTCGTAGCAGAGGTCGAGCCGGGCCTCCCCGGCGATGATCCCCACGCTGACCGCCGCCACCGAGCGGTGCATCACCTTCTCCGGCTTACCAGCCAACGACTTGCGGGCGGCAAGCCAGCCCACCGCGTCGTGCAACGCGACGTACGCGCCGGTGATCGCGGCCGTGCGGGTGCCGCCGTCGGCCTGGAGCACGTCGCAGTCGAGCACTATCGAATTCTCGCCGAGCGCCTTCAGGTCGATGCTGGCCCGCAGGCTACGGCCGATCAACCGGGAGATCTCGTGGGTACGGCCACCGACCCGACCCTTGACGCTTTCCCGGTCGGAACGGGTGTTCGTGGCCCGGGGCAGCATCGCGTACTCGGCGGTCACCCAGCCGAGCCCGGAGCCCTTGCGCCAGCGAGGCACCCCCTCGGTGACGCTCGCCGTGCAGAGCACCCGGGTGCCGCCGAACTCGACGAGCACCGAGCCCTCCGGATGGGTGCTCCAGCCTCGGGTCACTGTCACCGGTCGAAGTTGAGAGGGCCCTCGCCCGTCAGGTCGCGCCATGCCTGCACCCTATGCGGTGCGGCGATCCACCTCGCCCGCGGTGCCCCGGGGAACGCCCGCGCCGTGCACACCGGGCAACCGGCGACGGTGGCCCGGCCTCGCGAACCGGGCGTGCTGCGTCAGACGTCGTAGCTGGCGCCGGGCCGGACCACCTCAAGCGGACCGGTGTACGCGGAAGCGGCCGACTCCAACGTGTGCGCCTCGCTGCCCCAGGCGGGCACCAGGTGGGTGAGCAGCAACCGACCCACAGCGGCCTTGGTCGCCGCCTCGCCGGCCTCCCGACCGGTCAGGTGCAGATCCGGCGGGTTGTCCATGCCGTCGAGGTAACTGGCCTCGCAGAGGAACACGTCGGCGTTCTGGGCCAGCCGCAGCAGCGCCTCACAGGGCGCGGTGTCCGACGAGTAGCACAGCGAACGGCCGTCGTGCTCCAGCCGCACACCGTACGTCTCGACCGGATGGTTGACCCGGTCGACGGTGACGGCGAATGGGCCGATCGGAAAGGTGCCCGGCTGCAGCGCGTAGAACTGGTACACGTCCTCCACCGAGCCGTCGTCGCCGTACGCGGCGCTGAGCCGGTCCGGCGCGCCGGCGGGCGCGTACACCGGCAGCGCCGGGTAGGGGCCGTCCGGGGCGTAGCGGCGCACCACCACGTACAGCACGGCGTCGAACATGTGGTCACAGTGCAGATGGGTCAGCAGGATGGCGTCCGGGGCGTGCAACCCCGCGTAGCGCTGGAGGCTGGACAGCGACCCCGAGCCGAAGTCGACCAGGAGCCGGAAGCCGTCGGCCTCGACGAGGTAAGCCGAGCAGGGCGACTCGGGGCCAGGGAAACTGCCGGCGCTTCCCAGAACTGTCAGTCGCATCGAGTGGTCTCGCTGTCACTATCAGTAGCACCCGCGCCGGTGACGGTCCCGGCCATGATCTCTACCGACGCGTACGCCACGCTGCGCAGCCTACGCTGGCGCACCCGGCAGCAAGAATCATCCAACGGAAGTTGTCACGAACGTGACACCCGCTCGCGGTCCGCCGGGAAGCGCACGGGCCGTCGACGAATGTCGACGGCCCGTAATCGGCAGATCGGATCGGTCAGGCCCAGAGCTGCCCCTCCAGGGCGTCCTCGGCATCGGCGAGCGTGCCGCCGTACGCGCCGGTGGACAGGTACTTCCACCCGCCGTCACAGACCACGAAGGCCACATCGGCCCGCCGGCCGTCGCGCACCGCCTCGTGCGCCACCGCCAGCGCGGCGTGCAGGATCGCACCGGTGGAGAACCCGGCGAAGATGCCCTCCACCTCCACCAACTGGCGGGTGCGCAACACCGCGTCCCGGGTGCCCACCGAGAACCGCCGGGAGAGCACCGAGGCGTCGTAGAGCTCCGGAACGTACCCCTCGTCGATGTTGCGCAGGCCGTAGACCAACTCGCCGTAGCGCGGCTCGGCGGCCACGATGTGGATGCCCTCGACCTTTTCCCGCAGGTAACGCCCGGTGCCCATCAGGGTGCCGGTGGTGCCCAGCCCGGCCACGAAGTGCGTGATGCTGGGCAGGTCGTGCAGCAGCTCCGGCCCGGTCGTCTCGTAGTGCGCCCGCGCGTTGGCCTCGTTGCCGTACTGGTAGAGCATCACCCAGTCCGGGTGCTCGACGGCGATCTGCTTCGCCGTGGCGACCGCCTGGTTGGAACCACCCGCCGCCGGCGAGAAGATGATCTCGGCCCCGTACATCCGGAGCAGTTGCACCCGCTCGGTGGAGACGTTCTCCGGCATCACGCAGACCACCCGGTAGCCGCGCAGCTTCGCCACCATTGCCAACGAGATGCCGGTGTTGCCACTCGTCGGCTCAAGGATGGTGTCACCCGGGCGGAGCCGGCCAGCCTCCTCCGCCGCCCGGACCATGAACAGCGCCGCGCGGTCCTTGATGCTGCCGGTGGGGTTGCGGTCCTCCAGCTTGGCCCAGAGCCGCACCGGAGGGGCTCCGTCGGGCACCGTCGGGGAGAGCCGGGGCAGGCCGACCAGCGGCGTACCCCCGCAGGCGTCGAGCAGGCTGTCGTACCGCGCCATGGCGGCCGACCTCAGCGAGCCGCGACGGCGTCGCGGGCCGCCGCGTCGGCGGCACTCTGCGGGCTGATGCTGTGCGAACTGATCGCCGCTGCCGCCGCGCTGTGCGAACTGATCGCCGCCGCCGCGGCGAAGCCGAACGCGCCGCCGGCCACCGCCGGCAGGATGGTGACGCTGTCGCCGTCGGAGAGCTTCGCGTCGAGCGCGCCGAGGAAGCGGACGTCCTCGTCGTTCACGTAGACGTTGACGAAGCGGTGCAGCGTGCCCGCGTCGGTGATCAGCCGGCCGCGCAGACCGCCGTGCCGGGAATCCAGGTCGGTGAGCAGATCGGCGAGCGTGTCGCCGGTGCCGTCGACGACCTTGGCGCCGCCGGTGTAGCTGCGCAGGATGGTGGGGATGCGAACCTCAATGGCCATGATGTGGAACTCCTCGATCGGGTGTGCCTACGGTGACGGGACGAGATGGCTGCGGCGCTGACAGGTCAGCGGTCGGAACACTCGTAATCGACCGTCGCCGGGCTCTGCCCGAACATGTAGGACTGGACGGCGTGCGGGTCGACGCCGGCCTCCACGACACGGACCGGCTCCTCGGTGACCACGCCGTCGACGATCCGGAACGACCGGATCTCCTCCGAGTCGGGCTCACGGGTCGAGACGAGCAGGTAGTGCGCCCCCGGCTCACCGGCGAAGGAGACATCCGTCCGCGACGGGTACGCCTCGGTGGCGGTGTGCGAGTGGTAGATGACGACGGGCTCCTCATCCCGGTCGTCCATCTCCCGCCACACGCGCAGGTGCTCCATCGAGTCGAACTCGTAGAAGGTCATCGACCGCGCGGCATTGTCCATCGGGATGTGCCGGGTCGGGGTGTCGCTGCCGACGGGACCGGCGACCACGCCGCACGCCTCGTCAGGGTGATCCCGGCGCGCGTGGGCGACGATCGCGTCAATGATCGACCGGTCGATGCTCAGCACGTGCACCAGCCTAACGCCTGCGGGGCACGGGCCGAAGTGGTGCCGGTCACCCCTAGTCGATCAAGGCGTTGAGCAGCGACTCCTGTAGATACCCGAGATAGGCGTAGACCGAAAGCTGGAACACCCTGCTGGAACCAGGGTCCTCAGCGACAGCGTCGTCCAACTCCTCGCCCAGATCAGTGCCGTCCTTGATCTCCAGGCGGACGCCCATCGCCAACCGGGCGTCGTTCAGTGCCCGCAACCACGCCTCGGCCGCCTCGGCGTCCAACCGCACCTCGCCACCGGCCTCGTCCGGCAACGCGGCCAGGATCGCACCCGCCTGATCGATCTTCGCGGTCTTCAGGTCGCCCTCCGTGTAGCGGCGAAACTCGGCAGTGCCCGGAGCGTCCTGCGGGTAGACCGCCGGAAAGAGCCGACCGACCACCGGGTCGGTGTGGTCGAAGCCGTCGGTGAGCAGACCCACCACCTCGGAGGCGACCTTGCGCAGCACCCGCACCTCGTCGACGGCGAAGACGGCGACGTAGTGACCGGCCTGGCGATGGAACATGCTCATGATCTGTCCACCGTCGCCCACAGCCCGTACGCGTGCAGCTGCGACGCGTCGTGCTCCATCCGTTCGCGGGCACCTGTGGAGACCACGGCGCGGCCCTTGTGGTGCACGTCAAGCATCAGCTGTTCGGCCCTCTCCCGGCTGTAGCCGAAAAGCTTCTGGAAGACCCAGGTCACGTACGTCATCAGATTGACCGGGTCGTCCCACACGATCGTCACCCACTGCCGGTCGGACGCCGGCACCTCGTCAGTGTCCGGCGTCTCGACCGGTGCAACCTGCGGAGCCGCCATGCCCCCCATCGTGCCACCGGTTTCCCGGAACCGAGGAACCGGAACGCCGGCCCGGCGCGGATCACCCACCCCGGGCCCTCCCGACCCGCCCCGGACGCCATCGGAGGTGGGGTCCGGCCCGGACCCGGACCAACCGGTGGGCGCGCCGTCAGGCGAGCAGAATGCCGTGATCGACTGCATCGGAGAGCACCACGCCCAGCGAGAGGCGGATCACCTCGAACCGTCGGGAGATCTCCCTGGACAACCCCAACTCGACCTCGCGCACCGCCCGTTGGGACCAGGCCCGCGCGGCGCTGTGGTCGCTGTTGCCTGGCGTACGCCACTGCTGCCAGCACCCGCCGGAGAGCGCCACCGCGACCGGCGGGAGCACCTCGTCCCGGGAGGCCACCGGATAGCTGGCGGCGGCGTCGATCGCCTCCATGCCGGTCAACTCGGCCACGCCGGCGGTACTGGTGATCAACAGCACCTTGTCCAGTTCGTGGCCGGGCCGGTGATCGGACAGGCCGTACTGGACGGCGAGGGCGATCCGGCGGCGCACGCCTTCGGCCGGCGGCGCGCCGAGCACCTGGGACGCGACGTCGGTCATGATGCCGCGCACCGCCTGATCGCACTGTGCGGTGGCCAACAACGACAACGCCGCCATCTCCCGGTCGAGGAGATCCGGTAGGCCGGCACAGCCGACTCCGAACACGATCTCCTGAACGGCCCGAAGGTGGATGTTCGCCAACTCCAGGGCAAGGTGCTGGCGGATCCGCTGCGCACACGAGCGGGCGTGGCGGTCGAGCCGCTCGGACCAGTCGCCCGGATCGGCGGCCACGGCGACGCGGCCCTGCTGGCCCGGCAGGACCGGTGGGTCGACGCTGGCCCGCTGCAACCCCTCACGCGACGCCCAACCCACCAGTGCCCGCCGCAGATCGGAGGCGGTGCCCGCACCGTCGACCGGGAACCACCGTGCACTGGCCAGCGCCGGCACCGCGGCCAGGAGAGCCGCCCGGTGCGCCTCCACGGTCACCGCCACCGCATCCACCTCGGTCTCCGCGCCCACGACCGGCGGGACGGACGCCCCCGCGCCCTCCGTAGTCGCCGTGCCGTCGGTCGGCGGAGCCCACCCCGACGCGCCGGGGGTGACCGCGAAGACGACCTCCACCGCGCTCGGGGCGACTTCGGCGAGCAGGTTCAACTCAGCGGCGCTGAAGGCCTGGTCGGCAGCGATCACGAAGAGCAGCGCTCCGGCTCGGCCCGCCGCTTCGAGCAGCACCCGGGTGCCGGACACGCCGAGGGTGGCGGTGTCCGGAACGTCGATCAGGGTGAAGTGCCGCAGCAGCGGCTCGGGCACGCTCAGCTCGACCCGCCGGGGCGGGCGGGCCAACGCCGGACCGGCGGCATCCCGGTCCGCGCCGTACGAGTGCGGCTGGCGGTAACCGGGCACGAACGCCGCCCGGGTGGGCACCTTGGCGTCGCGTACCACCAACCAGCTGCCCGCCGGCACGGTGAGCATGACCGGGTCGAGCCCGAGCAGTGTGGCGAGCACGGCACGCCGCTCGGCACCGGCCGGACCGACAGCGACCACGCCGAGCGGCTCGTCCGGGGCGGCGCCGGACACGCCGACCCGAGTGGGCAGAGGGCCGCAGGTGGGTAGATCGGATGGGCCGGTCATGTCGTCCGGCGAATCGACCGAGGGGAGAGGGCCCTGCTTCATCAGGTGCCTCCCGTTGCAGGTGACCGGAGGTCCGGTCGCGAAAATTCCGGTACGAAACCCGGATGTCGGAAGACTACGTGCGGGCTGGCGACCGGGCGGAACACCTCGAATACTCAGCGGTAATTGTGCGATTACTCAACTTCGCACGGTGACGGTACGGGCGCGGACGGATTCCGGTCGATATGCTGCGCGAATGAGTCGATGGGAGTTCGTCGGCCGCACGGATGAGCTCAACCGCCTGCTGGAGGCGGTGACCGGTGAGGCCGGCCGCGGGCTCTTCTTCAGTGGCAGCGCTGGCATCGGCAAGAGTCGCCTGCTGCGCGAGGGTGTGGCCATGTTGCCCACCGACCGGTTCGCGATCTGGTCCATCGCCGCCAGCGCCACCACAGCGGCGCTGCCGTTCGGTGGGCTGGTCCAGGTCCTCCCCGCCGAGCAGCCCCAGGGCCTCTCCCCCGCCGGCATCCTGCGCTGGGCGCTCAATGTGCTGCAACAGCAGGCGGCCGGCCGGCGCATCGTGCTCGCCATCGACGATGCCCACCTGCTCGATCCGCCCTCGGCCGCACTTGTGCATCTGGTCGCCCGCGCCGAGAACGCCACAGTCCTCGGCACCCTGCGCGACGGCGAGCAGATCCCGCTGCCGATCCGCGCACTCTGGACCGACGACCTCGTCGAGCACGTCGAGCTGACCCCGATGCCGCAGGAGGCGACCACCGACCTGCTGGCCGCGATCCTGGGCGGCCCTGTCGACGCCGGCTCCGCCGACCGGCTCGGCCGACTGTCGGCCGGCAACCCGCTGCTGCTGCGCGAGCTGGTGCACGCCGCCAACGGCAGCGCCGAGTTGAAGCGCACGTACGGGATCTGGAAGTGGACCGGGCGACTGGAACTGGCACCCAACCTGACCGACCTCATCGACACCCGGGTCGGCAAGCTCACCGACGGCGTCCGCGCGGTAGTCGAGCTGGTCGCGTTCGGCGAACCACTGGGCCTGCACCTCCTCAGGCAGGCCGCCGAGCAGTCGGACGTGGAGACCGCCGAGGAACGCGGGCTGATCACCGTCATTCAGCACGACCGGCGCACGAACGTCAGGCTGGCGCACCCGCTCTACGGCGAGGTGATGCGCCGTCGCTGCCCGGTCAGCCGCACCCGCCGGCTTCAGGCACACCTCGCCGAGCTGCTCGAACAGGTCGGCAAACGCCGACGCGACGACCTGTTGCGGGTAGCCGTCTGGCGACTCGACTCGGGCACCGCACAGGACCCGGCTCTGCTGCTGGACGCCGCGGTGCAGGCGTTCACCCGCTACGACGTGCCGCTGGCGACCCGCCTGGCGCGGGCCGCGCTGCACGCCGACGGCGGCTACGACGCGGCGGAGTTGCTGGCCACCATCCTGATGTTCGCCGACCGGCCCGACGAGGCGATCGACGTCCTCGACGCGGTAACGCCCGAGCCCGGCGACGAGCGGCGACTATGCCGATGGCTGACCGTACGCGGCATGGTCAGCTACTGGGGGCTGAGCCGGGAGTCCACGGTGGAGGAGATCGCCGATCGGGTCGAGCAGCTCAGCGACTCCGCCGACCGGTCCCGGGTGCACGCCTTCGAGGCGATCATGCGCCTGCACCGGCTGGACACTGACACCGCCGTGCAGCTCAGCCGACGGGTCCTGGACCGGCCGGCGGCCGGCGTCGCCGCCCGCGAGCTGGCCCGTTCCACCATCGCGTACGTCCAGGCCGCGCAGGGCGAGCTGACCCGCAGCGGTACGGCCATCGCCCAGGTGCACTCGGCCGCGGCGAACTGGCGCACCGACATGCCGTACCTCCAGTTGGCCCTGGAGCTGGCCCGAGGCACCCGACTCATGCTCACCGGCGACCTGGCCGGGATCGACGCGATCGTGGCCGACGAGTTCGCCGACCTCGCCGGTGCCGGCGACTTCCGCCTCGGCACCGGCTACCTGGCCATCCTCCAGGCGTACGCGGCCCGGCTGCGCGGGCAGAGCGACGCGGCCATGCGTACCTCCCTGGGCGCCTGCGCGGTGCTGGCCACGAGTCGGGTCTACGCCGGTCTGGCTCAAGCCGAACGCGCCCAGGCGGCGGCGCTGCGCGGTGACGCCGCGCAGGCGGTCGCGGCGATGGCCGAAGCCGACCGCACCCACGCGCCGGGCATGGCGGTGCTCTACCCGTGGCTGGATCAGGCCCGGGGCGCGGCGCTCGCCGCCTCGGGCGACCTGCCGGGCGCTGTCAAACACCTCGGTGACCTGGTGGACCGGCTGCGCTCGGATGGCTTCGCCGGGCACGAGGTGCATGTCCTGCACGACCTCGTCCGACTCGACCAGGCGAGCATGGCAGTCGGCCCCACCTGCTCCGACGGTGGTCGACGCACTGTCGCGCAGCGCCTCGCCGAGCTCTCCGAGCGGGTCGATGGGGTGCTCCCGCCGCTGCTGGCCCGTCACGCCCGCGCCGCAGTGACCGACTCCCCCACCGATCTGCTCGCGGTCGCCGACGACTATGCCGCCCTGGAGTTGACCGTGTACGCGGCCGAGGCCACCTCCCAGGCCGTCCAGCGGCTGCGCCGGGCGCACCCGGCTGCCGCCAACGACGCCCGGGAGCGCCTCGCCGGGCTGCTCGGGCGGTGTGACCTGATCCGGACGCCGGCGCTTGAGGCCGGAGCGCCGGTGCTCACCGAGCGGGAGTGGCAGGTGGCGCGCCTCGCCGCGCACGGCGCTCCCAGCCGGGCCATCGCCGAACGGCTCTACCTGTCGGCGCGCACCGTGGAGAACCACCTCCAGCGGATCTACGCCAAGCTCGGCGTCACCGGGCGGACCGAACTGTGGGCAGCGCTGCGCTCGATCCCGGGCCACGACGGCGGCGACCCGAGCTGAACCTTAGGCTGGGGCGGTGAGCATCCACCGCCCCGCGCTCCTGACCGACCACTACGAGCTGACAATGGTCAGCGCGGCACTGAAGGACGGCACCGCCGACCGCCGGTGTGTCTTCGAGGTGTTCAGCCGCCGGCTGCCCAGCGGCCGCCGGTACGGCGTGGTCGCCGGGACGGCCCGGCTGATCGAGCTGATCCGCGACTTCCGGTTCGACCCCGCCGAGGTGGAGTTCCTGCTGCGGACCGGGGTGGTCGACGAGGCGGCGGCGGCGTGGCTCACCGACTACCGCTTCACCGGCGACATCGACGGGTACGCCGAGGGTGAGCTGTTCTTCCCCGGTTCACCGATCCTCACCGTCTCCGGCGGCTTCGCCGAATGTGTGGTGCTGGAGACGCTGGCGCTGTCCGTGCTCAACCACGACTGCGCGGTGGCCGCCGCGGCGGCCCGCATGGTGACAGCGGCGCGGGGCCGGACGCTGATCGAGATGGGGTCGCGCCGGGCACACGAGGAGGCGGCGGTGGCCGCGGCGCGGGCCGCGTACCTGGCCGGGTTCCGGTTCACGTCGAACCTCGCCGCTGGCGCGCGCTACAGCATCCCCACGGCGGGCACCGCGGCGCACGCGTTCACCCTGCTGCACGACGACGAGCGGGCGGCGTTCGCCTCGCAGGTCGCCACGCTGGGCAAGGACACCACGCTGCTGGTCGACACGTACGACATCAGCCAGGGCATCCGCAACGCCATCGCGGTGGCCGGGCCGGACCTGCGGGCGGTACGGATCGACTCGGGCGACCTCGCGGTGATCGCTCAGCAGTCCCGGGAGTTGCTCGACTCGCTGGGCGCCACCGAGACCAAGATCATCGTTTCCGGTGACCTGGACGAGTACGCCATCGCCGCACTGGCCGCCGAACCGGTGGACATGTACGGCGCCGGCACTGCCGTGGTCACCGGCTCCGGGGCACCGACCGCCGGGCTGGTCTACAAACTGGTCGAGGTCGAGGGTCGGCCGGTGGTGAAGCGCTCCGAGCACAAGGCCACCATCGGCGGTCGGAAGGTCGCGGTCCGCCGGCACAAGCCGACCGGCACCGCCACCGAGGAGGTCATCGTTCCGCAGGGCGTTCCCGACCGGCAGCCCAACGACCGCCTGCTCCAGCAGTCGTACGTGGTCGCCGGTGAGTCGGTGCCGCTGCCCACCCTCGACGAGTCACGGGAGCACCTGCGAGAGTGTCTGATCTCCATCCCGTGGGAGGGACTGAAGCTCTCGGCCGGGGATCCGGCGGTGCCGGTCACCGTCGTACCCGCTGGTTGAGTTCATCCCCGAGCGCCACCCCGACAGTGCGGAGAGAGGAAACCCCCCGATGGCCAACGCGCTGATCATCGTGGACGTGCAGAACGACTTCTGCGAGGGCGGCTCGCTGGCCGTCGCCGGCGGCGCAGGGGTGGCCGCCGGCATCTCCCGGTTACTCGCCGCCGAGCCGGACCGGTGGACGCACGTGGTCGCCACCAAGGACTACCACGTCGACCCGGGTGCCCACTTCGGCGATCCGCCGGACTTCGTGGAGTCCTGGCCCCGGCACTGCGTGGTCGGCACCAGCGGTTCGGAGTTCCACAGGGAGCTGGACACCGCCAGGGTCGAGGCGATCTTCCACAAGGGCGAGCACGCGGCGGCGTACTCCGGTTTCGAGGGCCACGCCGACGACGGCGAGTGCCTGGCCGACTGGCTGCGTCGGCGCGACGTGGACCGGGTCGACGTGGTCGGCATCGCCACGGACCACTGCGTCCGGGCTACCGCGCTGGACGCCGCACGGGAGGGTTTCGCCACCACAGTGCTGCTGGAATTGACCGCCGCCGTCGCACCGGCGACCACCGACGTGGCCCTACGCGCGATGGAGGGCGCCGGGGTGATCATGCACGGCCAGCCTGTGATCAGGGCCGCATGAGCTGCTAATTGGTTGGCCCAGGGGCCGCCGCCGGTCAAGGATGTCGCCGGAGGTACGGACCCACGTGAACATGAAGCCTTACCGGCGGGCGCTCGCCCTGCCCGGCCTGCGGTCGCTGCTACTGGTTGCCGTCCTCGCCCGCATCCCGCTCACCGCGACCGGGGTGACGCTGACCTTCCACGTGGTGCTCGATCTTGATCGGGGCTACGGGGCGGCCGGCCTGGTGGGTGCGGCGGTCACCGTGGGAGCGGCGATCGGTGGGCCGCTGCTCGGCCGACTCGTGGACCGGCGTGGACTGCGCCCGGTCCTCGTGCTCACCGCGATCGCCGAGGCGATCTTCTGGTCCACCGCGCCGTCGCTGGCGTACCCGGTGCTCCTGCCGGCCGCGTTCGTGGCCGGCTCCCTGGCCCTGCCCATCTTCTCCGTGGTCCGTCAGTCGATCGCCGCGCTGGTCCCCGAGGACCAACGCCGCCCGGCCTACGCACTGGACTCGATGTCGGTGGAGCTGTCCTTCATGATCGGCCCGGCGTTGGCGGTGGCCCTGGTCACCGCGATCTCCGCGCAGACCACCATGTACCTGGTCGGTGGTGGCATCGTCGCCGCCGGGATCGCCCTGTGGGTGGTCAACCCACCGATCCGGGAGGAGGCCACCGGGCCCACCGGCCCACAACGCCGCGTGCCGCGCCGGGAGTGGCTGACCCCCCGACTGCTCGCCGTCCTGGCGCTCAGCGCCGCGGCGACCCTGGTGCTCGGCGGCACCGACGTGGCGGTGGTCGCCGTCCTGCGGGCCAGCGGCGAGGTCGGCTGGACCGGCGCGGTCCTGGCCATCTGGGCGGTCGCCTCGCTGGTCGGCGGTTTCGCCTACGGCGCCGTACACCGCTCGTTCTCCCCGCTGGTGCTGACCGCCGCGCTGGCCCTGTGCACCATTCCGGTGGGGCTGGGCGGTGCGCACTGGTGGCTGCTGTGCCTGGCGCTGATCCCCGCCGGCGCTCTCTGCGCGCCGACCATCGCCGCCGGCTCGGACGCGGTCAGCCGCCTGGCTCCGGCCGAGGTACGCGGTGAGGCGATGGGTCTGCACGGCTCCGCGGTCACAGTAGGCATCGCGATCGGCGCACCGCTCGCCGGCGCGGTGATCGACGCCAGCGCACCACCCTGGGGCTTCGTGGTGACCGGTGCGCTCGGCGCGCTGGTCACCCTGGTGGTGCTGCCGATCGAGCTGCGCCGCCGCCGTATCGCCGACGCGGCCACCCCTCCGCCCGCCGAGGCCGACCTCACCTCCGCCGCCCACTGACAACCGCAACGACGCGGCGAAGCTGAAGGTCGGCGTCCCTTTCGCCTCCGCGTCGCGCTGCCCGCAGGCGGCGACGGGACGCGGGACCGGCCTTCGGCGGGGTCCGCAGCGCGGACAGCATCATGCTGATGAGCCTGATGTCTGTGAGTCATCACGATGACTCACAGACATCAGGCTCATCAGTGAGATAGTCCCGAGGCCCGGCCGCGCCGAGCCAACGGCACGCCGGCCAGGACCAGGCCGAACCAAAACCGCGCCCAGCCGAGGCCGCACCCGGCCGGGACCGCGCCGAACCAACACCCCGCCGAGCCAAGGGCGGGCACGCCGCGTGGACGAGCCGCTGGCAAGCGGCGTGGAGCGGCCGGAACGGGGCGGGATGCCAGAGTGACGATGGGCTGGACATGGCGACGGGCGCCGCTCCCGGTGTCCCGGGGGCGGCGCCCGTCGTACTGCTGAGGTGCGCGTCAGTGCCGGTCGACGTCGCTCGCGGTGTCCTCGCGGTAGCTGGCTCCGCCGTCCGACTCGCTGGTGAGCGGCTTGGCGCCACCCTCCGGCGGGCCGGCCAGGCTCTGGCCGGCGGCCAACTCCGGGAACTTCGCGTCGAACGCCGGCCGCTCGGAGCGGATCCGCGGCATCCGGTCGAAGTTGCGCAGCGGCGGCGGGCTGCTGGTCGCCCACTCCAGCGAGTTGCCGTGACCCCAGGGGTCGTTCACCTCGACCACCGGGCCGGTCTTGTACGACTTCCAGCAGTTGTAGATGAACGGCAGCGTGGAGATACCAGTGATGAACGCGCCGATCGTAGAGATCGTGTTCAGCGTGGTGAAGCCGTCGCTGGGCAGGTAGTCGGCGTACCGACGGGGCATGCCCTCGTTGCCGAGCCAGTGCTGCACCAGGAACGTGGTGTGGAAGCCGATCATGGTGAGCCAGAAGTGCACCTTGCCCAGGCGCTCATCGAGCATCCGGCCGAACATCTTCGGGAACCAGAAGTAGATGCCCGCGAAGACCGCGAACACGATGGTGCCGAAGAGCACGTAGTGGAAGTGCGCCACCACGAAGTACGAGTCCGACACGTGGAAGTCGATCGGCGGGCTGGCCAGCAGCACACCGGTGAGACCACCGAAGAGGAACGTGACCAGGAAGCCGACCGCCCAGAGCATGGGCGTCTCGAAGCTGATCTGGCCCCGCCACATGGTGCCGATCCAGTTGAAGAACTTCATACCGGTCGGCACGGCGATCAGGTAGCTCAGGAAGCTGAAGAACGGCAGCAGCACCTGGCCGGTGGCGAACATGTGGTGCGCCCAGACGCTCATGGAGAGCGCGGCGATCGCGACGGTCGCGGCGACCAGACCCTTGTAGCCGAAGATCGGCTTGCGGGAGAAGACCGGAATGACCTCGCTGATGATGCCGAAGAACGGCAACGCCACGATGTAGACCTCGGGGTGCCCGAAGAACCAGAACAGGTGCTGCCAGAGCATCGGCCCACCGGTTGCCGGGTCGTACACGTGCGCGCCGAGGATGCGGTCCGCGGCGAGCGCGAAGAGCGCGGCGGCCAGCAGCGGGAAGACCAGGATCACCAGGAGGCTGGTGACCAGGATGTTCCAGGTGAAGATCGGCATCCGGAACATGGTCATGCCGGGCGCGCGCAGGGTCAGCACCGTGGTGATCATGTTCACGGCGCCGAGGATCGTGCCCAGGCCGGAGATGGCCAGACCCATGATCCACATGTTGGCGCCGACGCCCGGCGAGTGCTCGACGCTGCTCAGCGGCGCGTACGCGAACCAGCCGAAGTCAGCGGCGCCACCCGGGGTGATGAATCCGGCGGTCGCCATCGTTCCGCCGAACAGGTACAGCCAGTAGGCGAAGCTGTTCAGCCGGGGGAAGGAGACGTCGGGCGCGCCGATCTGGATCGGCACGATGTAGTTCGCGAACGCGAACACGATCGGAGTCGCGAAGAACAGCAACATGATCGTGCCGTGCATCGTGAAGAGCTGGTTGTACTGCTCGGGCGACAGGAACTGCAGCCCGGGTCGGGCCAGCTCAGCACGCATGACCAGAGCCATCAGGCCACCGATCATGAAGAACGCGAACGCGGTGATCATGTACATGATCCCGATTTGCTTCGCGTCCGTGGTTCGCAGCAGCCGCGCGATGGCCGACCCCTTGACCGGCTCCCGGACCGGCCAGGGCCGGGTCACGACCGGCTTGGGTGCGACGGTGGTCACGAGTGGCCTCCGGTTCTCGGTTGTCCCGCTCGGCACACGCTGGTTATCGGCGGGCCGTCATCCGCAAGGAGGATAGTCCCCGGCAGGTCGCAGCGCCGCGTGGGGTGGCGTGACACGATCTACTACGGGCCTACAGCGGGCCGAGCAGGAGCCGGTAGTGCTCCCCGAAGATCCGGTCGCCGCGTCCGCGCAGCAATGGGTCGCGCAGCGCCGGCGGAACGTCCCTGGTGCGGTTGCGGTCCCGGGTCCGGTCCCGCACCCATCGGGTACGCGGACGGCGACGACTTTCGTACGCCACCAGCGCCGCCTCCACGCTGTTCGCGGCGCGCAGCGACTCGGCCAGCACCACGGCGTCCTCCAAGGCCATTGCCGCACCCTGCGACAGCGTCGGCGCGGTGGCATGCGCGGCGTCCCCGACCAGCAGGACACGCCCCCGGAACCAGCGACCCAACTCCACCTCGTCGGTGATCCCGACGTGCACCTCGTCGAGGGCCGCCAGCACCTCTGGCACCGGGCCGCGGTAGTCGGCGAAGAGTTCCCGCAGCCGCGCGAGGGGGTCGGCGGGCTCCTCGGTGCCGGCCTCGTCGGCGTAAAGGTGCAGCCGCCCGGCACCGATCGGCACCATCAGGAACCCGGAGCGCTGGCCGAGCAGTGCGGTCCACTCGGTGACCGGTGGGCCGTCGCGCAGCACAGCCCGGTAGACCACCTGCCCGACCGGGCGCGGCGGACCACCGAGCGCGGCCAGCGCACGGACCGAGGAGCGTGGCCCGTCCGCACCGATGACCAGGTCGTACTCCGTGGTGGTGCCGTCGGTGAAGGTGACGCCGACGGCGCCCGGAAGCAGGTCCAGGGTGCGGACCTCGGCGCCGTGCCGGACGGCGCCGCCGGCGCCGCTGAGCAGCACCCGGTGCAGGTCGGCCCGGGGCAGCGCCCGGCACTCGCCGACGCCGGCCCATAGTGCGTCGAGGTCGACCTCGCAGAGTTGCGCGCCCGCGGCGTCGAAGAACAGCTGCCGGCGGATCACCTGCCCGATCGGCCGGACCGGGTCGTGCAGGTCGAGCCGGTGTAGTGCGCGGGCGGCGTTGCCGGGCAGGTAGAGACCGGTCTCGGTGGACTCCCCAGGCGGCAGCTTGTCGGTGACGTCGGGCCGGAAGCCCGCCAGGCGCAGCGCCCGGGCTACGGCCAGGCCGGCGATGCCCGCGCCAACGACGAGGATGCGCAGGGGGGAGCCACCCATGGTGGTGTACGCCTCCGGAGGGGGAACGGCACGCGTCGGAGGCAACACGCTACTCGGAGCGATCGGCGCACACCAGGCCCAATCGGCCCGCACCCTGCCACTCGTCGGCGAGCCGCGCCGCTTGGCTGGCCGTCAATGGCCAGCCGTCCGGCGGGACGAGGCAATCCTCATAATTCACCAGTTCGACCTGGACGGTTGCGCGTCAGTTTCAGACATGTAAATGTGTCGTTGAGCGTGGGAGCGCTCCCGCATCGCCCCACCACATCCGGCGCCCGGCACGCGCCGAGTCGAGGAGTGTCATGAAACGTCAACTTCGGGCCCTGGCCGCCGCCGGGTTGCTGGTCGCCAGTTCGCTGGTGGCAGTAGCCCTCGGCGGCAGCGCCTCCGCCGACACCCAGATCTGCGAACAGTACGGCTCGACAGTCATCCAGGGCCGCTACGTGGTGCAGAACAACCGCTGGGGCACCACCGCCCAGCAGTGCATCAACGCCACCAGCAACGGCTTCGAGATCACCACCCTGAACGGCAGCAGCCCCACCAACGGGGCGCCCACGGCGTACCCCTCGGTGTTCTTCGGTTGCCACTACACCAACTGCTCCCCCGGCACGAACCTGCCGATCCAGGTGAGCCAGATCAGCAGCGCCACCAGCAGCATCTCCTACCGCTACGTCAGCGGCGCCACCTACAACGCGTCGTACGACATCTGGCTGGACCCGTCGCCCAAGCGGGACGGCGTGAACCAGATGGAGATCATGATCTGGCTCAACCGGCAGGGTCCGATCCAGCCGATCGGCTCGGTGGTCGGCACCACGAACCTGGCCGGGCGCACCTGGGAGGTCTGGCGGGGCAGCAACGGCTCCAACAACGTCATCTCCTACGTCGCGTCGTCGGCGATCTCCAGCCTGAACTTCAGCGTGCTGGACTTCATCAACGACACCCGCAACCGGGGGGCGATCACCAACTCCTGGTACCTGACCAGCATCCAGGCAGGCTTCGAGCCGTGGCAGGGTGGCGTCGGCCTCGCGGTCACCTCGTTCTCGGCCAACGTCAACGGTGGCGGCCAGCCGCCCACCAACCCGACGACCCCGCCGCCCAGCGGTGGCGCGAGCTGCGCGGTGAAGTACACGGCGAACTCGTGGAACAACGGCTTCACCGCCGACGTGCAGATCACCAACACCGGTTCCAGCGCGATCAACGGCTGGACGCTCAACTACTCGCTGCCGAGCGGGCAGACGGTCACCAGCGCGTGGAACGCCACGGTGAGCCAGAGCGGGTCAGCGGTGACCGCCCGCAACGTGAGCCACAACGGGTCGATCGCTCCCGGCGGCACCGCGAGCTTCGGCTACCAGGGCAACCTGAGCGGGTCGTACTCGTCGCCGACGAGCTTCTCGCTCAACGGGGCGACCTGCTCCCGCAACTGAGCCAACACCACCACCACGGCGGGGGCGCGACCTGGACGGTCGCGCCCCCGCACGTCGCTGGTCCCGGGTGAAAGAATCACGCTTAACTATGCATTAATATTATCTAAGTACCTTTTGGCGAATGTCGGCTTTAGCGTCATTTCGGCACGACGTCCCGTCGTCGATCGTTGTCTTCCTGATCGCCATTCCGTTGTCGCTCGGCATTGCTGCCGCCTCCGGGGCACCGCTGCTGGCCGGGCTGATCGCCGCAGTCGTGGGTGGAATAGTCGCCGGTACGCTCAGCGGCGCACCGCTCCAGGTCAGCGGGCCAGCGGCCGGGCTCACGGTGATCGTCGCGGGGACCATCGCCGAGTTCGGCTTCGCCGGCACCGCCGCGATCGTGACCGTCGCCGGGCTGCTGCAGATCCTGCTCGGCATCACCCGCCTCGGGCGGGCCGCGCTCGCCCTGTCGCCAACAGTCGTACACGGGATGCTGGCCGGCATCGGCCTGGTCATCGCGCTGAGCCAGGTCCACGTCGCGCTCGGCGGCGCGCCCCAGAGCTCCGCGTGGGCGAATCTCCGTGACCTACCCGGCCAGATCGCCGGCTACCACAGCGTGTCCGTGCTGCTCGGTGCGCTGACCATGACGCTGTTGCTGGTCTGGTCACGTCTGGTCAAGACCACGATGCTGCCCGCGACCCTGGTGGCGGTGGTGGTCACCACCGTGGTCGCGACGGCCCTCGATGCCGACGTGGATCGGGTGGATCTGCCGGCCGATCCCCTGGGCGCGATCACCTTCGCCCGCTGGCCCGACTCACCGCCGTGGGAGGTTCTTCCGGCCGTCCTCACCATCGCCCTGGTGGCGAGCGTGGAATCTCTTCTCTCGGCGGTGGCCGTCGACCGGATGCACCACGGCCCACGGGCGAACCTCGATCGTGAACTCATCGCCCAGGGCGCCGCGAACGCCGTGTCCGGCACGCTCGGCGGTCTCCCGGTCACCGGCGTCATCGTGCGCAGCTCGGCCAACGTCGCGGCCGGCGCACGCACCCGCACCTCGGCCATCCTGCACGGGGTCTGGATCGCCGGGTTCGTGATGGCCGGCGCCGTACTGCTGGAGATGATCCCGATGGCCGCGCTCGCCGCGGTCCTCGTGGTGGTCGGCGTACGGCTGGTGAGCCTCGCGCAGATCCGCACCTACGCCCGGCACCGGGAGCTGCCCATCTACGTGGTCACCGCGGTCGGCGTGGCCGCCACGGACCTGCTCATCGGGGTCGGGCTGGGCATGGCGACGGCGGTGCTGTTCATGTTGTGGCGGTTGGCCCGGTGCGAGATCCACGTCACCGAGCCGAATCCCGGTAGCTGGCTCGTGTCGATCATCGGCACACTCGCCTTCGTCGCCTCCGGACGGCTCACCCGCCGACTCGCCGCCCTGCCCCCGCGGCAGCACGTCGAACTCGAGCTGCACCTGGACTATCTCGACCACGGCGCGTACGAGACCATCCGCGACTGGCAGGCGTCCTACACACGGGCCGGTGGCACCGTCCACGTCGACGAGGTACACGGCTCCTGGCTTCATCGCGCAGGCACCGACGGGCTCGGCACCGGCAAACGCACCTCCCCGTGCCTGACACGGGATCGTCGGTCTGCGGATGCGCAGGGGCCGACCCGTCACGAGTTGCCGCCACCCCGGTCCACTCCGATCCCGTGAGGTCGGGGCATCCCGCGCCGGGGACACCCCGACTTCCGGGAAGTCGAGTCGATCAAGACGGGGCGGGGCGCGTCACGCCGGGGTCAGACCCGGGTGAGGCGTACGGCGTCGGCGATGACCAGGCCGGTGGTGTTGCTCCACCGGCTCACGCCGACCCGGTTGGCGTCGCCCGCCGGCAGCGTGAACGTGCCGAGGACCCGCCACTGCCCGCCGGTGGCCCGCTGGTCGACCCGGACGGTCTGGTTGCCGGCGCCGGTGGCGACGATGTACGGGGCGGCGCTGTTGTAGCCCGCGTTCGCGGGCCACCATGCCTCGACCCGGTAGTTGGCGGTGGCCGGGACGTTGAACCGGTACCACGCGACGTCACTGGCGGCGACCGGGTCCGCGTAGCGGTAGTCGGCGCCGTAGCGCTGACTGGAGTACGACGACACGCCCCAGTTGGCGCTGGCGGTGAACCGACCGCTGGTGGTGTTGTCCACGGTGGAGGACCATGCCGCGCCGCCGCCGGCCATTCTCGCCGCCACGTCGGCGCGCATCACGTTCAGGTCGATGAAGGATGGGTCGATCTTGCCGGTGGTGCTGGTCTCCCGGTGGCCTCTGGCGTAGCTGCTGTCCCGGCCGAGCCGGGTGAGCACGGCGGCGGTGGCGGCGAGCGACGCGTTGTACTGCGCGGCGGTCATCTCCTGGTTGACGCCGTTGTAGTCGATCTCCCACCCGATCATCAGGGTGTTGCCGTCCCCGGCCGGGATCGGTCCGCTGCCGCCGCTGACTCCGGCGTGGTTGCACCGGCCGGCGGAAATGACGTGGAAGACACCGTTGTAGTCGACGAGCGCCTGGCACAGCGGGCCCGGCAGGTCGGACCGGCCGTTGATGCAGATGCCGAGCGCCGGGTGCGGGTTGCTGGCGCTGGAGGTCGAGGCGGTGTGGTGCCAGAGCACTCCGATGGGGTCGAACGAGCCGGGCCGCATCCGGTTGAGCCAGTCGCCCTCGACCACCACCTGGACCCCGGCTGCGCGCAGCACGTCCACCAGCCAGGGAATCGTCGCCATCAGGCGTCCTGAAGCAGGTCGGCGAGGCACTCGGCCTTCGGCGCGGCGCTCGCGGCGGCGGGTCGGGTGACGACTGTCAGCGCGGCGACCACCAGGGCGGGGATGCCGAGCACCCCACGGCGGGGCAGACGGATGGACGGGGTTCGGGCCATGGCGATCCTCCAGCGACGGCGGGTACGAACGGATCGACGAACGTGATGACGGGACGCTATACCGTCACGTACGTCGATGTCGATACCCTTCATTGCTGGGTCGGGCGCTGAAGGAATTCGCCGATTCAGACCTCGCCGAGCGCGTCGATGTCGCGCATCTCCTCCGCCGTGAGCGAGAAGTGGAAGACGTCGAAGTTCGCGGTGATCCGCTCCGGAGTCACCGACTTCGGGATCACCACGATCTCGTGGTCGATGTGCCACCGCAGCACCACCTGCGCCGGGGAGACGCCGTGCGCGCCGGCGATCCTGGTCAGCACCGGGTCACTGAGGTCGCTGGTCTTGAACGGGCTGTACCCCTCCAGCACCACGCCCCGGTCCCGGTGCTCGGTGTGCCGCTGCCGGTCGTACAGCGACGGGCTCCACCGGATCTGGTTGACGGCCGGGTTCTCCTCGGTGGACTGGATCAACTCGTCGATCTCCGCGGTGCTGTAGTTGCTCACCCCGACCGCCCGGGCCAGGTTCTCGTCGCGGGCGGCGAGCAGCTCGCGCCAGAGCGGGATGCTGTCCCCCGGCGACGACGGCGGCCAGTGGATCAGCCAGAGGTCCACCTGTTCGACGCCGAGCGCCTCCAGGCTGGCCTCCAGCGTCGCGCGCTCCCGGCCCACCCGGTCCGGCGGGAGCTTGGTGGTGATGAAGAGGTCCTCCCGACGCAGCCCGCTCTCCCGTACCGCGCGGCCGACCTCCCGCTCGTTGCCGTACACGGTGGCGGTGTCGAGGTGCCGGTAGCCGGTGTCGAGCGCGGCCAGCACGGCGTCGTAACCGGCCTGGCCGGTGGCCTGCCAGGTGCCGAAGCCGAGCAGGGGCATCCGCACGTCACCGGGGAGCAGGGCGGTGGGCTGGTCGGTGAGGTCCATGAGGTCCGTTCTACCCCGCCGCGCCCCCGGCCGCCGAGCGAACCGGACACTCCGACGTCCAGCGCACCGGTCCGGTCTGCCGGACAATGCCTGTGTGACCGACCGGCTGGACGAGTACCGGCGACGGCGGGACGCGGCCCGCACACCCGAGCCGGTGCCGTCGGAGAGCCCGTCGCCGTCCGGCTCCGACGCCGCCCGCTTCGTCATCCAGCAGCACCACGCCCGCAGCCTGCACTGGGACCTGCGCCTGGAGCACGAGGGGGTGCTCGCGTCCTGGGCGGTGCCCCGCGGCCTGCCCCGCGATCCGGGTCGCAACCACCTCGCCGTGCACACCGAGGACCACCCGATGGAGTATCTCGACTTCGCCGGTGAGATCCCGGCCGGTGAGTACGGCGGCGGTCGGATGCTGATTCACGACCGGGGCACCTACCGCTGCGAGAAGTGGCGCGACGACGAGGTGATCGTGACGCTCTCCGGTGAGCGGACCGCCGGCCGCTACGTCCTCTTCGCCACCGGCGGACGGGACTGGATGGTCCGCCGCACCGACCCCGCGCCGCCAGGCTGGACGCCGATGCCGGAGCTGGTCCGGCCGATGCGCACCACGCCCGCGGCCGGGCTCCCCCGCGACCGCGCCGCCTGGGGGTACGAGCTGCGCTGGGACGGTGTCCGGGCGATGGCGTACGTCTCCGGTGGGCGACTGCGGCTGCTCTCCGAGACCGACGAGGAGATCACCGGCGGGTATCCGTGGCTGCGGGCGATGGCCGAGGCGCTCGCGCCCACCGAGGCGGTGCTCGACGGTGTGCTGGTCCGCATCGACGGTGCCGGGCGGGTCCGCCCGGTTCGGCCGGCCAGCGGCAGCCGGGTCCCCGCCGGCGCCCAGTACCTGATCGTCGACCTGCTCTGGTTGGAGGGTGTGAGCAGCGTCGACGTGCCGTACGCGCAACGCCGGGAGCTGCTCGATGGGCTGGTCTTGTCCGGTACGCACTGGCAGACTCCGCCGTGGTTCCCGGGCGCGGGCGACGAGGCCCTGCGTGCCGGTCGGGAACAGGGCCTGCCGGGCGTGGTCGCCAAACGACTGGACTCGGTCTACCAGCCGGGGCGGCGCAGCCGGCACTGGCTGAGCATCGACGCGGTGTGACGGCGAGGAGCGACGTGTACCTGACCCACCTGGACTGCCCGCGCTGCGGCAGGGAGTACGCCGCCGACCGGTTACAGAATCTCTGCGAGTGCGGATCGCCGCTGCTGGCCCGCTACGACCTGCCGGCCGTGGCGAAGGTGGTCACCCCGGAACGTTTTCCGCTGCGCCCTGCCGACCTGTGGCGCTACCGGGAGCTTCTGCCGGTCGCCGACCCTCGGCACGTCACCACACTGGGTGAGGGCTGGACGCCGCTGTTGCGGGGTCCGGCGTACGGCACCGAGATCGGCATCGCGGACCTGATGGTCAAGGACGAGGGGCTGATCCCGACCGGTTCGTTCAAGGCCCGGGGCGCGGCGGTCGGGGTGAGCCGGGCCCGCGAGCTGGGCGTCGAGCGGATCGCGATGCCGACGAACGGCAACGCCGGGTCGGCCTGGGCCACGTACGCCGCGCGGGCCGGGATGCGCGCGACCATCGTCATGCCGCTGCAGGCGCCGAGCATCTGCCGCCGCGAGTGCGTCGCCGCCGGTGCCGACCTGCGCCTGATCGACGGGCTGATCGGGGACGCCGGTCGGCGGGTGGCCGAGCTGATCGCGGAGTCGAACGGGGCGATCTTCGACGCCGGCACGCTGCGCGAGCCCTACCGGTTGGAGGGCAAGAAGACGATGGGGTACGAGATCGTCGAGCAGCTCGGCTGGCAGACGCCGGACGTGATCATCTACCCGACCGGCGGTGGGGTCGGCCTGATCGGCATCCACAAGGCGCTGCACGAGCTGCGCGAGCTGGGCTGGATCGGCGACAAGCTGCCCCGGCTGGTGGCGGTGCAGTCCACCGGTTGCGCGCCGATCGTGCGGGCCTTCGCCGCCGGCGAGGATCGGGCGCAGCCGTGGGCGGACGCGCACACTGTGGCGTTCGGCATCACGGTGCCGGCCCCGCTGGGCGACGAGCTGATCCTCGCGGCGCTGCGGGAGTCCTCCGGCACCGCAGTCGCCGTCGACGACGCGGACATCCTGGCCGATCTGCGGGACTTCGCCGCCCGGGAGGGTCTGCTGCTCTGCCCGGAGGGGGCGGCCTGCCTCACGGCGGCCCGGCAACTGCGCGCGGGCGGGTGGATCCGGGCCGGCGAACGGGTGGTGGTGCTCAACACCGGCGCCGGGCTGAAGTATCCGGACACTGTCGACGTCTCCGGCGTACCAGTGATGGGGTGAGGTGACGGCGCCCCGCGGCCCCTGCGGCCCGCGGGGCGCCGTCGTGCCGGTCTACTGATAGGTGATGTCGGAGGGCGAGTAGAGGCAGTTGACGCCGTCGGCGCCCTCGCCGATCTCGGTCGGCTCGCTGCCCTTCGGCACGCCCTTGTACTTCACGCAGATCGAGGTCTCGCGGTCCGGGTCGCCGACGATGGTGATCCGGCTGAACCGGGCGGTGTCGCCCCAGTTGGTGTTGATGCCGGCGATCGCGTCGGTGTTCCGGACGATCACGTTGTCGATCACCACGTGCCGCTGGTACGACGTGGAGCAGTTGCCGCAGGCGCGGTAGAGCTTGCCGGCGTTCTCCACCCGGAAGTTCTTGATGTAAACGGTGCCCGACCCGTTGTGCTGGAAGACCTTGTCGCTGGCGGAGCGGGCCCCGCCGCCGTCGACGGTGTACGTGGTGCCGCCGCGGAAGGTCGCCGCGTCCTCGCCGACGTCCTCCCACCAGACGTTGATCAGGGTGCAGTTGCCCTCGCAGTGCACGCCGTCGCCGGCTGGGGCGCCGATGATCACGTTGCGCAGGGTGGCGCCGGCAGCCAGCTCGAACATCGGGTCCTGGCTCTCACTCTGCCCGCCGTCACCGATGCCGTAGTAGCGCTTGAGCCCACCGTCGAACGAGCCGGAGACCGGGATCGTGGCGTCCACCTTCTGGCTGCCGGTGGGCGTCGGCCAGCCGGCCGGCGGCGGTGTGGTGGTCGGCGGCGGCGTGGTGGGTGGCGGAGTGGTCGTCGGTGGCGGGGTGGTCGGGGTGCCGCCGCCGGACGAGTCGACAAGCACGTCGTCGAAGCCGCCGCTGGCGTACGCGGTGACCAGGCCGATCCGGCCCGCACCGGCGAGGCTGTTGCTGCCGGACGCGATCTGGGTGCCGTTGACGAAGCCGCGGATGGTGCTGCCGCTGGTCTCGATGCGCAGGTTGTACCAGGTGCCGGTGCCGATGCCCAGCGCGGCGGAACCGATCGCCGTGACGGAGCTTCCGTTGACCGCCTGCAGCTCGGCCCGGCCGGAGCCGAGCAGGGCCAGCCGGTACATCTTGGTGCTGCTGGTGGAGCGGGCGGCGAGTGCGACCAGGGCGCTGGACGAGGCGAAGCTCGTCGGCCTGACCCGGGCCTGCACTGAGTAGTTGGTCCAGCTGGTCTGGCCGGCGAACTGGCGGGCCAGCTCGCTGCCGGCGTTGGACTGGTTGAGCACGCCCGAGCCGTCGACGGCCCAGGTGCCGCCGGACTTGGACCAGCCGGAGGTGTCGCCGTCGGTGAAGTCGTCGCTGAAGACGGTGGCCGCGAAGGCCGAGGTCATGCCGGCGGCGAGGGCCGCCGCTGTCACCCCGGCGCCCACGGCCAGTAGTAGTGGTCGGCGGCCGGTGAAGCGTCTTTTCTGCACAGGTGTCCTCCTTGACGCATGTGGTGGTGATCCCTCGGCGGCCGTGGCGAGACGTGTCGGCACGGCGTGCTGCGCTGAACGGGATCGGTGTGCGGCCCCGCCGGACGCCCGGATCCGAAGCGGGGTGAAGCGGGATCAAAGCCCTGGGGAAAGGGCTTTCCAGCTCCTTCGAGGCTAGGACCGCCCAAGCACCAGCGTCAATGCCTGGCGCTTGCAGGTCTGTTGCAGGATTTCCGACCGGGGCGGCACGCCCACCGATCAGTAGCTGTCCGGCCGGGTGATCCGCCAGGCCGCGTTGATCAGCCCGATGTGCGAGAGCGCCTGCGGCATGTTGCCGAGCTGCACCCCGGTGGACAGGTCGATCTGCTCGCTGAACAGGCCCACGTCGTTGGCGTGCCCGACGACCCGCTCGAAGAGCGCCTCGGCGCGCCGCTGTTCGCCGGTCATCACCAGGCACTCCACCAGCCAGAACGAGCACAGCAGGAAGCCGGCCGGGTCGGTCGTCCAACGCCGCAGCAGCCCGTCCTCGGTGCCCAGCTCGCGCTCGACCATCGCGATCGTCGAGCGCATCCGCGGGTCGGTGGCCGGCAGAAAGTGGGTGACCGGCAGGGCGAGCACCGAGGCGTCCAACTCCGCCGATCCGAACGCGCCGGTGAAGGCCCCGATCCGCTCGTTCCACCCCTCGCGCATCACCGCGTCGCGGATCTCGTCGCGGACCGTGGCCCAGCGATGTGGGTCGGCCCGGTCGCCGAGCCGGTCGGCGAGCCCCACCGCCCGGTCCATCGCGAGCCAGCAGGCCACCTTCGACGAAACGTAGTGGCGCTCCTCGTCGCGGGTCTCCCAGATCCCCCGGTCCGGCAGACGCCACGTCGCGGCCACCTGCTCGGTCAGCCCGAGCACCATCTCCCGCAACTCGTCCTCGAACGTCGCGCCGAGGTAGTCGCGCAGCCGCCACACCGCCGACATCACCTCACCCGGCACGTCGAGCTGCCGTTGCCGCCAGGCGTCGTTGCCGACCCGCACGGGCCGACTGTCGCGGTAGCCGCGCAGGTGGTTGCAGTGGTGCTCGGAGAGGTCGCGCTCGCCCTCCAGCCCGAAGAGCACCGGCACCGGCTCGTCGCCGAACCGGCCGATCGAGCGGGTCGCCCAGGCGAACAGCCGGGACGTCTCGTCGGGGCAGGCCGCCACCCACAGCGCCCGCATCGTCAACGAGAAGTCCCGCAGCCAGGAGTAGCGGTAGTCGTAGTTCCGGTCGCCACCGATCTGCTCCGGCAGTGATGAGGTCAAAGCCGCGGCGACCGCGCCACTGCGGGCGTACGTGAGGCCGGTCAGCACCGTGGAGCTGTGCGTGACGAGTTCGGGGTAACGGCCGGAGTATCTGTGCGTCTCCCGGAACGCCTGCCACGCCTGCGTCGTCTCGGCGAGGGTGGTCAACGGGTCCACCTTTGCCGGCGGGTCGCCGTACGCCTCGCCGAACGCGAGGTCCATCCCGATCACCTGACCGGCGGAGACCTCGAACTCGTGGGTCACCCGGTCCCTGCCCGCCCGCAGGTGCAGACCCCCGGCGCGCAACATCAGCACCACCGGGCCGGCACCGGCCAGCACCCCACCGTCGGGCTGCTCGTGCAGGTACGGCGTGAGCAGCCCGTACTCCGGGCGGGGCGCGAAGTCCAACGCCATCCGTACCCGCCCGGAGAGCCCTTCGACCACTCGGATCAGCACGGCGGGTGAATTCTTGCCCAGCTCGTGCGCGCGGGCGCCGACCTCGGCGGCCAGCGCGTCGGTGACCGCCACGCTGCCCTGCGGGGTGTGGTGCACCGTCCGCAGCACCAACGAGTCAGGAAGGTACGCGCGCTCCACCCGGTGACCCGGGCCACCGACCCCTACCGGCGCCAGCCGGAAGTGGCCAGCTCCCGGGTCGAGCAACCGCGCGAACACCGACGACCCGTCGAACCGGTGCGGGCACCACCAGTCGATCGAGCCGTCCTTGCCGACCAGGGCGCCCGAACGGGAGTCCGAGAGGAACCCGTAGTCGGAGATCGGCTGCTGCTGCTCCACCCGCCGGGGGTACCCGCATCGGCCCGGATCAGGCCGGACGGATCACTCGGTCGGTGGCTCGTCCTCGCCCGCCGCCTCGGCCGCATCGGCCTCTTCCTTGGTCTTGTGCACGGCCTTGTCGGCGTGCTCCGGCGGCCCGTAGACCGTGTACAGCACCAGCGGGTTGGGACCGGTGTTGACGAAGTTGTGCTTGGTGCCCGCCGGCACCACTACCAGGTCGCCCGCGACGACCTTCCGCTTCGCGCCGGCGACCCGCGCCTCGCCGACACCGCTGACGAAGGTGAGGATCTGGTCGATGTCCTCGTGCACCTCCTCGCCGATCTCCCCATCGGCGGGGATGGTCATGATGACCAGCTGGGTGTGCTCACCGGTCCACAGCACCCGCCGGAAATCCGGGCTCTTCTCGGCGACGGTCGCGATAGTGAAATGCTCCATGTCCACGCTCATACCCCGTCCGGCGGCACCCCACGCCGGGACTGACGAATGGTGGAATTCCCCACGCTGGGAGGGTTTGGATCCACACGGACCGGGGATCGAGGAGCGGACCGGCGCGAACGGCCGGTCGAGCCAGGTCCCCGCCGACGTACCGCCGAACGGCTGCGGTGGTGGGAGACGGCCAGAGCGCGGCGACGTTCCGATCACGGAGCGGCGCCGCGCGCTCTTGTCCGCCTGAGGGCCTAGCGGTGCAGCCAGCTGATCAGGTCGGGTGGGGCCAGCGCCGCGACCTGTTGCCGGTAGCGGGTGAGGCCGGCCTCGTCCAGCAGGTCACGTCCCTGGCCCGAGCCTCCCCGGCGAAAGAACGCCTGCCGGTCACGCAGCACGCCGAGCGTGTCCGGTGCGAGCCGGTCGGCGCGCTCCCGCATCCGACCGAAGGTGGCCGCCTCGACCAACTCCGGCCCCGGGCTCGGAAGTTTCCACGCGTCGGCCAGCCGGCGCATCTCACCGCCCAGATCGGCCAGCAGGTCGTCGTAGTGCACCAGCTCGACGTTGGGATCGTGTCGGCGGGCCCACGCGTCAGCGAGGTGCATCAGCACCCCGGGCAGCGAATCCAGCTCGGCGCGGGGATCCACCTCCCGGTTGACCCAGCTCCACAACCACTCCCGTACCGGTGGCCGCTCCCGGGGTGGCCCGGTCGGGGCGGGTTGGCCGGTCAGCTCGGCGATGCGTGCCCGGTCCAGGTTGGCGCTCTGGTGGTAGAGGGAGACCGCCATGTCCAGCGGGTGCCGGGCCACCACCACGTAGTGCGCCCGAGGGTCCAACGGCACCCCGTCCAGCGGGGTGTGCGTCTTGATGAACCGTCGGTGTGGCTGGGCGGCCAGCCGGTCGTACACAGTGGCCTGCGGCTCGCCCAACCAGTCAAGCCACGGCGACAGCACTGTCAGCGGCGCCGGCAACTCCGCGCTACGAAGCACCAGCAGCGCACAGATCATCTGCATCCAGGTGGTGCCGCTCTTGGACCGGGTGCTGATCACGATGTCGCCGTCGCGGAACGGGAAACCGGTCCACCGCGCGCTGTCCTCCTCGTCGGACTGGTAACGGTGAATCGATGTGGGCACCGGTGGATGGTAGTCGCCGAACCGACAGTCGAGCAGCCGAATTCCGGCTTACATTCCTGGGGGACGGGCGTATGCCTGGCTAGATTGAAGTATGGTGCCCGCCCACGGGGGCCGGGCGGCGGCACCGGTCTACCGCCCCATCCTCGCCAGCCGACGGGGCGAGCTTGAGGCCCTGAGCCACCTCGATCCCGCCCATGCCGCACTGGTCGCCCCGGTCCTGGAGATCGGCGCGATCGGTCGGTCCACGATGGACGCCATTCGCCGGCTGCCGTCCGGGCTGCTGCCCGCCATCGACGTCAGCGCGCTACCCGACACCCCCGAGGCGGAGCTGACCCGTTGGGACGTGCCGGTGGTGCCGGTGATCGGGCTCTCCGAGAGCGACCACCGGCTGGTCGCGCACGGCGCGGCGGCGCGGGCGTACGGCCGGCGCGCGCTCATCCGACTGCGGGCCGGCCAGGACCGGGCCGGGCCGGACGCGAGCACCACCGCCGTGGAACGGATCTGGCGGTTCACCGGCCTCGCCCCAGAGGAGTGCGACCTGCTGGTGGACGCGGGGGACGTCTGCTGCCCGGCGGACGTGCGGACCGCCGAGCCCCGGGTACGCCACCTGCTGGACTGGGCACGCCGACACGCCTGGCGGTCGGTGACTGTGGCGGCGGGCGGTATGCCTCCGACGCTGTCCCGGTTGCCCACCGACGAGCCGGTCCAACTGGACCGCTGGGACTGGCAACTGTGGCGGCGACTGGCCGACGCCGGGGTCGACTACGGCGACTACGGTGTCCACCCGGCCGGGCCGGGCGGCGGTGACAGTGGCGACCGGTTGCCGACGGTGCGTTACACCGACGACGGCAGCTGGTGGGTCTACCGCTGGGCGCGACGCGGCGGTCGGGGCGACGACAGGTTCGCCGACCTGTGTCGCACGCTGGTGTCGGCACCGCACTGGCCGAGCACCGGTGCGGCCTTCTCCTGGGGTGACCATGAGCTGCTGCGCCGGGCCCGCCGTGGTGCCGGGGCCGGCTCGACCGCCAACTGGGCGGCCTGGAGCACCTCGCACCACCTGGCCCACGTGCTCGGCACGCTGTTGCATCCAGCCGGCGACGGCGCACCGCGGTGGCACCCTGGGCAGGGGCCGCCACCGCAGCGGGGACGATCGCCACGCTGAAAGCCGGATCTACTGCTTCTCGGTGAAGCCGAACTGGATGATGCCCTCGTCGTCGACCGTGGCGTCCACCGACGCGTCGCCGAGCAGCTCGGCGGCGTCCTCGTCCAGGAAGATCCGCGCGCCCTGGTTGTCGACCACCCGATCGCCCTGCACCGGCTCGGGCACCAGCTCGACGGTGAGCGAGCCCGCCTCGGTGTCGGCGGCGATACGCACGCCGCCGTCCTGGGCGACATCCTGTTGGTTGGCGAGGTCACGGATCACGAGCACGGCGTTATCGGTCATGGTGAGCATTTGTGGAACTCCTCGTGGATTGTCGGCTCGCTGTCGGATACCGCGCGGACCGGACAGTCGGCCCGCGTACGAGCACACGTGGGAGGCGACAGAGGGGCGAACGATCATCGCCGTCGCTTTGAATCGGGGCAGCTGACGGCCCCGTCACTCCCACCGTGCCCGCTGGCCGACCATCCGTCAAATAGAGCCAGGTCAGTGGAGAGCGGCGGCCGGGGCCAGCCAGGCGCGAATCTCGTTGACCGCCGCGCGGCCGGCCCGGTTGGCCCCGATCGTGCTGGCCGAGGGGCCGTACCCGACCAGGTGAATCCGAGCGTCGGCGACCACTCGGGTGCCGTCCATCGTGATACCGCCGCCCGGCGCGCGCAGCCCCAGCGGGGCGAGATGGTCGATGGCCGCCCGGAAACCGGTGCACCAGAGGATCACGTCCGCCGGCACGAACCGCCCGTGCGTCCAGGCCACCCCGTCGGGCGTGATCCGGTCGAACATGGGTAGCCGGTCGAGGACGCCGCGCTCGCGCAGGTGGCGTACCTCCGGGGTGACCGGAAGCCCGGTCACGCCCACCACGCTGCCCGGCGGCCGGCCGGAGCGGACCGCCTGGTCGACCCGGGCCACGGCGGCCCGACCCAGTTCCGGGCCGAACTCCTCGTCGTTGAAGGTCGGCGGCCGGCGGGTGACCCAGGTGGTGGCCGCCGCGACGGTGGAGACCTCGCCGAGCAGTTGCACGGCCGAGGTGCCGCCGCCGACCACCACCACGCGCAGGCCGGTGAACTCGGCCGGCCCTCGATAGTCGGCGGTGTGCAACTGGCGTCCCCGGAACGTCGACCGGCCCGGGTAGTGCGGCCAGAACGGTCGCGTCCAGGTGCCGGTGGCGTTGATCAGGGCCCGCGCGGTCCAGGTGCCCCGGTCGGTGCGCACGTCGAGTCGTCCGTCCGGGCGGGAGTGCACCCCCCGGACCCGCACCGGCCGCCGCACCGGCAGGTCGAAGGCCCTCTCGTACGCGGCGAAGTAGGCGCTGACCTGCTCGGAAGCCGGGCGTTGCGGCTCGGTCGGCGGGAGCGGCAGTCCGGGCAGGTCATGGAAGCCGTGCACGCGGTCGAAGACCAGCGTCGGCCAGCGGTGCTGCCAGGCGCCGCCGGGCCCGTTGTCGGCGTCGAGGATGACGAAGCCGGTGTCGGGTGCGAAGCCGGTGCGGTGCAGGTGATAGCCGGCGCTCAGGCCGGCCTGCCCGGCACCGATCACCACGACGTCCGCGGAGTGGGTGTCCACGTGGGCTACAACGCGCCGGTTGTCCGCGCTGTGCCCGTCCCCGACCGTCGCGCCGGTCACAGACAGCCATTCCGGCTTCGACCACCTGACCTGCGCTTACGCTGAGTTGATGAGCGACTTCCGTCGGTACGCGGGCGAGTTCCTCGGCACCCTGTTGCTGGTGTTCTTCGGGGTGGGCAGCGCGGTCGCCGCACGGGTCCAGGGCGGCGTGGTCGTGGTGGCACTGGCCTTCGGGTTCGTGATGGTGGCCCTCGTCTACACGATCGGCCCACTCTCCGGCAGCCACGTCAACCCAGCGGTGACGCTCGGTGTGCTGCTCTCCGGCAAGATCTCGGTGCTCGGGGCTGTGGCGTACTGGATCGCGCAGTTCGTCGGCGCGACGGTCGCGGGCTTCGTGCTCTGGGCGCTCACCCGCTGGGGTGACGTGGCGGACCAGACCGGGGCCCTGGGCACCAACGGTTACGGCGCGCACATCAACCGGGGCGGCGCGGCGGTGCTGGAGGTCGTGCTGACCTTCCTCTTCGTGCTGGTAGTGCTCGTGGTGACGAGTCGGAGCGAGAATCCGGGCACCGCCGGGCTGGCCATCGGGTTGGCTCTTGCCGTGACCCAACTGGTGGGCGTGACGCTGACCGGCGCGGCGGTCAATCCGGCCCGCGCGTTCGGTCCGGCGGTCTTCGAGGGCGGTGTGGCGCTACGGCAGCTCTGGGTGTTCATCGTCTTCCCGCTGCTCGGTGGGGCGCTCGCCGCGCTGGTCGCGCCACTGGTGATGGGGGCGCAGCGGCACTACTGGGGTGGTCACGAGAAGACGGTCGGCGGGCCGAAGTAGCCCAGACGGCAATATCTTTCGCCTGAGACCCTTCTCCGGCGAATATCTCCGTGACAGCATCAGCGGATGCATCGTCGTCACTTTCCCCGGGCCCTCGCGCTGCTCGCGCTGGTCGCGACCGCGGCCACCGCCGCCGCGCCCGGTGCCACGGCCGAGGCGCCCACCCCCGCGACGACCCACCTGCGTGCCACCATCGACACGATCCTCGCCGACACCCGGCTGGCCGGCGCGCAGGCGTCAGTGGTCGTGGTCGACACCAGCACCGGGCAGACGCTCTACGACCGCAACGGGGACCGCCGGCTGGTTCCCGCGTCCAACACCAAGCTGCTGACCTCGACGGCCGCCCTTGAGCTGCTCGGCCCGGGCCACCGCTTCAGCACCGACGTACGGGCCAGCGGCAAGCGCCGTGCGGGCCTGCTCTCCGGCAACCTCTACCTGCACGGCGGAGGCGATCCGACAATGCTCGCCGCCGACTACGACGCGCTCGCCCAGCAGGTCGCCGCCGACGGCGTGCGGGTGGTCACCGGAAACCTGGTCGCCGACGACACCCGCTACGACCGCACCCGACTCGGCCCCGACTGGACCTGGGACGACGAGCCCTACTACTACGCCGCCCAAGTCTCCGCGCTGACGGTGGCCCCGGACACCGACTACGACGCGGGCACCGTGATCGTGCACGCCGCACCGGCCGACCGGGCCGGCGCCCCGCCGGTGGTCACCACCACCCCCGCCACCGGGTACGTCCGCGTCGACAACCGCGCCCAGACGGTCAGCGACGGCGAGACCTCGATCTCGATCGAGCGAGAGCACGGCGGCAACACCGTCGTGGTGACCGGTCAGATCGCCGTCGGCGACGAGCCCGCCAGCGACTGGGTCACCGTCTGGGAACCCACCGGCTACGCGGCCGACGTGTTCCGGGCGGCGCTGCACCGACACGGCGTCCGGGTGCTCGGCCGGACCGTGCTCGGCCAGCCCACCCCGGAGACGGCCCAGCCGGTGGCACGCCACGACTCGATGAGTCTGGGCGAGTTGATGACGCCGTTCTTGAAGCTGTCCAACAACGGGCACGCCGAGATGTTGACCAAGGAGATCGGCAGGGTGCTCTCCGGGTCGGGCACCTGGACGGCCGGTCTCACCGCGATCAGCGAGTACGTCGCCGACACCGGAATGGACACCGGGAGACTGCGCCAGCGTGACGGCTCAGGGTTGTCCCGACGCAACCTGATCCCGGCGACGGAATTCGTCGACCTGCTGAGCGCCGTCCGCGCCGAACCGTGGTTCCCGACCTGGTACGCGGCACTGCCGATCGCCGGTCAGCCCGAGCGGTTCGTCGGCGGCACCCTGCGCAGCCGGATGGCCGGCACGCCAGCAGCGGGCAACGTGCACGCCAAGACCGGCAGCCTGACCGGTGTCTCCGGGCTCTCCGGCTACGTCACCAGCGCCGATGGTCGACTGCTGGCGTTCTCCATCCTGCTGAACAACTACCTCACCGCGTCGGTGAAGTCGCTCGAGGACCAGATCGCCGTGGCGTTGGCCGGCTTCCGCGAGGGTGGTGCGTCGACGGCACGGGTGGCCCCGCCGACGGTGCCGGAGACGCCGCGCACCCCGGAGGGCGTCGAGTGTTCCTGGATCAAACCGATCACCTGCTGAGCGGCGGCCGGGAGGCGCGAAAAGCGCCCCCCGGCCCGGCGAGCGCTCAGGCCGGACGGTCCGGTGGGGGGACCACCGCCGTCGGGTCACCACGTTCGATGAGCGCGGCGATCTCAGCGGCCCGCAGCCCGCGCAGCGCCAGCACCCGGGTGCCCCAGCGGTGCAGGCGGCACGGGTGCGGGCTGGCATCGTTACGGCAAACCACACCCCCGGACCACCGGCGGGGGGCGTGCACCACCACCGCCCGTACGGCGAACTGGGTGTCCTCGCCCGTCACGTACGGCGGCAGGGGGATGTCGCGAAGAACCTCCCCGGACGCTTCACCGGTGCCGGACGAAGCGGCACGACGGACGCGGTGGGCGGTGCTGCTACTCATCTCCGCTGCCTCCACACTGGATGGTCGGATGGGGACAGCAGAAAGTTACGACCCATTCGACAGTCCGCGACGGACAAATTGTCCCGCCGCCCGACGCGCAGCGATCAGTCAGTCAGTCAACGCACCGTCACGGCCTGGAGGCCGACGTTGCCGCAGTGCGACGTGAAGACCCTCTCGACGGTCCAGTTGAGCAGCAGCCGGGCACCCTTCGGCGCTGTGAAGCGGATGGTGAACTGGGCGCTCTGACTGGTGTACGGGTCTTCCAGTCTGGCGGTGCTGCCAGGCCCGCCAGTGGACAGCCGCGCTTGCAGGAGCCCCCGCGCCATCCAGATGCCGCCGTAGAGCTGGACCGTGCGCGGCTCACCACTGCCGGCGACGGCGAGGCTGAACCCGTTCCCGGCACCGCAGGCGTAGACGCCGTTGGAACTGCCGTTCGTCGACCGTTCCGGCGTGCCGTCGGCCCAGCGCACGTACTCCTGGTTGCCGTCCCAACCGACCCGCCGGCCTGGGCCACCCCCGTCGATGATCTCACCGGAGCCCGACCGCTTGCGGTTCGTCGACCTGCCGCCACGCTCTCCCCAGTGCACCCAGTCCCGGGCGCCCACGGCAGTGAGGTCGACGATGGCGGGCATCTCGCCCCGGCTCACCGTCAGCGCCGGCGAACCGGGCTTCGGCGGTGGCGGGGCGGGCGCGCTGGCCGACGGCGTCGGGTCCGGCGAGGGTGGGCGCTGGCGCGGACGCAGGCCGGGCGTCGCCGGCCCCGCCTCGCCGGTGCGCACGTCGGCCGCCGGGAAACCGGGGGAACGGGCGGGCGCGCCGCCCGGACCGGCCTGTTCGTCGTCGGGCGCCGGACCGGACCGGGTGGCGAGGTACGAGATCAACACCACCAGGCAGACGAGTACGGCGGCTCCCTCCACCGCCCAGCGCCGCCGCTGTCGGGCACGGCGCAACACACTGCGGGTCTTCCCAGCGGTAATGGCAGGCGGACGGTGCCTCGGCGGCGCGTCCCCAGCCCTCGAACCAGCCCGCGTGCGGTCTTCGTCCGCCACCGACCCCTCCAACTCCGCCGCCCGGCCGTTTTGGACCGCCGAGGACCACACCATTCACTGTGGGCAGTTTCACGTTTACCCGGGCGTGGACGACACGCTAGATCCGGACTGCCGGATGTGTCCAGCCCACAATGGGACGCTGTCGGACATCCCGGCCGCCCGGACGGGTACTTGGGCAGACCAGGAGCCCCTTTCGGGTCAGCCGATCCGGAAGCCGAGCAGTTGTGCGACGACCACCGCCTGCTCGACGTCGATCACGGCACCGGCCCGTTCGACGACCGTCGGGTCCAGCGCGGTGAGATCGCTGCCCCGCAGGTCGGCGCCGCCGAGCCGGACATTGGTCAGCTGCGCCCCGGAAAGATCGACACCGGTGACCGTAGCACCGGTGAGATTGGCCCTGGTGAGGTCCACCTCGCGCATGCGCACCCCGGTCAGCCGGACGCCACGCAGGTCGGCGCCGGGCAACGCGACGAAGGACCAGTCACCGCCGTCCACAGTCAACGGACGCAGATCACACTCGCTGAAGGTGCTGCCGACCAGCTTGCAGCCGGTGAACTCGGCCTCGAAGAAGTTGCACCGCCGAAACACGCAACGGGTGAAGGCGGAGTCGACATGGCGGGAGGCGTTGAACGCCACGTTGCCGAACGTGCACCCGGTGAAGACCGCGCCTCTGCTCACCGCCTCGGTCAGATCCACACCGAAGAACTCACAGCCCACGAAGTGCCGGTCGGTCAACTCCTCGCCGTACCAGTCCTCGTTGCGGAAGGTCACGTCCTCGGTCAACTCCGGCATCCGGCCAGGCTAGTGGGCGCCGCCGACAGTCGACGGCCGGCAGGCCGGGGCCGGCCCCCTTCCGGCGTCGGTGTACCGGCGAGTACGTTCGGCGGCGTGAGTGTGGCTCGGAGCAAGGACCCGGATCAGATCGGTTTCGACGGGGCGCGGCTGTCGCGGATCGACGAGCACTTCGGCCGGTACGTCGACGACGGCCGGCTGGCCGGCTGGCAGGTGGTGGTCACCCGTCGCGGCGAGGTGGCGCACTCCTCGACGTACGGGCTGCGCGACCGGGAGTCGGGCGCACCGGTCGAGGCCGACACGCTGTGGCGGATCTACTCGATGACAAAGCCGGTCACCTCGGTCGCGGCGATGATGCTGTGGGAGGAGGGCCGGTTCGAGCTGACCGACGAGGTCAGCCGCTGGCTGCCCGAGTTCGCCGACCTGCGGGTCTATTCCAAGGGGTCGGCGCTCAAGCCGTACACGGTCCCGGCGGTCGAACCGATCCGGGTCTGGCACCTGCTCACTCACACCGCCGGCCTGACGTACGGCTTCATGCAGACCTCGGTGGTCGACGGGCTCTACCGGGCCGCCGGTTACGACCTGTACCCGCCGGCGGACGTGGACCTGGCCGGCGCCTGCGCGGCGTTCGGCGAGCTGCCGCTGCTGTTCCAGCCCGGCTCGGCGTGGGGCTACTCCGTCGCCACCGACGTGCTGGGACGACTCGTCGAGGTGGTCTCCGGGCAGAGCCTCGACGCGTTCTTCGCCGATCGGATCTTCGGCCCGCTGGGCATGACCGACACCCGCTGGTGGGTGGAGGGCGACGAGGCCGACCGGCTGGCCGCGCTCTACGTGCCGGAACCGCGCAGCGGCCGGGCCGTCCGCCACGACAGCCTGGGGTCGCTCGCGTTCAGCAAGCCGGCGCTGCTCTCCGGCGGCGGTGGCCTGATCTCCAGCGCCGCCGACTACCACCGGTTCACACAGTTGCTGCTGCGCGGCGGGGAGCTGGACGGCGTCCGGCTCCTGGGGCCGCGCACGGTGCGGTTCATGACCCGCAACCACCTGCCCGGCGGCCAGGACCTGGGCACCCTGTCCACCGGCGGCTTCGCCGAGACCACACTGGACGGGATCGGCTTCGGCCTCGGCTTCGCGGTGGTCGACGACCCGATCCCCAGCCGGGTGCCCAGCAGCGTCGGTGAGTACTACTGGGGTGGGGTGGCCAGCACGGCGTTCTGGGTCGACCCGGCCGAGGAGATCACCGCGCTGCTGTTCACCCAGCTGATGCCGTCCAGCACCTACCCGCTCCGCTCCCAGCTGCGCCAGCTGGTCTACGCCGCGCTGACCGACTGAGCGGTGTGGGGCCCGTCGCCCGCGGCTGACGGACCCCACACCTCGGTTCAGCGGAGCTGCTGCTCCTGGATCGCGCGGATCTTCGCCGGCTTCGCGGCGGAGAGGTTCGAGATCAGGTACGCCCGCACGCTGCCGTCCGGGAACACCGCCCACAGGTCGGCCACGCCGTCGGCGTTCAGGTCGGCGGCGGTGAGACTGCTGATGGCGACACCGGTGTTCCAGCCGGAGGCGAGCCGGAACTGCGTGTAGGCGAGCGTGCCGGTCCCGTCGCCGTTGTCGGTCATGGTGACGCCCTGCCAGAGGTAGAGGTCACCGGTGGTGGCGTTGCGCAGCACCAGCGCCATCCCCGAGCTCAGCTCGGTGCTGGCCATGGTCCAGTTCTGCCAGTCGCCGCCCCCGGTCGGGGTGGCGTTGCTCAGCGGCAGACGAGGGAAGTAGAGGCTGGGCGCCCCGATGTTCGGGTAGTAGGTAAGGCGGTAGCCGTTCGTCGAGTCGCCGACGATGCCCAGCAGATCCGCGATGCCGCTGTCGACGCCGTCGGCCGTGTACCCGTTGACGAGTTGGACCGGAGAGTTGTCGTACTCGTCGACGAAGTATTCGCGGATGAGAGTGACCTGTCCGCTGCCGCGGTACGGGTTCACCATCGTCCCGTCGCCGACGCCCGCGATGAAGCTGCCGCCTCCGGCGTTGACGCCACCCGGGTAGTAGGCCAGGAAGTCCTGGTTCGCGGTGCCGAAGAAGCGGCCGGTGATCACCTGGGCGCCGTCGAAATCCGCGGCCGGGTCGTCGTTGCCGGAGACCCCGTTGCCATACACGCCGATGTTCACCGCCGGGACCTTCACCCGGCCGGTGCCGACGCCGGTGGTCGCGTCGACCCGGCCCCGCGCCGCCCAGACTCCGGAGTCGAGGCCCGTCGTGGGGCCGCCGACTGTCACCAGGTCCGGTACGCCGTCGCCGTTGAGGTCCTTGTCGACAGGGCCGGCCGCGGCCGGGCTCGGGGTGTTGGCCGGTGCGGCCTGGGCCGGCAGCGCCGGGGCGACGACGGCGAACGCAAGGGTGGCCGGCACCGCCCAGGCGAGCAGCCGGCGAGGGACGGAAAGGTTGTTCATGGGTCCCCGTTCGGGTCAGTGGATCTTGTCTGGCTCACCGTAGTCGATGCTTACCAGCGGGTGGATCCACCGAACGAGGGTCAGTCGGCGAGGCGGGCCGGGAAGCCACCGGTGGCGATCGGACCCCAGGTGTCGATGGTGACCCGGATCAGTGACTTGCCCTGGCGCACCATGGCCGCCCGGTAGTCGTCCCAGTCCGGGTGCTCACCGGAGATGCTGCGGAAGTACTCGACCAGCGGCTCCAGCGCCTCGGGCAGGTCGAGCACCTCGGCGGTGCCGTCGATCTGCACCCAGGGGCCGTTCCAGTCGTCGCTGAGCACGCACGCCGAGACCCGGGGGTCGCGGCGGAGGTTGCTCACCTTGGCCCGCTCCGGGTAGGTGGAGACGACCAGCCTCCCCTGCCCGTCGACCCCGGCGGAGACCGGGGAGGACTGCGGTCGCCCGTCGGCCCGGGTGGTCATCAGCACGACGCGGTGTCGCGGCCGGAGGAAGTCGAGCAGGCCGTCCCGGTCGACACTGGTGTTCCTTGCGATGCTGCGTGCCATTCCCCGTTCCTACCAGGGTGCGGGCGCAGCGGCGGCGGCGGGTCAGCGGGGTCGGGCCGCGGCGCGGCGCACCGCCTGGGTGGGCACCCGGGGGCGACCGGACGGACGCCAGGCCCGACCGTTGGCGTAGATCACCCGAAAGCCGAGGTACGACGCGAGCGGCGCCCAGTGGGCTGAGCCCATCCGCAGCTCGGCGGCGTTGTGTCGCTGGCCGTTGGCGAGCACGTCGAGGAGCACAGTTTCGAAGGCCGCCGATTCGACCCAGTCGACTTCCCGGGTGAAACCGCAGATCAGAGCGGCTCCGGTGACCTCCAGGAACTCGCGCAGCACCGCGTCCGAAGCGCGCAGCACCGAGCAGCTGCCGAAATAGAGTCGCCGCCCCTCCGCGCGGCCGGCCATCAGCTCGGCCACCTCGTTCAACTCCACCGACTGCCAGTCGGTGAGGCAGAGCCGGCTCGGCTCGCCGTGCATGGCGAAGAAGCCGACCCGGTGGTCGGCGTACTGCTTGAGCAGCCAACGGTCCAGGAAGTAGAACAACTCGTCGCGGGTGGCCGCGTCCTTGTGGATGAACCGGATCTTGCCCAGCCGCTCCAGCAGCTCCAGCGTGGGCAGCACCGAGCCCCGCTCGTTGAGGTCACGGTGCCATTGACCCTCGACACAGAAGACGCCACCGCGTGCCACCCGCACCTCCGCCAGTCCGCCGGCCCGGAGCTGACGTTACCGGCCACCATCGCCCCCGGAACATCGCCCTCCGTGTGGCAGATTGCGACGTTCGGTGTTCTTGGCCGCAGGAGGGGCGATCGGCCGGGAATGGCTGTTTCGTAAATCAGCCGAATTCCCAGCCAATACCCAGGGACAGCGGATTGTGAGCACAATTCTCGTTAACCACCGCCAACGGCACCGATCAGTGCGAGGGTGGAAATCACGGGACTTCTCGGTCGATGTCCTGGAGCCACCCCATTCGCTCTCCTATCGGGAGGACTTCTGTGCGCGTAAACACCTTGAAGCGGGTCGCCGTCGCATTCGCCCTGGCACTGCCCGGGGCCGCAATCGCCACGGTGATCGCCGCACCGGCGGCGTACGCGGACGGCTGTTACACCTGGAACCGCACCCTGAGCCAGGGGCGCTCCGGCGACGACGTCCGCCAGTTGCAGATCCGGGTCGCCGGGTGGGCCGGCTACCGGGACATCGTGGAGAACGACGGCCGCTACGGGCCGAAGACCGCCGCCGCGGTCAAGCGGTTCCAGCAGGCGTACGGGCTGCGCGCCGACGGCATCGCCGGCCCACAGACCTTCGCCAAGCTGTACCAACTCCAGGACAGCGACTGCACACCCGCGCACTTCACGTACAGCGAGCTGGACAACGGGTGCGGCGGGAGCGGGTGGAGCGGCGGCCCGCTGTCGGCGAACCAGACCAAGCAGAACGCGCTGCGCACCATGTGGAAGCTGGAGGCGCTGCGCAAGAGCCTCGGCGACAAACCGCTCTACGTGTCGAGCGGGTTCCGCAGTCGCGCCTGCAACAACCAGGTCGGCGGCGCGTCCGACAGCCAGCACCTGTACGGCAACGCGGCCGACGTGACCTCACGGACGTCCTCGCTGTGCCAGGTCGCCCGCGGTGCCCGTAACAACGGCTTCAGTGGGATCTACGGGCCGGGCTACCCCGACCACGACGACCACGTGCACGTCGACTCGCGTCGGGAGAACAACAGCGACAACAGCTCGAACACGACGAGCTGGTCCGCCCCGGACTGCGGGGTCGGCAACTGAGCCCACCCGCTCAGAGCGACGTCGGCCCGACGCGGAGGGGGAATCTTCGCGCCGGGCCGACGTCGTCTCGCCCCGGGCCGGGTGGGCGGAGGGGTAGCGCGCTCAGCTCGCCCGGGGCCAGCGCGGCGCGGTGACGGGGGGAGTCACCGGCCGGCCGGCAGCGGTGGGCCGCACCCCCTGGGGGACGACCCGCGCGGCCTGTTGCCGCGACGGCCCGGTGGCCGTGAACGGAAACGGGACGTGCACGAAGGGATTGCCATGCCGGATCAACGCCTCGATCTGCCGCTCGTTGAGCCCGTGTGTCTCCAACACCCGACGCCCCCAGCGGTGCAGTCGGCACGGGTAGGAAGCGCCGTCGTTGCGGCACAGCGGCCCGGTGGGCCACTCCTCGGCGGTGTGCACGACCACCGCCCGGACCGCGAGCCGGACATCCTCCGGGGTCAGTGGTGCCGGCATCGGCACCTCACCCAGTACCTGATCGATGGGATCCGTCGACTGCTCACCAACTCGCACGGCAGGCCTCCCGCAGTTCGGCAGCGGTACGGCGGACCTACCGCACCGACATCCTCGGCCATGGATACGGCGGACACCGGACGAAAGTTCAATTCCGGTACGCGGTAAGCAGATCCTCCGCCGTCCGCATGCTCAGACCAGGCCGGCGTCGTGCACGAGCAGCGCCACCTGGACCCGGTTGTTCAGCTCCAGTCGGGTCAGCAGCCGGGAGACGTACGCCTTCACCGTCGCCACGCTCATGAACAACTCCCCAGCGATCTCGGCGTTGGTGTGCCCCCGCCCCAGCGCGACCGCCACCTGCCGCTCCCGCTCGCTGAGCCCGGTGAGCTGTCGCAGCGCCCGTGCCCGGCGCGGGTCCGGACCGACCGGGCCGGGGACGGCGGCGGTCACGTGGGCGATCAACGTCCGGGTCACCGTCGGCGAGAGCGTCGCCTCGCCCGCCGCGACCCGGCGTACGGCGTGCACGATCTCCGCCGGTGGGGTGTCCTTGAGCAGGAAACCGGCCGCCCCGGCCCGGAGCGCCCGCAGCACCTGCTCGTCCGCGTCGAAGGTGGTCAGCACCAGCACCTCCGGCGGGTGCGGTTGGGCACGCAGCGCCTCGGTGGCGGTCAGCCCGTCGACCCGGGGCATCCGGATGTCCATCAGCACCACGTCCGGGGCGTACGCGGCGACGGCAGCCGGCACCTCACCACCGTCAGCCGCCTCGCCGACCACCGTCAGGTCCGGCAGACCGCCGAGGATCATCGAGAGCCCCGCCCGGACCAGCGCGTCGTCGTCCACGATCAGCACGCGCACCGGCGGAGTGGCCGCGCCGGCCGGTCCGGTCGCGTCCGGCGATCCGGTCGCGCCGGCTGGGCTGGTCACGCCGGCCACGGCAGCCAGGCGGCCAACCGGAAATCACCGCTGTCGTCACGGCCGTAGGCGAGCCGCCCGCCGGCCAGGGTGACCCGTTCGCTGATGCCGACCAGGCCGGTGCCGGCACCCGGCAGTGTGCCGCCGGCCGGCGCCCCGACCGGCCACCGGTTGCCGATCGCCACTGTCAGCCCGGCGCCCGGACCGCCGGCCACGTCCACCCTGACAGCCGCGCCGGCAGCGTGCTTACGGGCGTTGGTCAGCCCCTCCTGCACGATCCGGTACGCGGCCCGGCCCAGCGCCGCCGGCACCTCCCCCGGGCTGGCGACGCTGTCGCTGACGTTGACCCGCACCCCGGCGGAGCGTGATTCCGCGATCAGGGCGGGCAGGTCGGCGAGGGTGGGCTGCGGCGGCTCGGGGGCGTCGCCGGCACCGTCGTCCTCGGCCCGGAGCACCCCGATCACCTCCCGCAGGTCCTGAAGGGCGGCGTGCGCGCTGCCCCGGATCACCCCGGCGGCCCGGGCCACCTCGTCGGCCGGCGCGTCCGGGCGGAACTCCAGCGCACCCGCGTGCAGGCTGAGCAGCGAGATCCGGTGGGCCAGCACGTCGTGCATCTCCCGGGCGATCCGGGTGCGTTCGAGGTGCCGGGCCTGGGAGACCCGCAGTTGCTGCTCCGCCTCGGCCCGCTCGGCCCGCTCCCGCAACGACACGATCAACTGACGGCGCGCCCTGACGAACATCCCCCAGGCCAGCACCGCGAAGCTGAACACCACCCCCCACAACGCGGTGGCCCAGTACGGCATGTTCGGGTCCGGACGCAGCCAACTGAAGACCATGTTGGTGACCAGGCCGGCACCGGTGACCGCTATCGCGACGGCGGTCCGTCGGTGCACCACCACGGTGAAGTAGAAGATCAACAGCGGGATGGCAGCGGCCATCGAGAACATGGTCAGCGGTGTCGTCGCCACCATCAGCCCGAGCGGCCACCGGCGGCGCAACCACAGCAGCCCGCAGCAGACCAGCCCGATCAGGGCATCCGCGCCGGTCATCCAGTCGTGCGGCAGCGGCTCGGCCATCGCCGGGTCGGGCGACAGGGCGTCGGCGGTGACGAAGAGCACCCAGAGCAGCGAGACCAGGAACGCGAGGCTGTCCACGATCCAGTCGCGGGTGGTGCGGCGCGGACGCTTGCGCCCACTGTCGGCCGGCACCACCAGCTCCCCTGGCAGCAGCCAGGGGTGCTCCGGGACGGCGATGCTGGTCACGACGCCATGCTAGGCAGGCGAAGGTCGACACGACCAGCTACCAAAGTCGAGAGCCACCGGTCGACCAAGGTCGACGCGGCACCGACCGCTGGCCGCAGCGGATGGCCGGGTGGCGCGGGCAGGCTCAACCGCATGATCACGGTAGAGAACCTCACCAAGCGATACGGGCCACACCCGGCCGTGGACGACGTGTCGTTCCAGTGCGAGCCAGGCACCGTCACCGGCTTCCTCGGACCGAACGGGGCCGGCAAGTCGACCACCATGCGCATGATCTGCGGGCTGACCGCGCCGACCGCCGGCCGCGCCACCGTCTCCGGGCACCCGTACCGGGAGCTGCCCAACCCGGGGCGGGAGGTCGGGGTGTTGCTGGACGCCTCCGCCCAGCACGCCGGGCGCACCGGCCGCGAGGCGTTGACGCTGTCCGCGTACACGATGGGTCTGGACCGGCGCGAGGTCGCCGCGAAGCTCGACCTGGTCGGGTTGAACGCGGTGGCCGCGAAGCGTCGGGTACGGGCGTACTCGCTGGGCATGCGCCAACGGCTCGGGCTGGCGCACGCGCTGCTCGGCGACCCCCGGGTGTTGATCCTCGACGAGCCGGCCAACGGCCTGGACCCGGAGGGGATCTTCTGGATGCGCGGCCTGCTGCGCGACTTCGCCGACCGGGGCGGCACCGTGCTGCTCTCCTCCCACCTGCTGCGCGAGGTGGAGGCGGTCGCGGACCGGCTGGTGGTTATCGGGGGTGGCCGGATCGTGGCCCAAGGCGACAAGAACGAGTTGCTGGCCGGCGGCGGCACCGTCGTCCGGGCCCGCGACAGTGCGGCGCTGCGCCGGGCGCTGGAGGTGGCCAACCTGAGCGCCGCCGACAGCTCGGAAGGGCTGCTCGTGCAGGCCGACGCCGAGGCGGTCGGCCAGGCCGCCGCCGATGCCGGCGTCGCGTTGGCCGAGCTGCGCCCCGCCAGCGGCGGCGGCCTGGAACAGCTCTTCCTCACCCTGACCGCCGGCGAATCGACCAAGGAGGCCGTCCGATGACCACCACCACCGCGCCCGCCGCCGGTGCTGTCGCACCCCGGCAGCACACCGCGGTACGCCGCCCGTCGCTGCTCCGGCTCACCGCCGTGGAGGTGCGCAAGCTCGTCGACACCCGGGCCGGTCGCTGGCTGATGATCACCATCGGTCTGGTCACCGCCGCGATCGTCACCCTGCAACTGATCTACGCCGGGGACGCCGACCAGACCTTCCTCAACTTCTTCGTCCCCTCGCTGCTGCCGGTGTCGGTGCTGCTGCCGGTCCTGGGCATCCTGTCGATCACCAGTGAGTGGTCGCAGCGCACCGCACTCACCACGTACGCCCTGGTGCCCCGCCGGGAGCGGGTGGTCGCCGCGAAGCTGATCGCCGTGTCACTGACCGCGCTCGCCTCGGTGCTGGCCAGTCTCGCCGTCGCCGCCGTCGGCACGCTGGTGGCGTCCGCCACCGGCGCGGCGGGCACCTGGCAGTTCGACTGGTCGCTGGTCCTGAACGCGGGGATCCTCCAGGTCACCAGCGTGCTGATGGGCGCCGCCTTCGGTCTGCTGCTGCTCAACCCGCCGCTGGCGATCGTCGGCTACCTGCTGCTGCCCACCCTGTGGGGGGTGCTCGGCGAGATGGTCAAGCCGCTGCGCGGTCCGTCCGAATGGCTGGACACCAGCAAGACCATGGAACCGCTGTTCAGCAGCGACGCCGTCACCGGCGAGCAGTGGGGGCGGGTAGCGGTCTCCCTGCTGGTCTGGATGGTCCTCCCGCTGGCCGCCGGCCTGTTCCGGACGCTGCGCCGCGAGGTGTCCTGACCATGGACATGGCCCGCTACCGTCCGCGCACCGTGGTCAGCGGCGGCCCGCTGGAGCTGGCGGTCATGTGGGGTGGCTTCCCGCTGCTCGGCGCGGGCGCCGGATGGCTCCTCGCCGCGGCGACGGGCTGGCTCGCCCGGCTGCCCTGGGTGCCGTTCAGCGACCTGATCGAGTGGTTGGACCGGCTGCCCGAGCCGCAGGCCACCGCCGGCACCATCGGGGTGGGCGTCCTGGCCGGCCTGGTCATCGCCGGGATCGGCACCGCCGAACGGCTGATCGTCACAGTCGACGGGGCGCAGGTCCAGCTACGCCGCTCCGATGAGAACCGGAGCATCGCCCGGGTCGACACCCGGGTGGTCTTCCTCGCCGACAAACATCTGGTGCTGCTGGACGCCGACGGCGCGGAACTGGTCCGGGAGTCGACGGACCTGCCGGCCGCCCAACTGGCAGCGGCGTTCCGGGAGCACGGCTGGGGCTGGGCGGACGACGACCCGCACCGGTCGGCGTACCGGCTGTGGGTTCCGGACCTGCCCGGGTTGCCGGCCGGCGCGGACGCGCTGCTGCGCGCCCGGGATCGGGCCATCGAGCGGGACCGCCGCGACGACACCCGGGAGTTGCGCCGCGAGCTGGGCCAGATCGGGGTGGTGCTGCGCGACGAGGGCAAGCGGCAGTACTGGCGGTTGACCACCCGGGCCCTCGCCTCCGGGCCGCAGCGGCCGACTTCGGCCGAGCGGGAGGCGGACGGGCGGTAGCGTCTGTCCCAGCAGACAGTGGGAGCCGCGCCATGACCGAACAGCAGCCGTACCGGGTGGTGTCCCGACACCCCGGCTTCGAGCTGCGTCGGTACCCCGCCCACCTGGTGGCCGAGATGCAGATCCAGGCGTCGTTCACCAGGGCGCCGATAGAGGCGTTCCGGCCGCTGGCCGCGTACATCGGCGGCGCCAATCGGGCCCGGCACCCGATCGGCTCCGCCGCGCCCGCGGTGGCGGCGGCCAGCGGCTCGGAGAAGATCGCCATGACCGTGCCGGTGGTGCAGATCGAGGGTGAGTGGCCGGGCGCGTACCTGATCCAGTTCGTCATGCCGGCCAGCTTCACCGCCGCCACAGTGCCCGAGCCGGTGGACGCCCGGGTGCGGATCCGCGCGGTTCCGGCGCGGCTGGCGGCGGCGATGCGGTTCTCCGGGCGGTGGACGGAGCAGGCGTTCAGCCAGCGGGCCACGATGCTCGGCCGGTCGGTGACCGCGGCCGGGCTGCAACCGACCGGCGCCATCCGGTACGCGCGCTTCGACCCGCCGTGGAAGCCGTGGTTCCTGCGCCGCAACGAGGTGGTGCTGCCGGTCGTCGAGTGAGCTAGCGGAGCAGCCGACGGTCCTCGACTCTCGGCCGAGCCAGCAGCAGGGACATCGCAAGCCCGGAGAGCAGCCCGAACAGGGACAGCAGCACGTCGGAATCCGCGGCGTTGATCGGGCTGTTGCCGGCGAGCGCGGTGAACGTCGCGCCGATCGGCAGCAGGATCATGATGGGTACGGCAATTGCCACCAGGAACAGCAGCGGGCCCACCAACGCGATGAGAGCGGCCAGGGCGTGGTGCCACCAGATCGGCCGACCGCCCGGCCAGTCCCAGGCCAGCAGGGTGACCCCGGTGAGCAGCACCGCCCCGAGAGCGGCCTCCGGCAGCAGTCGTGTGCCGGGCGCGGCGGCACGGACCAGCCCGACGCCGAGCAACGCCACCACGGTGAGACCGAGCGCCAGCCCGACGCGAGCCCGGGTCCGCGCCGGAGCCGCCGCCAGCGCGGCACCGACGGCCACTGCCACCAGCAGCGCCGCAGTGGCCAGGGCGCCCTGGTTCAGCTCCGGCTCCCGGTCGGTTGGTGACTCGATCCCGACAGCCACCAGCAACAGCACCGCGGCCAGGCAGGCCGTACCGGTCAGCCTCTTCCGATCGGCGGCCAGCGGCCTGCCACGCTCCCGCCACAGCAGAACCGTCGCGAGCACGCCGAGCACGCCGCAACCGGCGACGGCGAGCAGCACGGTCGCCTCGATGCCGGACGGGTCGGCCCGGTCGATCGCTATGTCGGCGGCGACCCAGCAGCCACCGAGCGCCACCGCCGGTTGACTCCAGCGCAACTGCCCCCGCCCGGCCAGCACCAACCCGAGCGGCACCGCCATGATCGCCATGAACCGCAGGTCGCGCGCCCAGTAGGCGTTGTTGCCCGGCAGGTGCTCCGACCACGGGCCGAGCGGCTCGGTCAGCGGCTGCCAGGTGGTCATGCCGTACGCCCAGAGCACGACGGCGGCGGCGGAGAGGAGCAGCCCGGCCGGGCGCGCGGATCGCATCAGTGGACGGTAGCGGCCCAACCGTCCGCGCGGGGGGCGCGGTCATCCGCCGACCGGTGACCGGGCGGGGCGGTGGCGCAGCAGCCGCCACGTCGGCGACACACTGGACAGCACCGCGAGCAGCAGGCACAGCCCCACCACCCCGGCGACCACCGACCACGGCATCACCAGGTCGACGGGGGCACCTACCTGCTCGGCGAGGCCCGCGCTGATGCTGAGCAGACCGACGAACGCGACAGCCCCACCCAGCAGCGCGCCGATCAGGACCACCAGGGCGGACTCCGCGGTGACCAGCCAGATGACCTGCCGTCGGGTCGCCCCCGCCAGCCGGATCAGCCGCAGGTCCGCGGCGCGGCCGGCGGCGGCCAGTAGCAGCGTGTTGGCCACCGCGATGGCCCCGTAGCCGGCGGACACCCCGATCAGCAGCAGCGTGAAGAGCCAGACGAGGCGGTCCTCGGCGGCGTCCGCCTCGGCCGCCCAGGCCGGGACGTCGAGGATCCGCGCGCCGACCGGGGGATCGATACGGTCCCGCACGTACACGGTGGACGTCAGCGCGGACGGGTCGTGCGCCCGCACCACGGCCCGGGGCACGAGCAGGTCGCCGGGGATCGAGGTGTCGTCGACCACCGCGACGACGCGCAACGACACAGTCGTCCCGTCGGCGAAGACCACCGGGTACGGCTCGGACGGCAGCCGGTTCGCCGAGGCGGTGACCACCACGGTGTCGCCGCCCCTCAGGTCGTTCAGCGAACCGGCGACGACGGTGAGCACCCGGTTCGCGGCGGCGAAGCCCTCCGGATCAACGCCGAGCGCTGTCATCGGCCGGTCCGGTGGCGACGTTGCGGGGTCGGTGCGGTAGACGGTGGTGGGCAGGAGCGCGGTCCCGCCGGTCGCGGCGACGGCCCGGTCGGACAGGCCGGGCGCGCGGTCCGGCACGACGATCCAACCGGCGTTCACGTTGTCCGCCCGTCCCGCCGCGTACGCGGCGGTGCTGGTGCGCACCATCCCGGACACCAGCACCGCGAATGCGACGGTGAGCAGCACCGGCGCGGCGACGGCGGCGGTCCGGCGGGTAGCGGTCAACGCCCCGCCCCGGACCAGCATGCCGATCGCGCCACCGGGCCGACGCAGCGGAGAACGCAGCAGCCACACCAGCGGACCGACCACCACCGGGGCGAGCACTGTGGTGCCGGCCACCAGCGCCATCACCGCGTAGAGCGCGTACTGCGCCCCCATCCGCGCCTCGTCGGCCGTCGCCGTGGCGAGACTGAGCGCGGCCCCCGCCGTGAGGAGCAGCACCCCGGTGGCGGCGCGCAGCCGGCCGATCGGTCGCTGTTCCACAGCAGCCTCGCGTAACGCCTCCAACGGACGGATTCGCGCCGCCCGGCGGGACGCCGACCAGACGGCCAGCAACGCGATCACCGGCCCGGCGGCGAGCGAGACCGCCACCGGCCAGAGTTCGTAGCGGACCCGGAAGGTCGACGGTTCGTAGCCGACGTCGACCAGCAGCCGACCCAGCAACGGGGCGAGCGTCGCGCCCACCAGCAGGCCGACGAGTCCCGCCGAGACGCCGACGGCGAGCGCCTCGGCGTACACCATGCGACGGACCTGGCGTCCGGTGGCGCCGACGGCGCGCAGCAGGCCCAGCTCACGGCGGCGCTGTGTGATGGTGAACGCGAAGGTGGAGGCGACCACGAACACCGTGACGAAGCCGGCGAGGGCCGCCGTGGCGGTGAGCACCTGCATGCCGATCCACCGGGTACGGGCGTCGCCGCGCGGCTCCAACGCACCACGGGCGGCGCCGGTGAGCACCTGCCCGCCGTCGCCGACCACTCCGCGAGCCGCAGTGGCGACCCGCTCGGGATCGGCGTCCGGGGCGAGCACCAGCCCGATGGCCCGGACACCGGGCGCGAGCGCGGCGGCGACCTCGTCCGCGACGTGGACACCGGGTCCGTCGACCAGACCGGTGACCGTGTACGGCTCCGGGCCCACAGCTGTCAGCACTGTGACCGGTGCGCCGGCGCGCAGTCCGAGCGCGCTGTCGACGACCACCTCGCCGGGCCGGCGGGGTGGCTCGCCAGCCGTGAGGCGCAGCCCACCCAGTTGGGCGCTGGACCAGCCGTGCCCCTGGTGGGCGTCCTCCCGGCGGGTGTCGGCGGCCGAAGGCCGGCCGTCGACCAGCGGCTGCGCGTAGAAGGTGCGGTCCGGCACCGCCGCCACCACGTCCGGCAGCCCGGACAGCCTGCCCACCAGCTCCGCCGCCGCGCTGGCGGACCAGGGGCGACTGGGAATGAACGCGTCGGCCGACGCACCTGCCTCGGGGCTCTGCACCACGACGCCCGCCCGCGCCAGTCGGTCCGGCACCTGCGGACGACCGGAGGCCAGCAGCACTGTGGCCGCCGCGACCAGGGTGACCCCGATGGCGACGGCCACGAACGCGCTGGCCGACCGCCGGACGCTCAGCACGACGACTCCGCGACGGTCTCGCGCTCGGCGATCCGGGCGGCGACGGCGGCGGCGGTGATCCCGCCGGTCAGCTCGTCGACGACGCGGCCGTCGGCGAGCAGGAGGACCCGATCGGCGTACGCGGCGGCGGCGGGATCGTGCGTCACCATCACTACCGTCTGCCCGTGGTCGTCGACGAGCGCCCGCAACAGCCGGAGCACCTGCCGGGAGGACGCGCTGTCCAACGCCCCGGTCGGCTCGTCGGCGAAGACCACCGACGGACGGGTGAGCAACGCTCGGGCGACGGCGACGCGCTGCTGCTCCCCGCCGGACAGCTCACTCGGCCGGTGCCCGGCCCGGTCGGCGAGACCGACGGCGTCGAGGGCGGCGGCCACGTCCCCGGCCGACGGACGGCGGCGGGCCAGGCGCGACGGCAGCTCGACGTTCTGCGCGGCGGTCAACGTGGACACGAGGTTGAACGCCTGGAAGACGAAGCCGATCCGGTCGCGCCGCAGCCGGGTCAGCTCGTCCTCGCCGAGGTCGTTGAGGCTGGTGCCGTCGATGGTGACGATCCCCTCGGTCGGGCGGTCCAACCCTGCCGCGCAGTGCAGCAGGGTGGACTTCCCCGAGCCGGAGGGGCCCATCACCGCAGTGAACGTTCCGCTCGCGAAGCCGGTGGTCACGCCGTCGAGCGCCGCCACCCGCCGGGTTCCGGTGCCGTACACCGCGCGCAGCCCCGTCAGGGTCACAGTGTCTGTGGTCATGACCGATACGGTGCCGAATGGGGCGGGTACGGCGCGTCGGGCCGGGGCGGGCACTTTCCGGCCCTCCCCCGGGTGGACTCCGGGGCCCGTAACCGCCGGCGCGTCGTCCTGAGGGATGACCACCCGCCGGCGGACGCGGCGAACCCGGCCGACCGTTACCGTTCCACGGGTGACCGCTCTCCTGCTGACCCGACGACTGCGGCCGGTGGACCTGTACACGGTGGACGCCCTGCTGGCGGTGGCCGTCGGGGGACTGCTCTGCCCGTACGCGGCGTTGGAGTCGCCGCAGAACGGCGGCCTACACGAGCCGCTCTGGGTGTCGGTGCTGGTCGGGATGGCCCTCGGGCTGCCGTTGGCGGTCCGGCGACGGTGGCCGATGACGGTGGCCGTCGTGATCAGCTCGATCGCCACCGTCTCCCTGATCACCGGGGTGATACCCAACTTCGCCGCCGCCGCGCCGGCGTTCGCCATCAGCCTGTCCTTCTACACGGTGGCAGTGGCGACGCCCACGCGTCCGTCGATGCTCTGCGCCGCCGGTTGTCTGGCGCTGGTGAGCGTCGGCCTGGTGCTGACAGCGGGCGACCTCTGGTCGCGGACCGGCGCTGTCGTCTACGCCGCCGTCATCGTCGCGCCGGCCTGGATGCTCGGTTGGCAGATCCGGGAGCGACGCGCCCTCGCCAGCCGGCAGAGTGACCAGTTGGTCCGTCAGGCCGCCACCGAGGAACGGTTGCGGGTGGCACGCGAGTTGCACGACGTGGTCGCGCACACGCTGAGCCTGATCGTGGTGAAGGCGGCGGTCGCCAACCACGTCGCCGAGGCCGACCCGCGCGAGGCGGGCGCCGCGCTGCGGGTCATCGAGGAGACCGGCCGCACCGCGCTGACCGACGTACGTCGGGTGCTCGGCGTGCTGCGTGAGGACAGCCCGTACGCGCCGACACCCGGACTGGACGAGTTGCCCCTCCTCGCCCGACAGGCGGCGATCGGCGGCGTCGACGTGCAGCTCGACGTGCGGCGGGACGAGCCGGCCGGCGCGGTGCCGGACTCGGTGGGCCTCGCTGTGTACCGGATCGTGCAGGAGGCGGTGACGAACGTGGTGAAGCACGCGGCGCCGGCCGCCTGCCGGGCCACTGTGACAGTCCTGCCCGACGAGGTGCGGGTGGAGGTGACCGACGACGGCCAGCGGCCGGTCCTGCTCGGCGGGGAGGGGCACGGGTTGATCGGCATGCGGGAACGGGTGGCGTTGCACGGCGGGGAGTTCCGCGCCGGCCCACGCCCCGCGGGCGGCTTCGCGGTGACGGCCAGCCTCCCCTACCGGGTGGCCGCGTGATCCGCGTGCTGATCGCCGACGACCAGGCGTTGCTGCGCGGCAGTTTCCGGCTGCTGGTCGATCTCAGCCCGGACTGCACCACAGTCGGTGAGGCGGGCACCGGTGTGGAGGCTGTCGCGTTGACCGAGCAGCACCGGCCGGACGTGGTGCTGATGGACGTCCGGATGCCGGAGATGGACGGCATCGAGGCGACCCGGCGGATCTGCGCCGACCCGGCGACGGCCGGCACCCGGGTCATCATCCTGACCACGTTCGACCTCGACGAGTACGTCTACGGGGCGCTGCGCGCCGGGGCCAGCGGGTTCCTGCTCAAGGACACCCCACCGGCGGACCTGCTGACCGGAATTCGGGTGGTCGCGGCCGGGGAGGGGCTGCTCGCGCCAACGGTGACCCGCCGGCTGATCGACGAGTTCGCCAGGCAACCGGAGCCGACCCGGCCGCTGCCCCGGCAGCTCGACGGGGTGACCGATCGGGAACGGGAGGTGCTCGCGCTGATCGCCCGGGGCCTGTCCAACGCGGAGTTGGCCGCGCACCTCAACCTCAGCCAGGCCACGGTCAAGACGCACGTCGGGCGACTGCTGACCAAGCTGGCGGTACGCGACCGGGCGCAACTGGTCATCGTGGCGTACGAGACGGGCCTGGTGGGGCCGGGCCGGTCGGGATAGCTCGGACGGGTGGGCGCGGGAGCACCCGCCAGGGGTGCCCCCGCGCTCACCGCGCTCAGCTGACGTGCACCGACGCGCTGGTCGCGGATTGGAAGTCGGTCGGAGTGCCCGGGTAGACGACCCGCCAGAAGCCGGCCGTCTTCTTGTAGACCGAGGTGGCGAAGTCGTAACTGCCGCCGGCGTAGATGGTGGCCAGGGTGCCCCAGGTGCCGTCGTCACCGGTGGCCGAGAACTGCACCTTCAGCGGCACCGTCCCGGGGGACATGCCGCCGGTGAACTCCATCTCGCCGCTGAGCGTCACTGTCGTCGCGTTCTCCCGGGCCGCCGAGAAGTTCCGGAACGCGGCCGGCTGCAGCACGGCGACGTTCGTGCTGGCGATCGCGGGGCTGACGAACTCGTCGCTCATCGAGTAGCCGACCTGGAGGCGGCCGCTCTGGTACGGCGAGGCGGTCAGCGAGTATCGACCGTCCGCGTCCGTGGTGGCGGAGCCGAGGTAGGTCTGGCAGTAGTCGACGCTGGAGCAGAGGGAAACCCCCGGCTGGACACCGGGCACCGGCACCCAACCCTGCGGCGTACGCCAGGTCAGCTGGCCGCTCACAGTGACTGTCTCATCCTTGAGGATCTTGGGTCGATCCGCCCCGATGGTGATCCGCATCGGCCGCTTGTTGATGGCGATGGCGGTCTCGGCCGAACGCGACGAGCCGTAGAAGAGGTGGTTGTTGTCGTAGGTGTACGTCGCGTACACCCTCTCGTCCGCGCGGCCGATCGCGACGGTGCCGGTGAAGGAGCCATCAGCCCTGGTGGTGACGGTGTCCCAGCTGAAGTCGGCGTTCACCGACATGGGGAACTTCCCCAGGGACCTGATCTCGCCGCTGCCCGGCCAGCGACCCTTGAGCCATCCCCGCACCGTCACGTTGCGGTTCTCATACGTCACAGTGGTGCGGTTCAGTGTCACGTTGTCGAAGAACGTGACCACCGAGTAGTCCAGGTCGCCGGCGTTGGCCTGGGTGACCTGGTGCCCGGCCTCGTCGGTGACGTCCACGTCGACCCGGTAGTAGCCGAGCTCGCCGAGGATGATCGGGTTGGATCGCCACACCCCGTCACGCTGGCTGCCGGACTGGAGATAGAAGTCCTCCTGCACGGCGACTTCCGCGCCCGTGTTGTAGTCCCGGATGTGCGCCCGAACGCTCGTGACGTCACTGGGCGACGTGATGGACACCAGCAGCGTGCCCCGATCGAGGTCGTAGTCGCTGTGCGCGGACGTGACGACCGGAACTTCATCGGCATGTGCTGTCGTGGGAAGCCCCACGACCGCCGTCGCCGCGGCGACGGCGATCGCCACGGCAAAGCGGGAACGGATCAATGCTGACCTCCAGGAAAGACCGGCGATTCGCTGGGTGGCGGCCGGTCGTTTCAGCGTATCGATCCGGCTCTACAGCATTGTCGGCACCACTACGCTGACGCCGTAACCCAGGTGGACCGAGGAGGACGCGATGACCCGGTACGTCGCCCTGCTGCGCGGGGTCAACGTCGGCACCACCAGGCTGGCGATGGCCGACCTGCGCCGGATCGTCACCGACCTCGGGCACGAGGACGTCACGACGTACCTGCAGAGCGGCAACGTGGCCTTCGGCAGCACTGTGCGCGATGCGGAGAAGCTGGCCGCCGGCATCGCGCGGGCGCTCACCGACGAGCTGGCGTTGACGGTGCCGGTGCTGGTTCGCAGTGGCCGGGAGTTGGCGGCGATCGCCGGCGGCAACCCGTACGCCGACCGGGAGGACGACCCGACGCGGCTGCTTGTGGCCTTCCTCGCCACCGCACCGAAGAAGTCGACAGTGGATGCCCTGGCCGTGCCCGGTGGCGAGAACGTGTCGTTCACGGTGACCGGCCGGGAGGTGTTCCTGCACTACGTCGACGGCGGTTACGGGCGGTCGAAGTTCACCAACGCGTACCTGGAGAAGAAGCTCGGCGTGGTGGCCACCTCCCGCAACTGGAAGTCGGTGCGGGCGCTGGCCGAGCTGACCGCCTCCTGAGCACTGTGGGGGTCGCCGCCCGACGACCCCCACCGGCGCTGCTCAGAAGTGGTACGCGGTCTCGTACTCGGGCACCAGGACCCGGCTGCGCGGCGAGATCCGGCGGATCGCCGCGATCATCTCGTTCAGGTGGGTGCGGTCGGTCGGGGCGACCGGCGGCGGGTTCCGCAGCTCCGTCTCGAAGTTGTCGTAGTGCACAGGCACCACTACCTTCGGGTAGTCGAGGCCGGCCAGCAGCCGGGGCAGGTAGTCGCCGGTGGTGGTGGCGTTCTGCATGGCCACCATCGCCACGTCCGGCGCGAGGCCGGTGAGGTTCCGCTCGGCGACGTCGCTGGCCCCGGTGAAGTAGACCGACGGGCCGCCGTCGACCCGCAGCAGGTAGCCCAGCGTGTCGCCCTCCGGCAGGTCGGCGATGGTGGCCGGCTGCGGCGGCGGGCTCACCCGCACCCCGGGAAAGGCCACCGAGTACGACGGGTTGCGGCTGTGCAGCGAGCCGACCACCTCGACGCTGTGGTCGCCGAAGTCCAGCACCTCCCCACCCTTGACGGCGCTGAGCTGCGTCGACGGCACTCCGTAGGCCAACCCCAGGTGGTACGCGGTCAGCGTGCCGAACACCCGCGCCCCGGTGCGCTTGGCGATGTACGGCACGTCCATGAAGTGGTCCCAGTGGGTGTGCGTGACCAGTACCGTCGTGGCCCGGTCGACCCGCGGGTCGATCACGTCGGTGCGCACCGTCAACGCGGTGTCGGTCCTGAACGGGCCGGTGAACAGCCCGGTGTCGATCCGGCTCAGGAACGGGTCGACGAGGACTGTGCGGTCGCCGATGTCGACGCGCCAGCCGGCCGTACCCCACCAGCGGAAGCTGACCGCGCCCGTGCGACGAGCGGTCGACGCGGGCGCGACGGTCGAGGGCGCGGCCTGGGCCGGGGTGGCGACACCGGCGGCGAGGCCACCGGCGGAGACCAGGGCGGTGGTGGCGGCGGCGTCGCGCAGAAAGCGTCGCCGGTCGAGACTGGGCATGCGGATCTACTCCCCGTGCTCGGGTGATGTGTCGACCACGAGCCAACCAGCGGCAGCGGGCCGCGGTCCAAGATCAAGCGCCGTCGGATTTGATACGTCAGCGGATATCGGTACTGCTCAAAAGGGGTGCGGCGACGCTCGTAGGGTCACGAAATCAGTTGCCGCGCAGCACCTCGACGGCTGTCCGGGCGGCCTCCCCCATCGCCAGGTCCACGTCGATGCGGCGCGGGGTCAACTGTTCGGCGCGGGCGAAGACGGCTATCGCGTACCGGCCGCCGTCGGGGTATTCGGCGACCCCGGCCTCCAGGTGGAACCCGGGCAGGGTGCCGGTCTTTCCGGAGACCCGGACGCCGGGCGGGAAACCGGCGGCCAGCCGGGTCCAGAAGATCTGCTGGGCCATCCAGGTGCGGACCATCGCGCAGGCCGCCGCCGGCCCGGCCTCGTCCCGCCAGATCAGCGCGAGCAGCCGGGTGATCTCCCGGGCGGTGCTGGACGTGGTGTGCGCGGGGTCGAAGACCCGCATCGCCCGGACCCGATCCGCCGGCAGCGTGGGAAAGATCCGGGCGAACTCCGCCTCGGTCCGGGCGCCCACATCGGCGAGCATCATCTCGACCAGTTCCCGAGGGCCACCGAGGACCCGGGTACGGGCCAGCCCCAGCTCGACGGCGAGCATCGGCAGCAGGTCCGGGCCGACCCGGCGCAGCAGCAGGTCGGCGGCCGTGTTGTCGGTGACCGACATGGCGAAGTACGCGAGGTCGCGCAGCGACACCTCGGCGTCGTCGGCGCAGCCGGCCAGACCCCACCCACCGAGCCGATCGGCGGCGGTGACCACCACCCGCTCGGTCGGGTCAAGCTGACCGGCCTCGACCTGCCGGGCGAACTCCAACACCAGCAGGATCTTGAAGATCGAGGCGATCACCACCTGCTCGTCGGCCCGCACCCCGACCTCCCGAAGACCGTCGCCCGGTCCGCCGCCCTCGACGGCGCTCAGGTCGACGGCGTCCAGGTCCACGACGTGCAGGCTGGCCGTCACCCCGACGGCGGCGAAGATGGCTCCGATGCGTTTCTCCACGTCCACGGCAGCACGGTATCCAGCGCCGCCGTGGCGGCGCTGGCGTAGGGTCCCGGCCGTGGATCTGCTCCGGCACCTGCGGCACTTCGTGGTGGTCGCACACGAACTGCACTTCGGGCGGGCCGCCGAACTGCTCGGGATGGCCCAACCGCCACTGAGCCAGTCGATTCAGCGGCTGGAACGGGAGCTGACCGTCGAGCTGTTCGACAGGTCCCGCCGCCAGGTGCGCCTCACCACCGCCGGTGAGCTGCTGCTCGGCGAGGCTGAGGAGTTGCTCGCCGGCGAGGGTCGACTCCGCAGCCTGATGGCGCAGATCCGCGCCGGTGAGCTGGGCGTACTCCGGGCCGGGGTGCCACCGGAGACACCCGCCGTGACGCTGCGCTCACTGTTGGACGGGCTCACCACCCGGGCACCCGGCCTGGACGTGGAGTTGCACGAGCTGACCACCGCCGAGCAGGTGCGGATGCTCACCGAACGGACCCTGGACGTGGGGCTCGTGCATCACCCGGTGGCGGCCGACGGGCTGCGCTTCGGCGCCCCGGTCGACGTACCCCTGGGGGTGCTGCTGCCGCGCACCTCGCCGCTGGCCCGCGACCGCGAGGTGACGCTGGCGTCGCTGGCCGGTCTGGATCTGGTGGCCGCTCCCCGCGCCACCGCCCCCGGCTGGCACGACCACCTGCTGGGGGTGTGCCGGCAGCACGGGTGGCGCCCGGCCCGGGTGCGTCCGGCCCGCAACCCGGAGTTTCTTTGCGGGCTGGTGCTGGCCGGCGGCGGGGTGGCCGTGGAACCGGCGGCGGTGGCCCGCCGGGAACCCCGGATGGCCTGGCGGCCGATCACCGACGCGCCGCTGGCCAGGCGCACCTCGGCGGCCTGGCCGGACCGGGCGGCGCACCCGGCGGCGGCGATGTTCGGCCAACTCGCCGCGGAGGTGCTGGCCGACGCCGAGCCCGTCACGCCCGCGCCGCCCGCGACGTCGGTACCGGCGGCACGGCCGTGGCCGGTGCTGTTCGACACGACCGGGTGAACCCGTCCGCCGTTGCGTTCGTCACCCCCGGTTGGGCGGTGGATCGTCCACCCACCCGGGTATGGATGACGGGTAACGAAGACGCGAAGGAGCCGCAGTGGCAAACACGATTCCCGACATCAGCCTGAACGACGGCACCACCATTCCGCAGCTCGGCTTCGGGGTGTTCCAGATCGAGCCGAAGGACACCGTCGCGGCGGTGACCACCGCCCTTGAGGTGGGCTACCGGCACATCGACACCGCCGAGATGTACGGCAACGAGGCCGAGGTCGGCGAGGCGGTCCGGATGTCCGGCCTGGACCGGGGCGCGGTCTACGTGACCAGCAAGCTGAGCAACGCCTTCCACCGCCCCGACGACGCCCGCAGGGCGTTCGACTCGACGCTCGCGGCGCTGAAGATGGACTACATCGACCTGTTCCTGATCCACTGGCCGCTGCCGACCCTGTACGACGGCGACTACGTCTCGACCTGGAAGGCGCTGGAGGAGTTCCAGCGCGACGGCCGGGCCCGCTCGATCGGCGTGTCGAACTTCCAGGTGTCACACCTGGAGCGGCTGGCCGCCGAGGCGAGCGTCGTGCCGGCGGTCAACCAGATCGAGGCGCACCCGTACTTCACCAACGACGAGGTCCGCGCCTACGGCCGTGAGCACAACATCCTGACCGAGGCGTGGTCGCCGATCGCCCAGGGCAAGGTGCTCGACGACCCGACTGTCGTCGACATCGCCGGGCAGCTCGACCGGACCCCGGCGCAGGTGGTGCTCCGCTGGCACGTGCAGCGCGGCGACATCATCTTCCCGAAGTCGACCACCCCGAAGCGGATCGAGGAGAACACCCGGATCTTCGACTTCGAGCTGGACGACGCGGCGATGGAACGGATCACCGCGCTGGACAAGGGCGAGGCCGGCCGGCAGGGCCCGAACCCGGACACCTTCGCCTACCTGCCCAAGTGACCTGACCCGCCGACCCGTCGGCGGTGATGTTCAGATGAGCGCTATACCTCAGAGTCACAGTTACGACTCTGAGGTATAGCGCTTTTTCAGCGAGGCGAGGTCAGGAGCCGACGCGCTCGGCGATCCGGCGGAACACCGCCTGGGTCGGCGAGTCGGGCTCGGGGACGTAGACGATCAGCCGCTGCTCGGTCTCCGGCACCAGCAGCACCCGACACTCGAACTCCAACGACCCCAGGCGGGGGTGCGGCACTTTCTTGATCATCGGACGCCGCTCCTCGACGTCGTGTTCGGCCCACAGCTGGGCGAACCGGGGCGAGGTGCCGAGCAGTTCGGTGACCAGCTCACGGATCGCCGGGTCGGCGGGGTAGCGACCGTAGGCGGCGCGCAGGTCCGCCACAGTGCTCTGCACGAAGCAGCGTGCGTCCGCGTCGGTCCAGTGGGCGTCGGTCACCGGCTGCCGGAACGTCCAACGGATCATGTTGCGGTCTGCGTCCGGCACGGCCGCGAGATCACCCACGAAGTACGTGGCCAGGTGGTTCCAGGCCAGCACGTGGTACGCGGCGTCGACGAGGTACGCCGGGGTCTCGGTCATGGCATCGAGCAGGTGCCGCAGTCCGGGCGTCACCTCCCGGCTCGGGCCGACGGTACGCGGCGGGTTCTCCCCGGCGATCCGGAACAGGTACTCGCGCTCGTCCCGGCTCAACATCAGCGCCCGGGCCATCGACGCGAGCACCTGCCGGGACGGGTGCGGTCCGCGGCCCTGCTCCAACCGGATGTAGTAGTCGATCGACATCCCGGCGAGCTGGGCCACCTCCTGCCGGCGCAGCCCGGGGGTCCGTCGGCGTTCACCCTCGGGGAGCCCGACCTCGGCGGGCCGCAACCGGGCGCGGCGGGTGCGCAGAAACGCCGCCAGTTCGTCACGCTGCAGCCCGCTGCTCGTCATGCCCCCAGCATGCCCCGGGCCGGGCCGGCGAGGGTGGTACCACCGGTCCCAGCCTCGGCCCGGCTCTCCCCGGGCGCGGCCGGCCCGGCGAGGCTCGACGGCATGACGAACATGATCGCCCTGATCACCGGGGCCAACAAGGGAATCGGCTTCGCCACCGCCCGGCAGCTCGGCGCCCTCGGGATGACCGTGCTGGTGGGGGCGCGCGACACCGAGCGGGGTAGGGCCGCGGAGCGGGAGCTGCGCGACGGCGGCGCGGACGCGGTGTTCATGCCACTCGACGTCACCGACGCCGAGTCGGTGAAGGCCGCCGCGAAGCGGGTGGAGGCGGAGTACGGCCGGCTGGACGTGCTGGTCAACAATGCCGGCATCGTCCTCGCCGACGGCGCACGGGGGCTGCCCAGCGAGACGGCCGTGGCGACGCTGCGCCGGCTGTACGAGACGAACGTCTTCGGGGTGGTGGCGGTGACCAACGCGCTGCTGCCGCTGCTGCGCCGGTCACCGGCCGCCCGGATCGTCAACGTGTCGAGCGAGGTTGGCTCGATCGCCGTGATGACCGACCCGAACGGTGCGCTGTTCGAGCTGACCTCCGTGCCGTACCCGTCGTCGAAGGCGGCACTGAACATGCTCACCGCGATGTACGCCAAGGAGCTGCGGGACACCCCGATCACTGTGAACGCGGCGAACCCGGGCTACTGCGCCACCGACCTCAACGGCAACAGCGGCTTCCGCACCGCCGAACAGGGCGCCGAGGTCAGCGTGCACCTGGCGACCCTGCCGGCCGACGGGCCGAGCGGGCTGCTCTGGGGCTTCCAGATGGACGCCGGCGGCGGGTACGGCGTGCTGCCCTGGTGACTGAGCGCTTGACCTGGAGCGCGCTCCAGCCGGCACTGTGACCCGTGCGCCCACCGGTAGGGCGCACGAGAGGAGATCCCCATGCGGTACCGCACGATAGGCACCGACCCGGCGACCCGGCGCGAGGTCAGCGTGCTCAGCCTCGGCGCGATGCTCTTCGGCAGCGCCACCGACGAGGCCACCTCGTACGCGATCCTCGACAGGTACGTCGAGGCCGGCGGCACGTTCATCGACACGTCGGACAACTACGCGTTCTGGGTGGACGGCGGGCAGGGCGGGCAGAGCGAGGAGCTGCTCGGCCGGTGGCGGCGCAGCCGCGGCGTCGGCGCCGAGATCGTCATCGCCACGAAGCTGGGCGCCCGACCACTGGCCCCGGGGACCAGCTACCTGGACAACGCCGAGGGCCTCTCCGCCAAGGTGATCCGCGAGTCCGCGGAGCGCAGCCGGGAACGGCTCGGGGTGCAGCGGCTAGACCTGCTCTACGCGCACATCGAGGACCGGACCGTGCCGCTGCGGGAAACCGTGGAGGGCTTCGCCGAGCTGGTCGCCGAGGGCACCGTGGGTCTGCTGGGCGCCAGCAACCACCGGGCCTGGCGGGTGGAGCGGGCCCGCGCGTTGGCCGCCGCCGCCGGCCTGCCGGGGTACGAGGTGCTCCAGTACCACCGCAGTTACCTGCCGAACCGCACCGACCTGGTCAGCGAACTGGACCCGGACGGCGAGCCGGGCGGCGTCAGCGGTGACCTGCTCAGCTACCTGCGTGCCGAACCCGAGCTGACCCTGGTGGCGTACTCGCCGCTGCTCAAGGGCGCGTTCACCCGGGCGGACAAGCCGCTCGGCTCGGCGTACGACCTGCCGAGCGCGCCCCGGCGACTGGCCGCGCTGCGGGAGGTGGCCGGGCAGAGCGGCGCGACCGTCAACCAGGTGGTGCTGGCCTGGCTGCTGGGCGGTGAGCTGCCGTCCATCCCGCTGGTGGGCGCCTCGTCGGTGGCGCAACTGGAGGAGAGCCTGGCAGCAGTCGACCTGGAACTGACCGCCGAGCAGCGGCACCGCCTCGACACCACCTGGTGACAGTCACCGGCCGCCCCGCCGACCTCAGCTCACCGTCGGTGGGGCGGTCAGGTCGAGCTGCCAGTCGTTGGCCCGCATCATCTGCCCCGGCGGGTATTCGAAACCGGTCTCCCCGAGCAGCGTGAAGCCGGCCTTGCGGCACACCGCGTTCGAGGCGGGATTGTCCACCGAGGGGTAGGCGTGGGCGTAGCGCCGGTCCCGCCGGGTGCGCGCCACGTCCACCACCGCGCGCACCGCCGCTGTCGCCAGCCCCTGCCCCCGGTACGCGGGCAGCACCGCCCAGCCCAGCTCGTACACCGGCTGGTCGCGCCACTCGCGGGCCCAGTAGCCGACGCTGCCCGCCCGTGCCCCGTCCGGCAGCACCAGCGTGAACATGCAGCCCTGCCCGGTGCCCGAGAAGTGCACGTACCGGTCGTGGCGGGCGAGCACCTGCTCGTCGGTCTCCGGGCCGCCGGTGTGCTTGCGGGTGTCCGGTGAGTTGAGCTGCCGCAGCAGGTCGAGGTCGTCCTCGTGCCACTGCTCGATGCGTACCTGTGCCATTCCGCTCCTTCATTTGTCGACCCCCAGTCAAACCGATCGCACCGACATTTCGCCCCGAACCGCGCCCGCTAGATCGGATCTAGCGGGCGCCTGTCGTCACCTCGCGCCTTCAGTGTGGAAGGGGGTGGGCCATGACCCAGTTGAGGATCGCGGTGATCGTCGGCAGCACCCGGGAGGGGCGGGTCGGCGACCGGGTCGCCCACTGGTTCGTCGAGCAGGTCGCGCGGCACGACGACCTGGCGGTGACGGTCGTTGACCTGACCGGGTACGACTTCCCGGCCACCTACCCCGCCGAGCCGACCGCGTCCATCCGGGCGTTCGTCAGCGAGGTGGGCCGGGCGGACGCGTTCGTCGTGGTCACCCCCGAGTACAACCACAGCTTCCCGGCACCCTTGAAACAAGCCATCGACTACGCGTACGACGAGTGGCAGGCCAAAGCGGTCGGCTTCGTGTCGTACGGCTGTCGGTCCACCGGACTGCACGCTGTCGACCAGCTACGTACCGTCTTCACCGCACTGCACGCGATGACTGTGCGCGATGTCGTCGGGATCGACCTGCTCGCCGGCGAGCCGACCACCCAGTGCACCGACGAGCTGCGACGCGACGTCGGCGTCCTGCTCGACCAGCTGCGCTGGTGGGGTCTGGCCCTGCGCGACGGCCGGGCGGCTCGACCGTACGTCTCCTGAACACGTCCACCACGAAAGGCAAGGATCATGAGTAGACGCACCACCGGCCTGGCCATCGAAGCCGAGGGGCTCACCCGCTCATTCGGGGACACCCGGGCGCTGGCCGGCATCGACCTCCAGGTGCCCGCCGGCACCGTCTACGGTCTGCTCGGCCCCAACGGCGCTGGCAAGACCACAGCGGTCCGGGTGCTCGCCACGTTGCTGCGACCCGACGGCGGCTCGGCCCGGGTCTTCGGGCACGACGTGGTCACCGAGGCCGACAAGGTCCGTTCCCGGGTCAGCCTCACCGGCCAGTACGCCTCCGTCGACGAGGACCTGACCGGTACGGAGAACCTGGTGCTCCTCGCCCGCCTGCTCGGCCTTCGCAAGCCGGCAGCTCGGGAGCGCGCGGCAGCCCTGCTCGCCGCGTTCGGGCTGACCGAGGCGAGTGACCGCCAGGTGAAGAAGTACTCGGGCGGGATGCGGCGGCGCATCGACATCGCCGCCAGCATCCTGAACACCCCCGATCTGCTCTTCCTCGACGAGCCGACGACGGGCCTCGACCCACGTAGCCGCAACCAGGTGTGGGAGATCGTCCGCGCGGTGGTGTCGCACGGCACGACGGTGCTGCTGACCACCCAGTACCTCGACGAGGCCGACCAGCTCGCCGGGCGGATCGCTGTCGTCGACCACGGGCGGGTGATAGCGGAGGGCACCCCTGGTGAGTTGAAGTCGTCGATCGGCTCCGGCACCGTCCACCTGCGACTGCGCGACCCCGCTCAGCGCCCCGAGGCGGAGCGGGTGCTCCGGGAGGCGCTCGACGTGCCGGTGCAGCTCGCCGCCGATCCGGTGGCGTTGACAGCCCGCGTCGGCGAGGCCGGCACCGACCTCGACGCCAGCGCCCAGGCCGCTCGGGTGCTCAGCGACCTGGCCCACGCCGGCATCGTGGTCGACAACTTCTCCCTCGGCCAGCCGAGCCTGGACGAGGTCTTCCTGGCCCTGACCGACCACCCCGCCGTGCCGGCCGGCGAGCGCGACGACGAGCTGGAGGCAGCCCGATGAGCGACACCACGACCACCACTACCGAACGGGCGCCGGCCGTCTACGTTCCGTCCGCCGAGGCGCTGGCTACCGTGCTCGCGCCGGGTGCCCGACCGCCCCGGCCGAGCGCGCTGGGCGCGTCGCTCACCTTCGGCTGGCGGGCCATGCTGAAGATCAAGCACGTGCCGGAGCAGCTCTTCGACGTGACCGCGTTCCCGATCATCATGGTGCTGATGTTCACGTACCTGTTCGGTGGCGCCCTCGCCGGCAGCCCGCGCGACTACCTTCAGTTCTTCCTGCCCGGCATCATGGTGACCAGCGTCGTCATGATCACCATGTACACCGGCATCGGCCTCAACACCGACATCGAGAAGGGCATCTTCGACCGGTTCCGGACGCTGCCCGTCTGGCGCCCGGCCGCCCTGGTCGGCATGATCTTCGGCGACGTGCTGCGCTACATCCTCGCCGCCGTGGTGATCCTGGGTCTCGGGCTGGTGCTCGGATTCCGTCCCGAAGGCGGTGTGGTCGGGGTTGTCGTCGGGATCGGTCTGCTGGTGGTGTTCTCGTTCGCGTTCTCCTGGGTGTGGACGTTCTTCGGGCTGATCCTGCGCAGCGAGAAGTCGGTGATGGGGGTCAGCATGATGGTGCTGTTCCCGCTGACGTTCCTGAGCAACGTCTTCGTCGAGCCGAGCACCATGCCCGGCTGGCTCCAGGCGTTCGTGAAGGTCAACCCGGTGACGCAACTGGTGGCCGCGATCCGCGGCGCGATGAGCGGCGAGTCGGACCCGTCGGCCACCATGTGGCTGCTGCTCTGGAGCGCCGGCTTCGTCCTGGTCTTCGGCACCCTGACCATGTACAAGTACAACCGCCGCTAACCCCCACGCCCTCGCTCGACCCCCGCGATCTTGCACTTCCTGTCCCGACAAGGGTGGCAAATACCCCTGAATCGACCACCGGAAGTGCAAGATCGCGGGGCTGGGGAGCGGGGGCTGGGGCGGGGCTGGGGGCGGGGGTTAGAGCTGCCAGGGCAGCGGAGCCGGGGGTAGGTAGCGGCAGGTGGTGCCGGTGGAGACGGCGTCGCGTAGGTGGGCTGCCAGTGCGGGGTGTCGGTCGTCGAGCTTGCGGAGCGTGTCGCGGATCCGCGCGGTCACCGTCTTGCGGGCCCGTTCGGCCTCGTCGCCCAGGCGACGGCTCCGGCCGGCGAGGCCCGCCGCGGCACGCAGCTCGTCGAGCAACGCACCCCGCTCGACGTCCAGTTTGGACACCTTCTGGTCGTCGTCGCGGGCGGCTGCCCGGTCGATCTCCTCGTCGAGGCGGGCCAGGTGCCGCCGGTAGCGGGCCTTCGCCTCGTCGTCGAGGACCGGGTCGGCGCCCATCCGTCGGGCGGCGACCAGCTCCGGGCCGGCCGCCGGGTCGAGCAACTCCACGGCGGGCACGTCGCTGCCCGGCCGGCTCAGCAGCAGGTGCAGGTCGTGCAGGCCCTTGGCGTCGGGCAGGTGCACGACGACGCCGTCGTACGCGAGCTGCCAGACCGGCCCGTCGCGTCGAAACTCGTACCCCTCGATCGTGGCCGCGACCGGCGCGGCCTGGCCGGACGCGACAACATGACCCGACCCAGCAGCCTGGCCCGACCCGACGGCCTGGCCTGCCCCGACGGCCTGGCCTGCCCCGACGGCCAGGGCCGGAAGGTCGGCGTCGAGGGCTGTCGGGGCGGCGAGACGGTGGAGCACCTGCGTCATGCCGAGGGCGGTCGCCTCCTGGATCGCGGCGGCGCGCAGCGCTGTCGACGTCGCGGTGTCGCCCGGGTGACCTCGGCCGGCGAGGGCGTTCGCGAGGCCGGTGCGGGCGAGCAGCGACCAGGGTCGCGAGCCCAGCCGGTCGGCGGAGTCCCGAGCGGCGGTGAAACCGGCGATGGCGTCGTCCCAGCGTTCCTGCGCGGCGTCGATCAGCGCCAGCCAGTGGTCGACAGGGCCACTGATGTCGCAGCCGAAGAGCCCTACCGTCCACTCTCCACGGTGCGGGGCGAGGTCGGCCCGCGCGTCGTCGCAGCGCTGCGGGTCGGCGGACGCGGCGGCGGCCTGAGCGCGTAACCGTAGCCAGAGCGGTGACACCGGGCGCGGGTACCGGATGGCGGCGGCCTCGATGCCGGCGGTCAGTCGGACCGCCGTCTCGCCGTCGCCCCGCTCGGCAGCCGTGATCGCCCGCAGCAGCTCCCGGTAGGGGTAGTCGATCGGGGCCAGCCCGTCCACCAGCACTGTGGCCTCGGCGACCCGACCCTGTAGCAGCAGTCGGGACCAGCGCAGGTGGTGGCCCATGAACCCGAACTCGGTGTGGCCCGGGTCGGTCTGGTCGGTGAGGATGGCGAACCGCTCGTCGGCCGTGGCGAAGTCACCCTGGAACGCCGCGATGATCCCGCTGTCGACGGCCGCTGCCATCCGGTGCCGGGCGAAGTCGCCCTGCCCTTCGCCGGCGACGAAGGTGGTCAGCTCCTCGGCGAAGCGGGGGTCACCCAGCTCCAGCAGCGCCACCCAGCGCAGCGAGGTGGCCCACAGCTCGGTCTCCCGGTCGCCCGTCCGGCGGGCCACGTCCCGGATCTCGGCGGTGAGCGCGGCCCGGGTCGCGGCGGTGCCGAGCCCCCAGGTCGTGTCGTGGCGGGCCCAGAGGCTGAAGGTGAGCGCCTCATCGTCCTGCCCGCGCCGGGCGATCGTCTCGCTGGCGGTGATCAGGTCGGCGACCAGGGCGCCGACAGCGGCGGTGGCGTCCGGCTCGCCGATCAACCGGCGGTACGCCTCGCGCACCAGATCGGCCGCCTCGACCGACTGGGCGGTATCGACCTGGCGGGAGCGGTTCACTGTGAGCGCGACCCGGGCCAGCATCACCGGGTCGTCGAGCGAACGGGCCAGCCTGGCGGCCTCGGCCAGCAGTCGCATGACCTCTTCCCGGCGGGCGTGGTGATAGTGCGACTCGGCGAACTCGACGAGGATCCGCACTCGTTGTGCCGGGTCTTCGACGACCTCAAGGGCTCGGCGGAAGTGCACCGCCGCCTCGTCGCCGGCCAGCCGGGCGAACGCGTCCCGCCCGGCGGCGACCAGCAGCGTGGCTACCCGGGCCCGGTCGAGCGCGGGGCCGGCCAGGTAGGCGTGGCGGGCGAGGTCGGCCGGGATCAGCCGGTCGGTGAGCTCCCGCAGGTCGTCGACCGCCCGGACGACAGCGCCGTGGCGGAACCGCCTGTCGTCGTCGGTCAGCCCGTCATAGAGGGTTTCGCGGACCAGGTCGTGGGCGAAGGCGAAGCGGCCACCGCCCCGGGCGACCACCAGTCGGGCGGTCACCGCCCGGTCGAGCAGCCGGTCGACCTGCGCCGCCGGTGCGGCCGCGCAGGCCGCGAGGACCTGACGGTGGAACTCGCGACCCAGGACGGCGGCGACGGTCAGCGCCTCCACAACGGCGGCGGGCAGTTGGGCCAGGCGGCGGCGCACCGCCTCCCGTACGCCGGGGGCGATCGCGCCGACCGCGTCCTCGGCGTGCCACAGCCGCGCGGTCTGCTCGACGAAGAACGGGTTGCCGCCGGTGCGCCGGTGCACCTCGTCGACCAGGCTGGCCTCGGGCTCCCGGCCAGCGGTCCGGGTCATCAGTGCGGCGACCTCGTCGCGGGTGAAACCGGTGAGGGTGATCGTGGTGGCCTTCGCGACCAGCGGCATCAGCAGCGGACGCAGTGGGTGCTCACCCGACTCGACCTCGGCGTCGCGGTAGGTGCCGATCAGCAGGAGCCGCTCGAACCAGGTGTGCTGGGCGGCGAAGCTCAGCAACCGCAGCGAGGCCGGGTCGGCCCAGTGCAGGTCGTCGAGGACTACCACTACCGGCCGGTGCTGGGAGACGGCGACCAGGGCGGCGGTCACCGCGTCGTACAGCGCGAACGCCTCCTGGTCGGCGGCGTCCGGGCCGGGGTCGACGCCGGCCCAACTGACGAGACGGCCGGCCTGCTCGCCGCCGACGCCGGACTGGCCGAGCAGGGCCGCGAGGGCCGGCTCGGCGGACTGCCGCGCCACCTCCCAGTCGTCTGCGGAGCGCCGCAGGGACCGCAGCACCTGCACCCACGGCCAGTAGCCGGGGGCGCTGTCGGAATCCCAGCAGGCGGCACCGAGCACCAGCGCGCCCCGCTGCCGGGCCTCCCGGGCGGCAGACGTGACGAGGGTGGTCTTGCCGATGCCCGGCTCGCCGGTGACCAGGGCGAGACCGCCGTGGCTGGTGGTGGCGCGATCCAACTCGGCCCGCAGCAGACCCGCGGGGTGATCCCGCCCGATGATGGCGTCGCCGAGCCCGTCCATGGTTTCCAGACGGTACTGGACCAGTCCGACAGCGCGGGCGGGTTAACCGGACCGACGCTTCGCCCGGCCTCGCTGTGGAAGCGGGTCCTTTGGAGCTGATGTCGTAAACGAGTCGCCCCCGGCACTCCCTATCCTTCCTCATTCTTCCCTATTAAGGTAGCATCGGGACCGATGACGGAAGACATGTACTCGGTTGAGCAGGTGGCCGACCGGCTCAACCTGCACGTGCGGACGGTGCGCGGCTACATCCGCTCGGGTCGGCTGCGGGCGGTGCGGATCGGTAAGCAGTACCGGATCGCCGCGAGCGACCTCGACGCCCTCACCGGGCAGACCCCGGTCGCCGCCCGCGTCGGCGGGCAGGTCGAGGTGTCGAGCATCGTGCAGATCGACGGCGTCGACCGGGTTGCCGCCGAACGGCTCGGCACGCTCGTGCTCACCAGCGCCAACACGGGCCACGACCAGGCCAACCCGTTGCGGGTGCAGACGGTGCACGACGAGGTACGCCACCGCATGAAGATCATCATCCTGGGTGACCCGGCCGCCACCGCCGAGTTGCTGCACCTGCTCGACGCCGTCCTCAACGCCGACAACGGCCTGCTCGACCGGGAGGTCCACGATGTCTGACGAGATCCAGGAACGGGTCGGAGTGCCGGTGCTGGTCTGCGACCCGGCGGGGCCGCCAGTGGCCACCGAGCAGGACGCGCTGGACCTCATCGGGGCGGCGTTCATCGGCGCCCAGGTGGTCGCCGTGCCGGCCACCCGACTCGACGATCGCTTCTTCTCGCTGGGCACCCGCTTCGCCGGCGAGGTGATGCAGAAGTTCGTCAACTACCGGGTGCAGCTGGCCGTCGTCGGCGACATCTCGACACAGCTCGCGGAGAGTTCCGCGTTGCGCGCGCTGGTGCACGAGTCGAACCAGGGTGGGCAGATCTGGTTCGTCCCCGACCTCGACGCGCTCGACGCACGCCTGAGCGCCGCCCGATAGCCACCGGCCGTACCCGATGGGTTGGTAACCCGCGGGCCGCTAGGCGACCGAGTGGGTCACCACCGCCGAGTACGTGCCGGCCACCCGCTCGAACGGTACGACGACGCGCAGCGACGGATTCCACGACACCGCGTTCGGGCCGCTGCCGGACCAGCCGGCGGCGTCTTGCGGGGTGGACAGCCCGACCCCCGGTTGCGGGGTGAAGACGCCGTTACCGGTGCTGGTGGTGGCCGGCCCGGACGAGTAACTGACAAGCGCCCTACCGATGGTCGCGGCGCCGGAGCCGGTGGTGAAGTCGGTGATGGTCACCGTCGCCCGCCAGGAGCCGGCGGCTGGTCCACGGTCGTCGGTCACCGTGACGGTGCCCAGTTGGCCGGAGATGGCACTCTCCGCTGCCGTGACCGTGCCCAGCGCGGTCTGTCCCGGCACGCTGATGCTGAGCCCACCGAGCGCCGCGATCTGCACGGTGACGGCCTGGGTCGCCGAGAGCCCGCTGGCGTCGGTGACCCGTACCGTGAACGGGTAGCTGCCGGGGGTGGTCGGGGTGCCGGCGAGCAGGCCGGTGTCCGGGGCGAGGGTAAACCCCGGTGGAAGCGTCCCGGTGCTCACCGTCCAGACGTAGGGGGCGGTGCCATTGGTCACCACCAACTGCACGCTGTACGGAACTGACACCTGCCCGTCGGGCGGGGCCGGGGACGACAGGCTCGGTGGGGCGTTCACGGTGACCGGCGTCGAGGCCGCCGAGGCGGGGCCGGCGCCGACCACGTTCGTCGCCACCACGGTGAAGGTGTACGTGGTGCCGGGGGTGAGCCCGGTGAGTGTCCTGGTGGTGGCGGTGCCGTCGAAGGTGCGGGCAGCCTGCGCCTGGCCGTTGACGTACGGCGTGATCGTGTAGGACACGATCGGGCTGCCGAGGTAGTCGGGTGCGGTCCAGCTCAGCGTGGCCGAGCCCGACCCGGCGTTGGCGGCGGTGATGGTGACAGCGGGCGGGAGCAGCCGGATGCCCTGGTCGATGTCGGTCAGGTTGGCTCCGGTGCCGAGGGCCAACGGCCCGGTGCTGCCGGTGCTGGGGTCACCGTCGGAGTCGACGGCGCTGTTGGTGCCCTGCGCCCGCGGCGAGAAGCGTTGGTCGGCCCGCAGTGCGGCCGGGGGGAACGTCACCGTGTAGCTGCCGGCGCGCAGCCCGGTGAAGGCGTACGTGCCGTCGGTGGCTGTCGTCGTCGAGCGGCTGACCGAGGCGCCCTGGTCGTTGGTGCCGGACAGGGTGACCGGGAAGCCCGACACCGCCGGTTCGCCCGGCTGGCGGATGCCGTCCGCGCTCACGTCGTTCCAGGTCCGACCGCTGATGCCGGACGAGACGACGCTGACCTGGGTGACCTCGGTGGTCGGCAGCGCCACCGGCGTCGTCGTACCGCTGGGGGTGTAGCTGCCGGTGCTGGTGTTCACGTACCGGTCGCCGCTCGCATTGCCGGTCGGTGTGAGGGCGATCCGTACCGAGTCGACTGCCGCGTTCGCCAGGTTGGTGACCACGATGCGCAGGGCCGTGGTGTCCGGCCCACAGGCCGAGGAGTAGTCACCGGGGTTGGGGGTGATGGTGCCGTGCGCCCGGTTGGTGCACTGGACCTGCACGCCCGCCGGCGCGGTGCTGCTCGTGTAGGCAAGTGTCCCGGTGAACGCGGATCGGCTGTCCCCGTTGTACGGCAACTCGGTCAGCAGCACCAGCGAGGGCACGGTCAGCCCGCTGACGTTGCGGTACGCCAGCGTGAAGTTGATCGGGTCACCGGCGGTTACCTGCGGGGTGGCTGTCGACTCCGACAGGGCGAACTGGGTCTGGTTGCGTACCGCGATGGTGTTGCTGCTGGTGCGGCGGGCCAGGTCGATGGCGACGGCGGCGTCCGAGCTGATCACCGCGACGTTTGTCGCCGTGGTGTTGTCCAACGCGATGCGCAGCGCGACGGCCTGGAAGGTGATCGCCGGGATGGTCGCTCCCGGGGTGATCGCACCGAGCTTGAGCAGGAGCCTCGGCCCGGTTTCGCCGCTGTCGCCGGTGCACGGGATGCCGTCGGCGCCGTGCTGCGCCGCGGTCAGCTCCACGGCGAGGGCGGCGGTGCCGGAGACGTATCGGGCGCTGCCGGCTACGTAGCCCATGCAGGCGGGGAGGGTGTCGGTGATGGTCACCCCGCCGACCGGGGAGGTGGACGACGTCGACCGGGTGACGGTGGGCGTCAGCGTGTAGGTGACGGTGCTGCCAGCGGCCACGAACTGCTGGCTGACCGGCAGGCCGTTCGACTGGGTCACCCGCAGCACGCCGTCGGTCACTGTCAGCCGGTTCCCGGTGTACGAGGGGTTGTTGGTCACCCGGTTGTAGTACGAGGGCCCCCAGGCTTCGGCCCCGCCGAGGCGTCCGCTGTCGAAGTTGGCGATGATCGTGCCGGTCGGGTTGGGCTGGACCTGGAACTGCGGGTGGAAGTAGTCCACCTCGCCGTTGGCGATGGTCCAGGTGACGGTGAAGCGGACGGCGTTGACCACTGCGGCACCGCCGGCGGCGTCGATCGAGCTGTACCAGCTGCCGGTGGCGCAGGAGGTGTTGCGGCGGGCGTTGTCGTCGGGCAGGTTCAGCACCCCGTACTCGACCTGGTATTCGTTGGGGGCGACGACGGTGTTGTTGCGGTACACCCGTCCGACCCCGACGATCCGGGTTTCGGCCGGGTTCCACTTGTCGCAGATCGCGGCACCGACCAGGGCCGGTCCACTTGTGGAGTAGAGCTGAAGCCGGTCGTAGTACGTCTGCCCGGGCGAGGCGATCCCGTCGCCCGCCGTCCCGTTGGTAGCGTTGCCGGCCGGTAGACCGCTGGCGGTGTCCGTGGTCCAGAAGAACCCGTTGTATCCGGCCGATCGGGGGCCGAAGGTCGTCGAGAAGCAGTTGTCGTTCGCCCGGGTCGCGTTCGCCGCGACGTAGGTGCAGGTTGCGGCGGCCGGTTCACCGCCCGGCTCGTACCCGGTGCCGAAGTTGGACTGACTGGTGACGCTTGTCGGGTCGAAGCCCCGGTACTGGATGGTGGACTGGATCGTCGAGGTGCTGTCGCCGCTGGGTACGAAGACAGTGAAGGTGCCGGAGACCAGGTAGTTCAGCGTGTCCGGAAGGGTGTTGCCCTGGGCGCCGAAGGTGGGGCTGGTCGCCCCGGCGAGGTCGGCGCCGGTGATCGTGATCGACACGGTGCGCGCGTTCTGGGTGCACCCGACGGTGCCGGAGTTGACCACCGAGTTCGACGCGGTGGCGTTGGGGACGATCCCGATCCGGCCGTACGGCACGCCGTATCCGCCGTTGCTGACCGGGGCGCAGGAGCCGGCGACAAGTACCGCGTTGGCGGAGATCGTGCTCAGGTCGGCGGTGAACGTCAGCGGCCCGGTCACCAGCTCGGTGCCCTTGGCGGTTTTCGGGACGGTCACCACGAAGCTGAACGCGTACCCGCTGCCGGTCGCCCCGCCGACGGAGGCCGGCGTCGGGGTGCCGAAGAGGTTGGCCTGCAGGTTGAGCTGCGGCAGGGCGACCACGGTGGTGCTCTGGGTGCCGCCATTGAGGGTGCCACCGTTGGCGGTGAGCGTAGCCCCGATGGTCGTCGAGTTCGGCACGCTGCCTTGAATGGTGACGCTGATCGGCACGGTGCCCGCGCCCGTCGCGTCCACGGCGACGGCGCAGGTCAGCGTCTGCCCGTCGACGCTGAGGCTGCCGCCGCCAGGGCCGGTGCACTGGGCCAGGTTCGACGCGTCGAAGCGGACCAGTGACGGGGCGGTCAGCGTCTGCACGAAGGTGACCACCCCCGCGGCAGCGGTGTTGGAGGAGTACACCCAGCCGTAGGTCAGCACGTCCTTGGTGCGGACCCGTCCGTTGGTCGCGCCGTTGTCCAGGCTGTCGAACGGGGCGGCCCCGTCGGAGATGACCGTGAGCGCCACCTGGTTGACGGCGGCGTCGGCCGGCGCGGGCGCGACGACGGTGACGGCGACCAGGCAGGCGACCACCATGGAGGCTGCGGAGCCGAACCACCACGACCGTGACCTGCGAATCGGGAACATGAAAGTGAGCAGCCCATTGTTCGAGCGACCGTTGTTGGTCGGCGGTTACCGCCCCACTAAACCATCCTGATGCGACATTTAGCCCAGTATCGGAACAAACGGTGTGGTCGCCCCGGGCGCTGCCGGGGCGACCACACCGGAGGAACGTCGGCTATGGCGTGGCGCAGATGGCGTACGCCGTGTCGGACCAGTTGCCGGCGAACGCATCCTCCTCGTACGCGCCGGACGCCGCCGACGTCGGGGCGGTCGCGGGGCCGCCGTTGGGGCGGAAGTCGTCCACGATGCCCTCGCCGGTCACCCCGTTCAGCTCGTAGCCGGCGCCGGTCAGCACCTTCCCGACCGGGCAGGTCGCGGTGACGCTACGGAAGTCGAGGGAGGTGCTGGCCCCGACGGCGGAGGCGCGCACCAGGCCCGCGAGGGGGTTGGCGCAGATCGCGTACGCGGTGGCGGACCAGTTCAGGGCCGTGGCGTCCGACTCGTACGCGCCGACGGTGACCGCTGTCGGCGCGGTGGCGACGCCACCGTTGGGGCGGAAGTCGTCGACGACACCTTCGCCTGTCACGCCGTTCAGCTCGTAGCCGGTGCCGGTGAGCACCTTCCCGACCGGGCAGGTCGCCGTGACGCTGCGGAAGTCGGTCGAGTTGCTGACGCTGGCCGTGGAGATCCGGACCAGGCCGGGCAGCGGGTTGGCGCAGATCGCGTACGCCGTGACCGACCAGTTGCCCGCGAACGCCTCGGTCTCGTAGGCGCCGACGGTGACGGCCGTCGGGGCGGTGGCGACGCCGCCGTTGGGGCGCAGGTCGTCGACGATGCCCTCGCCGGTGACGCCGTTGAGTTCGTAGCCGGTGCCGGTGAGCACCTTCCCGACCGGGCAGGTTGCCGTGACGCTGTGGTAGTCGGCCGAGTCGCTGACGCTGGTCGCGGCGACCCGCACCAGGCCGGGGACCGCGGCGGACGCCGGGCTCGCCGGGACGAGCACCGCTCCGGTCGCGACAAGACCGAGCACGAGCACTGACGCTCGGCCGCCGAACCGCCGGGTTTCGTTTCGAGTACGCATGTGTTTCTCCCGTCTGAGGCCGGACGGGGCGGCAGGTGCGACGCCGACGTCGAGGCCGTTCGTGATGACGGGTTCACGCTAGGTAGCCACCTGACCAGGCATTATCTCCAAGCCGACTACGTCGCGTAACAGACTGGATCCGTCGTCGGCGTCACTGGCCTGATGGACGATGCGCACACATCGATGTCCGTGCATAACATTCGGCTATGCCTGCTCGCCGCGTCACCGCCACCATCGCCCTCGCCGCGCTGGCGAGCCTGCTCGCCGTCAACGCCGCCCGCGCCGACGGCCCAGCGATCAGCACCCCGGGCACCCCCACCGTGGTGGTCAACGAACCCCACCAGCTCACGCTCAGCTGGACGCCCTCCGCCTGGGTCGAGCCCGGCACGGAGCAGCCGATCAACTACGAGGTGCAGGTGCCGCTGGGGCCGAACACGTACCGCTTTCTCGGCTCCACCACCGACACCACGATCACCCTGACCGACCTGGCACCCGGCACGACGTACCGGATCGGGGTCGCCGCCCGCGCGCTCGGCGGCTACTCCGACACCTCGCCCACCACCACGGTGCGCACCGCGGCCGGCCGCGCGACTGTCAGCTACCTCAACCTGGACTGGTCACCGACGAACAACCAGATCCAGCACCTCCTGAAGGTGACAAACACCGGCACCGCGCCACTCGACCTGAGCACCGTCCAGGTCCGCTACCACCTGCGCTTCGAGGGCGGCAACACCTCGCTCGTGCCGCACTGCGACTGGGCCGCGCTGGGCTGCGACCGAATCCGGCAGGCCGTGCAGTTCTTCGTCCCGCCAGGCGGGCCGCCCGGAGGGCCGTCCGGAGGGCCGCCCGGCGCGATGACGACGCCAGCGCCGCCGTACCCGGCCCCGGGAACGCCGGTCCCCGGCTGGGTGGAGCTGACCTTCACCGACGGCACGCTCGCGCCGGGCCAGTCGACCGGGCCGATCCAACTGCGGCACCACCGGCACAGCTGGAGTGACATCGACGAACGCGACGACCCGAGCTGGCTCGCCAGCACCGGCCAGTGGATCTCGAACGACCGGATCACGCTTGACGTCGACGGGGTACGCGAGTTCGGCGACACCTACTCCTGACCACTCCCGGGCACGCGCCGGGCGACCGGCGTGCGCCGGGTCCGGGTGGCCTTGTCCTGACGGACGTGATGCCTGTGAGTCATCATGATGACTCACAGGCATCACGCTTCTCGGCGAACTACTCCCGACCGCCCCGCATCCTGGCTCTGGCGTTCCAACGGATCAACGAATGCCTGCCACGGCCCGTCGGTGCCGAAGCAGCGCTTCAGGGTCCGGCAGGTCTTCGACACTCTCCGGTAGGCGGATCCGCCGACCGTGGTAGCTGGAGTAATGCGCGATGCCTGCCTTCACGTGCAAGACGTACGACTCGTCAATCCAGATCAACCCTCGGTCCAGCAGGTTGTGCAGGTCAGCGCGGAGCAGGAGGCCGTTGTTGACCTGGTTGGTGGCCGGCCCGTCGTACGGGTCGATATGTGCGGCCTGAAGCGCGGCCTCGGCATCACAGCCGGTGATCGCGCAGCGGTTGTCGTACGCCTCCATGAGCCGGCGGCGGAAGTCCGCCTGCCCCTGCCGCGCGGTGACCTCGGCCAGCCTCCTGCGCCGCCCCTCGGCGGCGGCCTCCGACTCGACGGCCCCGCCTTCGTCCGGGGAATCCGCCAGGTTGCCGACCTTCAACACCTGCTCGGCGAGTTGGTCGTTGTGTCCGGCGGTTTGTAGCGTTCGGACTTTCAGCAGCGGCTCGGTGAGATCACGTACGGCCGCGGCGAAGCGGTCGTCGCGGAAAGCGGCCATCAGGTCGTGGTGCCAGCCATCGACCCGGACCTGGTCCGGCCCCGGATCCGCATAGTCGGAGTGGCCGATGGTCAGATTGGGGAAGGCGTCCGTGAACGCCTGGAACGTCGGCCAGTGCTGACGCAGGGCAGACCATCTGACAATGACAAAGCCGGTGATCAGCGAGTGTTCGTTCGGCTCGGCGGGCTCGGCCAGAACGAACGTCTCCATCCGCTTTATCTTGACCGCGGCGAGCCTCCCGGCGAACGTCGACGGCAGGCAGGACAGCGTCCAGTATTCCCGCTCCTTGTCAGCGGCATCGGGCACAGCGACGTGCAAGTACGCGCGGACCGCGTCGAGCACCCCACCGTAGTATCGGCCGGACTTCAGACGATCGAACTGGCGCTGCTTTGCGGAGACCTCGGACAACGCCGACTCCTTCAGCATGTGCCTGTTGAATCGAGGTTCAAGGGTCGCGACCAACGCCTCCTTCATCCCCTGCGCATCGTCGGTCCGCAGCCACCGGAGGTCGCAGTGAGCCAACCAGGCGGCGATGTCGGCAGCCGCCGCCGGAGCGCCGGGCTGGTCGAGCAGCCGGCCGACCTGGTCGTGCAGGACCGATGAGCCCCGATTGCCGGTCAGGTGCTGGCGGAGACGTCGACGTAGATCCCCAGTCGAACCGACGTAAACGACAACGCCGTTTTCGACAACGACGTGCACGCCGGGCGTTCGAGGAGCGTCACCGGCGGCGTCCCGTGTGTAGGGCCGCGCAGGACTGAAGCCGGACAGCGGGTCACCGGAGGAAGTGTCGGGCACGCCCAGACGCTACTGACCTGAATCATTTTTCGCGGTCCCGCGAAGCTGTCATCGCGCTCTTGCCACTGGCAGGTCTTCGACGTGGCCCCACTTGAGTTCGGCGCCTCCGAGCAGAGCCGCCTCACCCCAGGAAACCCGGAGCAGACCTTCGTCGGAGTTGCAGGCGAACCCGACGAGCAGCACCCTCGGCTCGTCGGTCAACTGCTCCACGGCCTCCCGAAGGGGTGAACGGTCGCGGGCTTCCTCTGGCGTAAGTGGCATCAGCGGCAGAGTGACCTCCTCATGGCTCGGTTCAGGCCCAAAGAGGATCAACAGGTCCCGGATCAGCCGGTTGAGGTCCCGCCCGGGACGGGCGTCGCGCATGTCCAGGTCGCTCCGCGTGGCGTACCGCCAGGGCAGCAGAAGATGGCCCCTGCAGATGGTGACCCGCACCTGCGCACCCGGTGGATGCACGCCCACCACTTCGGGGAGGTCGTGCAGATACTCGTGCAACACCTCGTACTGCTGCTTCCACCGAACCGGGCCGAACGCATGATCGGTGTCCAACTCCGATGCCTCACGGGCATCCTGGGCAAGCTCGACAGCGCGGCGCAGCGCCGCCGGGACCGCAGTGCGCAAAGTGGTTGCAAGAGGCAGTCCGAACCTCTCGATCGACCACCGGGACGGACTGTCAGCATCCTCCACGTACTCACCCCCCGCACTGAGACGAACACGCTCAGGCATGAAGCGTCTCATGTTGATCGATGGATGAGAAGGTGCGGCTATCGGTGGGTGAAGCCTTCGGGCAGGTGGATGCTCGCGGCGGGGATGCCGAGGGCGAGCAGCCGTGGCCGCGCGCCGGCCAGCATCGCGGGTGGGCCGCAGAGGTAGACGTCCTGGCCGGGCTGGTGGTGGTCGAAGGCGATGGTCAGGGCGTCGCCCCGCTCGGCGGGTTCGGCGCAGGGGTCGTCGGAGAGGGCCGGCACGATGGTCAGCCAGTCGTGGGCGCACTGGAGCTTGTCGAGGGCGATCGCGTCGTACAGGTCGGTGAAGGTGCGCGCGCCGACGACGAGCGTCACCCGCCGGCCGTCCGGTGCGGCGGCGACCTGCTCGACCAGGGCGCGCAGCGGCGCCAGGCCGGTGCCACCTGCGACGAGGAGCAGGTCGTTGGTGCTGGCCGGGTCGAGGCTCAGACCGGTGTCGACCGGCGGGCCGAGCCAGAGCAGCTCGCCGGGGCGTACCTCATGGACCAGGCGGTGGGAGACGGTGCCGGCGGGTACGGCGCGGACGTGCAGCTCGACGGTGCCGTCCGCGCGTGGGGCGTTTGCCGGTGAGAGCCAGCGCCAGTGCCCCGGCAGGCGCGGCGTGCAGACCGGCACGGCCTGACCTGGCTGGAAGGGCAGGCGCCGCCAGGGACGTACCGTCAGGATGGCGATGTCGGACGACGGCCGATTGTGGCCGATCACCTCGACGTGCCACCAGGCCCGGCCGTCGCCGGCCCGGGCGGCGTCGCGGCGGATCGCGTGCGTGGCGCGGCACAGGGCGCGCTCGGCGGCGATGGTGAGCTGCGGCGTCCACAGCGGGCGTGCGTGGCGGGCAACCGTGGCGAGCAGCGCGTCGCCGATGGTGGCGGCGTGCGGGAGCAGGTCGAAATGACGGTACGCGCGGCCGAGCACCCGGAGCAGCGCCGCCCTGTTCGCCGCGTCGTCGCCGCCGACCAGGAGGCGGCCCAGCGCGGTGAAGAAGAGCGGCGCGTCGCGGTGTGGGAGCAGGCCGGTTCGGCGGTCTTCGACTGTGCACCAGAAGTCGGCGGCGGCCCGCACGTCGACCGACTCCCAGGCGGCGGCCAGGCTCACGCGGGCCGGGTGGTCGTCGTCGATCGCGGTGGGCATGCCGGCTCCAAGACGTTGATTCGTGGGCTGGCACCGGGGCGGGCGGGAGGAGCTGCGCCGTTGAGGGCCGGCGCAACCCCGGGACAAGACACCCGCCCCGGGCCATGCGTCGACTGTCGCGGCTGACCAGGCACAACGGCATGTCACGGTGATCATCGGTGGCATGTGCAATCGGTATGCGCTCGACGTCGCGACTGTCGAATCGGGCAGACTACGGGCATGACGGAACGCCCGGTGCTGTATCTGGTCGTCTGCGCCGCGGGCCCGGCGGAACACATCGACGAGCTGGTCGACCTCCTGATCGCCGACGGGTGGCGGGTCTGCATGATCGTCAGCCCGACCGCCGCGCCGTGGCTCGACCGGGCCGCGCTGCAAGACAAGACCGGTTATCTGGTACGCGTGGAGTGGCGGATGCCCGGCGACCCGGAGCCGCACCCGCCGGCCGATGTGGTGTTGGCCGCGCCGGTCACGTTCAACACGGTGACGAAATGGGCGTTGGGCATCAACGACACGCTGGCGCTCGGCGTCCTCAACGAATCGCTGGGTGCGGGACTGCCGATCCTTGCCTTCCCGCACGTCAAGGCGGAGTTGGCCGCGCATCCGGCGTACGCCGCTCACCTGGCGGTGCTGCGCGGTGCCGGCGTTGTCGTCACCAAGGGGAAGGTGCTGAACCCGACGGACGAGATGGATCGTTGGGCCATGGTGGTCGAGGCGCTGCGGTTGCTTCGTCCGGCCTGAGCAGTTGCCGTCTGCTCCCTTGGCGGCGGTCCTTCGACGATATGCGTCGTGCGTATACCAGCGCTCCACGCAGCGCGTTCAATGGATAGGCTCGATAAGGCGAGACGGACGGAGCCGCCGGTGACCCACGCGAACTGCCCTCGGTGCGGCGGACGGCTGGCCCGGGACAACGACAGCGGACGGTGTACACCGTGCCAGGCCGCCGAGCGGGACCGGTTGAGCGCGCCGCCGGTGGTCCCGGCGAGCTTCTGGGAGCACGAGCCGGTGCGAGGGGCTCTCGCGGAGCGGCATCTCGGGCGGGTGATCAGGGCGTATCGGTGCCATCCGTACCACGGGCGGGTCGCCTTGCCGCAGACCGTGGTGGCGGGATGGTTGGGGATTACGCAGGCGCAGTTGAGTCGCGTGGAGAACGGGCCACCGCTGGTGCATCTGGACCGACTGGCGCACTGGGCGCAGCTTCTCGGGATACCGGCTTCCCGTCTCTGGTTCGGTCTTCCTGGACAGCCCTACCGAGTCGACGATCGCGCCGCAGAGGGCACAGCAGACGATCCTTATGCGCATGACGCGATAACTGAGCAGGGCAAACCGCCGGCCATGGCGGTTACCGTGGAGAGGGCATCAACCGGAGGGGGTGGCGCTACGGACCGGCGACGCTTCAACGCAATGGCCGTGCTCGCGGGAATCGCCGCAGCCGGTCACCCATACCTGATGACGGACCCCGCCGAAGTACCCCGGAACATTGGCATGGAACAGGTACGACTGGCCAGTTCACTGGTTCAAGACTTCCGGCGAGCCGATGCGGCAGCCGGCGCCGACCAGCTCTGCGACGTTGCCGTCCAGGCACACGCCCGGCTGTCCACGTGGGCGGCGAAGGCGAACTACAGCCGAGAGGTCGGCGATGCCCTTCAAAGCGCCCTGGCTGACCTCAGCATTCAGGCCGCGTGGCTCGCAACCGATGCCGAACGTAGGCCCGAAGCCAGGCCTTACCTGAACGAAGCCATTACCCGTGCCCGCATCGCCGACGACCCTCGTATGGAAGTGCAGGCGCTGACCCAGCTATCCATGCTGCTCCGCGAGAGTCAGCCCGGCGAGTCGCTGCACTGCGCCGAAGCCGCGCTGCGCGTCTCCGCCAGATGGGCAACGCCTCGGCTCTCCACCCTGCTTCATTTGCGGCGAGCGCACACGTACGCCGTGCTAACGGATGCCGGCGGCTTCAGCCGGGAGATGACCAAGGCTCGCCGCGAGTTGGAGCGCGGACCGCACGAGGATGACCTGGGTTTTGTCGACTTCGTGAACGAGCAGGAAGTGAACGGCATCCAGGGGCTTTCCTACCTCGCGCTGGACAGGCCCGAGCGTGCCGCACAGTCGTTCCGCGCAATCATCGCCAACCCGTCGCCCGGCCATCGCCGCAATCAGGTCTACTACACGGTGCACCTCTCGGAGGCCGAGTATCAGCAGGGCAACGTCAACGAGGCAGCACGCATCGCGCTGGACGTCCTGCCCGCGGTTAGCCAGATGAACTCCGGGCGGATCAGCCGGCACCTTGCGCAGGTGCGCTCGAATCTGGCGGCACCACGGCAGGCGACCACGGCAACGCGCCAGTTCGTCACCGCCTACGACCGAGCGGTGAGTGCATGATCGAGGGCTTGCAGCTTCGCCATCACAATGCCGACGAGGCTGAGGGGATCCTCGATCAGCTCGTGGACCTCTACCTAAAGGTCTACGTGGGCGGCGGCGAGTTCTACAGCGAGGACCGCTACCGGCGTCAGCTCGACCTCCACATGCAGCGAGTTGGCTGGGAGTTGATTACCGCAACGGTCGACGGGAGCCTAATCGGCTACGTATATGGTTTTCCGCTACCTGCACAGACACGGTGGTGGGAAGGCATCCATGAGCCGGTGCCACCCGGGTTTACCGAGGAGAACGGAACCCGCACCTTCGCGCTCAGCGAATTGCTCGTACACCCCTACTGGCGACGTAAGGGCGTGGCGGCGGCACTGCATAACGAGTTGGTCGTGGGTCGGGCTGAACCGCGGATCACGCTCTTGGTCCGGCCTGACAATGATGCCGCCCAGATGGCGTACCGGTCCTGGGGCTGGAACAAGGTCACTAAGCTGCGCCCCAACTGGGAGACTGCGCCGACTTTCGATGTCATGGTACGCATCACCCAAATTTGCCCTCGTCCCTTCAGCTAGCTGTGGTGGCTAACGACCGACTTACTCTTCTGTCGGCGCCCCGACAGACGGAATTCGACGCGTAGTCAGGGCATCGCCTCAGCTCGGGACGGATTAGATTGCGTGGATGACGGATCTTGAGCGGGGTGTTTACGAGCACCTCATCACCCGTGAGCTGGCCGATCGCCTCCAGCACGTCGACCCCGCCCTGGTCCAGCAGCACAAGCTCGACCCTGCCGACGCACACACCGCCCTCGCCCGGCACATCGCCACCCTGGCCGCCCGCGCCCTCCAGGCTGTCCCCAGCGGTGATGACAAGCTCCACCGCCAAGTGGAGATGGCGAACCAGATCGCCGACGCCATCGCCGCCCTGAGCCCAAAGGCTGCGACCGATCAGGATCAGGTAACCGACGCCAAGCACCTGCTCCACGCCATCGCCGCCCCACCAACCCCACCGGCGCTGCCAGCCTTCCCGCAGCGCCCCACCACCCCCCTCTCCACCGGCGCGCTGCTGGTCAACGGCCGTCACCAGCCCCGCATCGGTCACGAGGTCAACCACGAGATGGCGTCGGCCGAGAGCGTCGATCTGCTCTGCGCGTTCATCAAGTGGTACGGCCTGCGCATCGTCGAGCACGCCATCCGCGACCTCATCGACCGAGGCGGCAAGGCCCGCGTCATCACCACCACCTACCTCGGCGCGACGGATCAGCGAGCGCTGGACCGGCTCGCCGAGCTGGGCGCTGAGGTCAAGGTGTCCTACGAGACGAGGACCACCCGCCTGCACGCCAAGGCATGGCTGTTCCGCAGGGCCAACGGCACCACCACCGCGTACGTCGGCTCGTCGAACCTGTCGAAGACCGCGCTGGTAGACGGCGTGGAGTGGAACGTGCGCATCTCGAACCTGGAGCAGCCGCACGTCATCGACACCTTCACGGCGACGTTCGAGGACTACTGGAACGATCCGGCGTTCGAGGCGTACGACGCAACCAGGGACGCCGAACGGCTACGGCACGCGTTGAGCGGCGAGCGCCGCGACGAGGCACCGACCGAGATCTCGAACCTGGATGTTCGCCCGTACCCCTATCAGGCAGAAATCCTTGCCGACCTGGACGCCGAGCGCCTGGTGCACGGCCGCTGGCGCAACCTGGTGGTGATGGCCACCGGCACCGGTAAGACCGTGGTCGCCGCCCTCGACTACCGCCGGCTGCACAAGGCGGGCAGGGCCGACTCGTTGCTCTTCGTCGCTCATCAGGAGCAGATCCTGCGACAGAGCCTGTCGACCTTCCGGCAGATCATGGGGGACGGCAGCTTCGGCGAGACGCTGGTCGCGGGCGAGAAGCCGAACGGCTGGAAGCACGTCTTCGCCTCCATCCAGTCGCTGCACCGCCGGGAGGTCGACCCTGAGGCGTACGACATGGTGATCGTCGACGAGTTCCACCACGCCGAGGCACCGACGTACGCGCGACTGTTGGAGCGGTTGCGTCCCCGCGTACTCCTGGGGCTGACGGCGACCCCCGACCGGGCCGACGGCGGCGACGTGCGTCGGTGGTTCGACGGCCGGGCGGCCGTTGAGCTGCACCTGTGGGAAGCGTTGGAGCGGCAGTTGTTGTCGCCGTTCCAGTACTTCGGACTACACGACAACGAGGACCTCTCGCACCTCACCTGGAAACGCGGCCAGGGCTACGACCCGACGCAGCTGAGCACGATCTACACCGGCAACGATGCGCGGGCGCGGACGGTGCTGCGGGCGGTCCGCGAGAAGGTGGACGTCGGGCGGATGCGCGCGCTCGGGTTCTGCGTCAGCATCGGGCACGCCGAGTTCATGGCCAACTCGTTCAGGGAGCACGGTGTCGAGGCGGCGGCGGTGACCTCGCGAGCGGGCACCGATCGGGCGGGGCTGTTGCGGGACTTCAAGACCGGCAAGCTGCGGGTGCTCTTCACAGTGGATCTGTTCAACGAGGGCGTCGACCTGCCGATGGTCGACACGATCCTGATGCTGCGACCCACCGAGAGCGCCACGATCTTCCTGCAACAGCTCGGCCGTGGCCTGCGCCTCGACGATGACAAGCCCTGCCTCACGGTGCTCGACTTCATCGGCGGTCAACACGCCAACTTCCGCTTTGACCTGCGCTGGCGCGCCCTGACCGGGGTGAGCCGGCGGGCGATCACCGAAGCCGTCCGCGACGACTTCCCGAGCTTGCCGAGCGGCTGCCATGTCGAGCTGGACCGGGTGGCGAAGGAGGTCGTGCTCGCCAACCTGAAATCGGCGCTGCCCACCTCGAAGGCCGGACTCGTGTCCGAGCTGCGGCAGCTCGGCGACGTCAGCCTCGCCACGTTCCTGCGCGAGACCGGCTTGGAGGTCGAGGACGTGTACCGGTCGGCCAGCATCGGCGGCTGGACCGGGCTGCGGCGGCTCGCCGGTATCGAGACGTCCGCGCCCGGCCCCGATGACCGGGACCTGGGCCGGGCCATTGGCCGCATGTTGCACACCGACGACGCCGACCGGCTGGAACTGCTGACCCGGGTCGCGGCCGGAGCGCCCGCGCCAGGTCAGCAGGTGTACGCGGGCAACAGCCGACTGCTGGACATGCTGCACTTCAGCCTCTGGGGGCCGAACGCACCACTCACGACGCGAGACGAACGGCTGGCACGACTGTGGAAGGAACCGGCGCGCTGCGCAGAGTTGCGGCAGGTCGCCGAGGTGCTGCGGGACCGTATCCACCGGGTGACGCCGACCGCCGCTCCGGGTGCCGTGCCGCTGCGGGTGCACGCCCGGTACAGCCGCAACGAGGCATGCGCCGCCTTCGGGATGACGAACCCGGGGTCGCTGCGCGAGGGGGTGAAGTGGCTGCCCGACGCCCGAGCCGACCTGTTCTTCGTCACCCTGGTCAAGTCGGAGGCGCACTACTCCCCCACCACCATGTACGCCGACCGCGCCATCACCGACACCCTGTTCCAGTGGGAGTCGCAGAGCACGACTTCGGCAGCGTCGACGACCGGGCAGCGCTACACGTCGGGCGGCTCGACAGTGCACCTCTTCGTGCGGGAAACCCGCATCGCGGACCGCGACCTGGGCGCACCGCCGTACCTGTACGCCGGCACCATGGCGTACGAGAGGCACACCGGCGACCGACCCATGCGCGTCCTGTGGCAGCTCCACCACGCCCTACCCGCCGACGTGTACGCCACCGCCCGAACGATCGCGGCTTGATGCTCCTCGCGAGCTCGACCCACCTTCCTGCTCACGGGCAGGGCTGAAACTCGCCCGGCTCAATGGAGCTCGGACAGGAAGGCTGCGACCGCAGCCGCGAACTGCGCTTGCGCATCGTGATGTACGACGTGACCCGCTGGCAGCTCAGCGAGCCGGGCCTGGCCGGGGCAACTGGCGATCATCTCGCGAGCGTGATCGGCCGTCAGCTCGTCGCTGCGCGTCCCGCGGATCAGAAGGGTCGGGCAGGTCACCGCTACCCAGTCCTTCCAGTGGTCGCCGTTGAGCGCTTTCTGGGACGCCACAGTGTCATCGATATCAAACGAGAAGCCCCAGCCGTCCTTCGACTGGCGGAAGGAGCACTCCAGGTAGGGAGCCGCCGCGCCCAGGGCCGAGGCCAGCGCATGGCGGGATGCCGCCTGGCGAGGGAGGCTTGTGGTGAACGACCAGTCGCAGTCCACGACCGCGCCGATGTCCTCGACGATCAGCGCGGTGACCCGATCGGCGTGCCGGCTGGCGTACTGGTAGGCGTTCACTCCGCCGAGTGAGTGACCCAGCACCGCAGCGGGGCCGACCTTCAGATGCTGGTGGAGCGCCGCGACGTCAGCAACGTAGTCGTCCCGCTCATAGCTCTCGGCAGGGTCGGACTCTCCATGCCCACGCTGATCGAGCGCGATCACCCGCCATCGCGGTGCCAACGCCTCCGCCAGCGGCGCGAAAGCCGACGCTTCGTTGTAGTGCCCGTGCAAAGCCAGGAGCGGGTCACCGGGACCGCCGAAGTCCAGATACGAAAGCCTCCGACCACCAACCGTGAAGAACTCCCGCATGACCTGGAATCCTAGATCAACGACCGTCGCTTCCGTTACGCGAACACGTCTGCCGTTGATCGCGGTAGGCGTCGAAGTCGATCAGGCCGCGTCCGCGATCGGCCTGAAACTGACGTCCAGTCGCCTGTCCAGGGCCCGGGTCAGACGCTCCAGCACCGGCATAGGTTGACACAGTCCCGCCAGCCTCAAAGCAGACCACTGCGGGCTGAGTTATGCCGTTAGGTTGAAGACCATGGAGCAGCGGATCAGCCTGATCACCTTGGGAGTCGCGGACGTAGCCCGCGCGAAGGCGTTCTACGAGCAGCTCGGCTGGCAGGGCCAGGAGGTCGAGGAGACGGTCTTCATCCAGGCCGGCGGCCTGGCTCTCGTCCTGTGGGGCCGCGACAAGCTGGCCGAAGACGCGGGCATCGACGACCCGGGCGCCGCCGGCTTCGGTGGGATGACCCTCGCCCAGAACGTCCGCTCCCGGGCCGAGGTAGACGAGGTGATCGCCACGGCGACCAAGGCCGGCGCGACGGTGACCAAGCCGGCCGCTGAGACCTTCTACGGTGGTTACGCCGGCTACTTCGCCGACCCGGACGGCCACCTGTGGGAGATCGCCTGGAACCCCGGCTTCACCCTCGCGGAGGACGGCACCCTCACCGTCCCCGACTTCAGCGCCATGAGCTGAGCAAACGCCAGACCGTCAGGCACGATCGCTGATCAGGGTGCCGGAGACGGGCAGAGCAGCGGGTCCAGCAACGGCAGTTGAAGAGGGTCCAGGCAGATCGCCAGTAGCCCCGGATCCGGCGAAGGCGTTGCCGTAACAGCCGGGGTCGGCGTCGGCGAGGCTGACACGACAGGCGGCGTCGGCAGGGCCGACGGGGGCGGGTCGGTAGTGGGGACCGGACCAGGCGTCGGCACCGAACTGGCCAACGGGGTCGGCACGACGGACGGCGCAACTGTCGGCGGCAGGGCCACCACGACAGCAGCTTCCGCCACTGTGGAGACAGTCGACGGCCGGATAGCCGGGACATGCGGCGGGCTCCATACCGCACTGTCGGCCGAGCCAACCCGTGACCTGGGTGCCGCCGGCCCGACGGGACCGATCGGAACGAGCGCCGCCCCGGCCCTTGGCAGGTCCAAGGCGACGATCTCCGCCGACGGCACCGGCCCGCGAGCCCCCCACGCGCCAGGTCCCAGAGCGCCCGGGCCGAGCGTCACGAACACCACGGCCGCGACGGCGGCAGCGCCGAGCGCCCGCCGGTCGGGGCGGACCGCCGTCAGCGGCGCGTCGTCGGGGTCCACCAACACAACTGGCGCAGGCGGGGCGGCCCGGTGTGCTGCCCGCAGCGCGTCGACCTGCGCGACGACGGTGGCGCGATCGTCGGCAGCCGCGAGGGTGAGGTAGAAGCGGAAGTTCACCACGGCACCCGCCGGGACCAGCAGCCCATCAAGTCGACTGCGGTCGGGCAGCAGGGTGACCGGGACGTCGGGGTGGTGGGCGGGGCCGACCAGGTCGGCGTACCGCCATTCGCGCCGGTGCTCCCGACCGCCGAAGGCCACCCGTCGGCTGGTCACGACGGCCATGCCCGTCTCGACGGCGCGCAAGCCCGCCGGTAGGGACTCGGAAGAAGCCTCGGCGAAGGAACAGAAGCCGTCCGGCCTGGGTAGGCCGGGGATGTGTCGCGCCTCGGCCTCGACGAGCGTGGCGACGGGGAGGACGCGGAAGACGAGTTCGTCGTCGTCGAGGTCCACCGGCAGGCCGGTGCGGGGCTGCGTACACCCGAGGAAGCTGGCGGCTTCGATGCGGAGCCGGGCCAGGTGGTCGCCGCGGTGCCGCCAGGCGTCGGTGGCGTCGCGGTACGCGCGCTGCCGGCGCTCGTTCTCGCGCTCGGCCCAGGCGATCCGCCAGGGGGGACAGGACACAGACGTCACGGTCACACGCGGTACAACCGCTCACGTACGTGACAGGCAACGCCAGCCGGATCGATGCATCCCGTTGCGCCCGAAAGGAGAGAATTTCCGGCAGCGGCGGAGCCGACCACGCTGGGCTCGGCTCCGCCGCCGCGCATCGCCCTACAGCGAGGTGAAGAACTGCCTCATCTCAGTGGCCAGCAGATCCGGCTCCTCCAGCGGCATGAAGTGCCCACCCCGGCCCGGCTCGCTCCAGTGCCGGATGTCGGTGCAGGCCCGCTCCGCGATCGAGCGAGGGAAGTTGGCCTGCGCGGGTTCGGTGCTCACCGTGAACGCGGCCGGCACCGTGATGTCGGGTCGTGGTGTGTTGTGGTCGAAGTCGGCGTACTGCCGGAACGACGAGCCGATGGTGCCCGACACCCAGTACAGCGTGATGATGGTGAGCAGGGTGTCCCGGTCGACGCTGTTCGCCAGGTCACCGTGGTTGTCGCTCCAGTCGCGGTATTTGTCGACGAGCCAGGCGGCCAGCCCGGCGGGTGAGTCGGCGAGCGCCGCCGCGAGAGTGTCCGGGCGCGTGCCCATGATGGCGCTGTAGCCGCCGTCGGTCTCGTCGTACGCGGCTTCGGCGTCCAGGTACGCCTGCTCGGCCGCCGACAGTGGGCGGGCGTCGAAGCTGGCCGGAAACGGTGGATGGATCATCTGGATGCCGGCCACCCGCTCCGGATAGAGAGCGCCCAGCCAGCCCGTGACCACTCCCCCGACGTCGCCGCCGAAGGCGCCGTACCGCTCGTAGCCGAGCACGTCGGTCATCAGTTCGTGCAGGGTCCGAGCCAGCAGCGCCCGGGTCACCGGCTCGTTCGGGACCTCCGAGAAGCCGAAGCCGGGCAGTGACGGCACCACCACGTCGAAGCCGCCGCCGGCAGGGCTGGTCAACCGGTCGACCAGGGGCAGCATCTCGATGAAGCTGCTGGGCCAGCCGTGGCCGAGGATCAACGGCAACGGCGCGGGCGTACCCGCCGGGCGCGCGGCCCGGACGTGCAGGAAGTGCAACTTCCGGCCGCCGACGACGGCCAGGTGCTGGGGGTACGCGTTGAGCTCGGCTTCGCGAGCGCGCCAGTCGTACCCGTCGTGCCAGTAGGACACCAGGTCCCGCAGGTAGTCGGGGTCGACGCCGCCCTGCCACGGCTGGTTGCCGCTGCGGTCGGTGAATCGGGTACGGGCCAGTCGGGCCCGTAGGTCGTCGAGAACCGCATCGGGCACGTCGATGCGGAAGGAAGAGAAAGACATTGGTCCTCCGGAAAGGAGGGCACTCCCCGACGCGAGAGGTCAGCTGAGGGGGACGGCGGAGAGGAGCGCCCAGGAATGACGGTGGATGGTCACCGGGCTCACCTCCTCTCGTGGCTGACGAAGATCACCGTACCTGACGGTGATCAGCCGGCTCGCCGGCGGTACGGCTGCGGGCCGTGGGTGGGGAAGCGCGACTGGGTACGCGGCGGGTACGCCTCGCAGTGCTCGGCCCAGTGTTCGGCGGCGGTGGCCAGGGCGTCAGCGGAGACGGTGAGGATCAGCGGGTAGATCGCCGTGGACGGCCGGCGCATCCACGGTGGCAGTGACTCGGCGGAGAACTCCACGATCAGCTCCAGCCGGCGGCGGCGCAGCACCCGGCTGCGCAGGGCCAGGTTGGGTTCGGTGAAGCGGACCATCGCCGGTGGCGCGCTCAGCCCGAGTGCGGCGGTGGCCTGCCCGTGCAGCCAGCCGCCGAGCGCGCGGGCCTCCTCCACCATGAGGCTCGGGTAGTGGTGCGACCAGGTCTGGCCGTCGGCGGTGCGGGCGTCCACCTCGATGAGCAGCCAGTCGTGCCAGCCGGACGTGGCCCCGTCGAGGTCGTCGGGCGGGTCGATGCCGGGCTGGTAGCCGACGGGGCGTACCCGCACCCGAGCGCCATCGTCAGACCGGATCTCCACTCGATCATTCTGGCCGAGCGAAGCGGACTTCAGACCCTGAATCGGTCACTTTGTGATGGTTCGCCGCACGCCCTGGTGCTCGGCGCAGGCGTTGGCCCGGCCGCCGGCCAGGCTGACCGAACCGTCGCGGCACTGCACGAGGTAACCACGACCGGCCCAGAACTGCGGTACGCAGTCGAACCAGTCGCACACCTCGGCGGCCGGTTTGCGGATCCGCGTGCCGCCGCAGAAGCCGTACCCCAGTGGGTTCTCCGGTCCACCGCAGCGCGGGCGCTGGGTGGCGCTGGGCGACGGGCGTGGTGACTGTGTCGGCTTCGCCGGCGGGGTCTTCAGCGCGAGCGCCGGGCCGGCCTGGCGGATCAGCGCGGGCGTCGCGCTGGTGGTGGGTGCCGGGGTGGCGGCGACGGCGACCTCCGCGCCACCGGTCGGGTCGGACGGGTCCGACTCGATCAGCGCCGCCGGCACCAGTAGGGCGATGGCCGCCGCCACCGCGATGGTCCGGCGGCCACCGGGCACCAACGACGACAGCCGGGCCTGCCCGGGAGTGGCCGCGGCCGGCCGGAACGGCTTGAGCTGGGCGTGCTCGGCGATCAGCTCGTCGAGTTGGGCGATCACCGCGGCGCGCTGTTCGATCGCGTCGGCGAAGGCCAGTGTGAGCTTGAACCGGAAGTCCGTTGTCGCGTCGGCGGGCAGCAACAACCCGGAGGTGCTCCGTCGGTCCAGCACCTGGATCAGGGTGACGGGCGCCGCCGGGTCGTGGGCCAGGCCGGTTATCCGGCCGTACGCCCAGTCGCGCCGGCCCCGCCCGCCGAGCAGCACGAGCCGACGGCTGGTGATCACGGCCATGCCGGCGTCGGTGACGCGTACGCCGTCCGGGCGGCGCGGGCGCAGTTGCCCGGTTCGCGGGGCGACAGTGAGGTCCGGCGCGGGCAGCACCGTGCTGTGCCGCACCTCGACCAGTTGCGCGGCGGGTAGCGCCCAGAGCACCACCTCGTCGGCGGCCAGCTCCAGTGCCAGCCCCACGCCGGCGGCTGCCGAGCCCTGGAAGTCGGCGGCGAGGGCGCGTAGCCGCCGTAACTCGTCGTCGCGTCGCCGCCACGCCGCCTCAGCGCCGCGGTACGTGCTGACCCGCCGCACGTTCTGCCGGTGCGCCCACCGGTACCGCCAGGTGGAACCCGTCGAATCAGTCTTCGCCACGCCGACTCCTTCGCCGCGCTGGCCACCAATCTGGGGTGTCACGAGGTTTAACAGGTCCGGCGCGCCGCACGGACACGCCGAAACGGGCGAAGTACCCGATCGGCGGAGCAACCAGCACGATAGGGGGATACTGATGCGGACATTCATGTTTCCGAGGGGGTGACGGTCGTGCCGCAGGTCACGCTGCCCGGGGTCGTGATCGGGGTCGACATCGGCACCACGAGCACCAAGGCCGTCGCGTACGACACCGACGGGCGGCAGCTCGGCAGTCACCTGGCCGACTACCCGCTGAACAACCCGCAACCCGGCTACGCCGAGCAGGACGCGCAGCTCATCCTCGACGCGGTGCTCAAGTCGATCAGCATGGTCGTGGCCGAGCTGGTCCAGCCGGTGGCCGGGCTGTCGTTCGGCTCCGCCATGCACAGCCTGATCGGGTTGGACCGGGACGGCAATCCGCTCACCCCGTCGGTGACCTGGGCCGACTCGCGGTCCACCCGTCAGGCCGAGCGGTTGCGGGCGGTGCCGTCGGGGCTGGCCCTGCACCGGCGTACCGGCACGCCGATGCATCCGATGTCGCCGCTGCCCAAGCTGCTCTGGTTCGCCGAGCAGGAGCCGAAGCTCTTCGAGCGGGTGTCGCACTGGGTGGGCATCAAGGACTGGGTGCTGCTGCGGCTCTGCGGCGTGCTGGTCACCGACCACTCGATCGCCTCGGCCACCGGCCTGCTCGACATCCACGAGCTGGAGTGGGACCGCGAGGCGCTGACCATCGCCGGCATCACCAGGGAACAGCTCCCACAGCTTGTCGCCACCACTGCCGTGCTGCCCGCGCTGACCCCGCAGGCCGCGGCCGAGACCGGCCTGCCGGAACGCACGCCGGTGGTGGTCGGCGCGGGCGACGGGCCGCTCGCGAACCTGGGCCTGGGCGCGGTGCACCCCGGCATGGTGGCCTGCTCGATCGGCACCAGCGGGGCGATGCGGGTGATGGTTGAGCGGCCCGGCGTGGACCCGCTCGGCGGGGTGTTCTGCTACGCGCTGACCGAGCATCGCTGGGCGGTGGGTGGCGCGATAAACAACGGCGGCATCGTCCTCAAGTGGGCCGGCGCGGCGCTCGCACCGGACCTGGGCGAGCACTCCGAGGAGGAACTGGTGGCTGTGGCGGCCCGCGCGCCGGTCGGTTCGGGTGGGCTCATCATGCTGCCGTACCTGCACAGCGAACGGGCACCACACTGGAGCGCCCTGCCGCGCGGCGCGTACGTGGGGTTGACCCACGCACACCGCCGCGAGCATCTGGTGCGGGCTGCGTTGGAGGGCGTCTGCCAGCAGCTCGCGCTGGTGCTCAGCTCGGTGCGCGCGGCAGGCAACGAGGTCCGGGAGGTTCGGGCCGGTGGCGGCTTCGCCCGCAGCGGCCTGTGGCGGCAGATGCTGGCCGATGCCCTCGGCCTGCCGGTGAGCTTCCCGGCCGCGCACGAGGGGTCGAGCTTCGGTGCGGCGCTGCTCGGCATGGAGGCGCTCGGGCTGATCCCCAGCATCGACGTCGCCGCGGACCTGGTGCGAATCGAGGAGACGGTCCGCCCCGACCCGGCCGCCGCCGCCACCTACGCGGCGCTGCTGCCGCTCTTCGCCGAGCTGTACGAGGCCCTCACGCCCACCTTCACCTCGATCCGCCGGATGGCGCCCGGCCTGCCCACCGACCCCGAACCGCAGGCGTGAGCGGTGCCGGCCCGCCGGATCAGGGCGCTTCGACGGCGGCGATCAGGTAGCGCCGCACGTCGGCGTCGAGGATTGCCACTTCCTGCGCGTCGTCCGGCCCGGAGCCGCGGAACGCGGCCAACTGTTCTGGTGACTCCCAGCGTTCGTAGACGTGGATCCGGCCGGGCTCCAACGGGTCGGCCGCCAGCAGGAAGTCAAGGCAGCCGGCGGTGGCGCGCGCCCGCGCGATGACCTGTTCGCAGTCGGACAGGTACGCCTCGCGGGTGCCCGGTTCGACCTGCAGACTGCCGGCGATGATCAACATCATGGACCTCCAGAGATGGGGTTGCTGATGAGCATGATGCCTGTGAGTCATCGTGATGTCTCTGTGTCATCACGCTCGTCAGGACATCGCCGCCCGGACGGGTGACGCCGGTCCCGCCGGTCTCACCAGCCTCCGGCGCTTCATATCGTGCAAACGTGAGGAAAAGCGACAAGAGGCGTTCATCTTCCCCGCTGGGGAACTCTGCCCGCGTACCCCTGAAGGTGCTGACGGCGGCGGTCGCGCTCGCGGTGCTCGCGACGACCGGGCCGGCCACCGCCGACGGCCCGGGCCGCGCGCCAGTCGCGGACCCGGCGCAGACCACCCAGCCGGGGTACGGGGTGGAGCCCGGCGACGGTCAGAGCCACGAGCCCGGGGTGGACCCCACGCCGGAGCGCCCGCCGACCAGCGAGGTGTCCTGGCTGTCGTTCCCCGGCGGGGTGTTCGCTGTGGACTCACTCGGGCACACGGTGCGCTACCGCGCCTGCGACGGCGACACCGGCCGGGTCGCCGACCCGACAATGCGGGTCGCCGCCGGGGTGGCCAGCGGGACTGTCGTGGTCGGAGGGACGGCCTACCGCTACCGGGTGCCGCTGGTGGGGCGCAGTGAGGGCACGCTGGAGGTGATCCAACGGCACCGCCCGCCGACGACGCTGACCGGCGTGGTGGTCACCAGCCCGCAGCCGCCCACCGATCCGGCCGCCGGGGCCCGACTGTTCCCGCTCAGCGGGCAGCTCGCCCGGGTGGTCGCCGACGCGAGCCTCAACCCGGCCGGGGTCACCGTCCGCGACCTGTCCGGCCGTTACGGCGACCAGCAGATCGCCGTCAACGGATCGCTGCGCCCCAAGGCGGCCAGCGTCATCAAGCTGTGGATCCTCGTCGAGCTGCTGCGTCGGGTCGACTGTGGACAGGTCCTCCTCGACGACGGTGTGCTGGTCACCCCGGAGGACGTGGTCGGCGGCACCGGCCAGTTGCAGTTCGAGACGTTCCCGCAGGTGGTCACAGTGCACCGGCTCGCCCAGTATCTGATCAAGTACAGCGACAACGTGGCCGCGAACGTGCTGATCACCTACCTGGGTGGGTTCGCCCCGGTCAACGCGCTGATCGACTCGATGAACCAACGGTCCACCATCCTGGCCCGCCGGATGCTCGACAGCGCGGCGGCCCAGCGCGGCGAGGAGAACTACACCAGCCCCGACGACGTGGTGTCACTGCTCGGCGCGATCTGGGACGGCGAGATCCTCACCCCCGCCTCCCGCGACCTGATGATCGGGTTCATGCGGGAGCAGACCCTGAACACGAAGATCCCGGCGGCGTTGCCACCCGGGGTGCCGGTGGCCCACAAGACCGGTGACCTGCCGGACGCCTCACACGACGTCGGCTACTACCTGATCCCCGGCACCGAGACCGCCGTCGCGTTCCTCACCGCCGGTCCCATGGCCACCGGCGACGAGACGGTCCGGCGGATGGCCCGCACCGTCTACGACTTCCTGGTCACCCCGGTCGCCGGGGCGGTCGAGGAGTGAGCCGACCTCAGGCGCCGGGGATGTTCGCCGGCGGGTCCTCGCCGACCAGGTCGGCCGCCGGCGGGTCCGCCGACACCGGCAGCCCGAAATCCGAGTACGTCAGGTCGAGCTGGGCGACCTCCGACTGCTGGCTGGCCAACTCGATGCGGTAGCGGACCAGCCGACCCTGCTCGTCGACGGCAGCGGTGAACGGCACTGCGGCGGCCCGGTCACCGAGCACACCGCCGACCCCGTCGCCCAGCACCGCGCCGCTGCGGCGCAGGTCCAGCGTGCCCGCGTACTCCCGCGCACCGGTCTGCCGGACGGCGGTCGCCGTGCTGAGCGTGCTGGCCAGTCTGGTGTTGTCCAGGCCCTGCTGGGCGGGGGGTGAACCCGGAGCGCCGACATGCCACCACGTCTTGCCGTCCCAGACCGGAACGCGCCGGTCCGGGGCGCTGATCCGCACGTAGACGTCCGGTCCGGTGGTCAGCCGTTCGATCTTCACCTCGCCGGTGGGCACCTTCAGGGAGGTGGTCTCCAGACCACGCTTCGCCTTCGGATCCCAGAGGACCAGCGTGGCGTCCCCGCCCGTCGTCCCGCCGCTGCTCAACGCCAGCCTGTAGGTCTGCTGGTCGACCTTTCCGGCTGCGGCACTGAGCACGCCGATCGCCTCGGTCGGGCCCGCCGACGCCGCCGGGCGACCCTCATCGGGTTCGTCCCCGGTGGTCACGAACGCCCACACCCCGGCGGCGACGGCCACGGCGAGGATGACACCAGCGGCGATCAGCTTCGGTTTCTGCACTGTCATCTCCCCCGGGCGGTGCGGTCCGGCCAGACTAGCCGGACCGCCCCTCGTCACGCCCGGCTGATCGCGTTGGCGTGGATCGCCTCGTGCAGATACGCGGCCAGCCCCGGCGCGATGTTCTCGTAGTGCGCGGTGAACCGCTCGTCGGCCAGGTACATGTCGGCCAACCCGGTCTGCATCTCGTACGAGCACTCGTAGAACCAGCGGCTGATGAGCTGCCGGTGCTCCTCGGCCAGCTCCATCGCCTCCGGGCTGTCCGCCGGCGCGCCCGAGGCCATCAGCGCGACGATCCGCCGACCCCAGTCCTCGTTCTCCGCCTTGTTCCGCAGCCAGTCGTCCTTGCTGTAACCGGCGACCCGCCGGTTCGACTCCCGGTACGCGTCGGTGTCGCCCCAGCGCTGCTCCGCCTCGGCCTGGTGCTCCTCCGGGTCGAAGTCACCGAAGACCTCGAACCGCTCCTCCGGCGTGAGTTGGATGTTCATCTTGCTCGCCTCCATCGCGAACTCGATCGCCGTGACCATCTCCTGCAACCGCTTGAGCCGTACCGTCAGCAACTCGTGCTGCCGGCGCAGGTGCGCGGCCGGATCGGCCGCCGGGTCGTCGATGATCGCGGTGATCTCCTCAAGCGGGAAACCCAGCTCCCGGTAGTACAGGACGAGTTGCAGCCGTTGCAGGTCCGCGTCGTCGTAGCGGCGGTAACCGGCCGAGGTGCGCCCGCTGGGCGAGAGCAACCCGATCTCGTCGTAGTGGTGCAGCGTCCGCACCGTCACGCCGGCCACCTTCGCGACCTGACCCACCGTGTACGCCATGGTCCCCCTCCCTTCCGGGAACCAGGCTCCTGCCTGCCGCTACGTGAGAGTCAACTCCGATTCTGGCCCACCATCGCGGGGCCGTCCGGCCGCCCGTACAGATAGCCCTGGCCTCGTGGGCAGCCGATCGCGGTGACCGCCTCGTGCTGACGCTCGGTCTCCACCCCCTCGGCGACCACCGCCAGATCGAACGCGCCGGCCAGACGGGTGACCATCTCGACAGTGGCGTACGCCCGGTCGTCGGTGCCCAGCCGGGCCACGAACGACCTGTCGATCTTCAGCTCGGTGGCCGGGATGCGGTGCAGGTAGCTCAGCGACGAGTAGCCGGTGCCGAAGTCGTCGATCGCGATCCGGATGCCCAACTCCCGGAGCTGGTGCAGCCGCTCCAGCACCGCCTCGGTGCCCTCGATCAGCGCCGACTCGGTCAGCTCCAGGGTCAACGCCCGTGGTGCCAGCCCGGCGGCGCTGGTCGCCGCGGTGACAGTGGCGATCAGGTCCGGGCGGCGCAGGTGCGCGGCGGCGATGTTCACAGCGACTGTCGCGTCCGGCGCTCGCCCCCGCCAGGTCGCGGCGGCCCGGCACGCCTCGTGGATCACCCACCGGTCGATCGGCAGGATCAGCCCGGTCTCCTCGGCCAGCGGCAGGAACTTCGCCGGTGGCAACATCCCCAGCCGGGGGTGCCGCCAGCGCACCAACGCCTCGGCGCTGCGTACCGCGCCGGTGGTCAGGTCGACGATGGGTTGGAACTCCAGGTGCAGCTGGTCCTCGTCGACAGCGCGACGCAGGTCGGCGATCAACTCGGCGCGGGAGACCGCCGACTCGCGCAACGTCGCCGTGCACGTGCGGTACGCGGACTTCCCGGCCGCCTTGGCCGCGTACATGGCGATGTCGGCGTCGCGCAGCAGGTCGCTGTGCGAGGCGTGCTGGGGGCCGTACTCGGCGATGCCGATGCTCGCCGACGGGTGCACCCCGACGTCCTCCTCGTCGTCGGAGGGCCGCAACGCGTCCAGCAGCCGCTCGGCGAGCCGTTCGGGTGACACCGGCCGGTCCCCGTCGACCAGCACGGCGAACTCGTCACCGCCGAGCCGGGCGATGGTGCCGTCGCCGTTCACGGCGGTGTGCATCCGGGCCGCGAGCCCGGTCAGCAGAGTGTCACCGGTGGCGTGCCCGAACCTGTCGTTCACCTGCTTGAACCCGTCCAGGTCGAGCAGCAGCACCGCCACCGGCCGCCCGTGGCGCAGGGCCAGGCGCAGCCGCCGGTTGAACAACAGCCGGTTGGGCAGCCCGGTGAGCTGGTCGCCGTACGCGAGCCGGCGCAGCCGGGCCACCAACCGGAGGTTCTCGTTGGCCGCCAGCCCCTGCCGGACGGCGAGGGCGGCCAGCAACACCATCATGGTCACGAACACCAGCTGCGGGGTCTGCCCGGTGGGCCGGCGGGCCAGCACCACAGCGATGATCGCCCCACCCACCGGCAGGTACGGCAACGCCACCCGCCACCAGGGCGGCAGCGGCGACTCGGCGGTGTCGTCGGTGCCGTCGCAGTCCGGTGGCGGCGGGTTCCGGGTGGCCAGGCCGATCAGCAGGTAGCTCAACGGCCAGCACAGGTCGATCGGGTGCCCGGCGGTGTAGTCGGCGCGGGCGACGAGCGACACGTAGACGACGTCGGCGACGACCCGCAGGGTGAGGCTCGCCGCCAGGACTGTCATCGGCCGCCACATCGGCCGGGCCGGCCCGGAGACCGCGACCAGGATGGTGAGCTGCATCAGGTCGAACATCGGGAAGAGCAACCCCAGCGTGCGCGCCGGGTCGGCCAGCTCGGCGGCGGCCACCCCACGGAAGACCAGCACCCAACCGATCGGCACCAGGGCCAGGGCGACGATCACCCCGTCCAGCAACGTACGCGCCCGCCCGACAGTGGTCCTCGGTGCGGACGGCGAGCTGAGCAGCGCGGCAGTGCCGGTGAGAATGCCGGCGGTGAAGACCACCCCGACCACCGGCGTGTGCGGCAGGTCGCCGCCGACGAGCCGCTGCACGGTCCAGATCGCCCGGCCGGTCGCGGCGAGCGCCATGGTGAGGGCGAGCAGCATCCAGAACCGGCGCAGCGGCGCCGGATGTCGACGGGCCACCCCGACGCACGCGAGCGTCGCCCAACCGGCGACCAGCATCGCGCCGATGTCGCTGACCAGCGCCGCGCCGGGCAACGCGGCGACCAGCCAGCCCGCCTCCAGCAGGATGACAGCAGCCGCGACGAACACGCCGGCGGGGTTGAGCGTCCCCGCAGCCTGCTTTCCGTCCTGTCGGGACACGGTCGCTCCGGCTCTTTCGTCGTGCGTGCACCCTCGGCGGCGCCGGTCCACGGCAAACCCCGAAAGCCTAACCAGCGCTCAGAAACGCCGCCAGGGCCGAACGTGCACCCCCGCTGCGGCTCGCGCCTCTGGTCAGCGGCCCGCGGATCGGTTCCAGGGTGAACGGGGCAGTGCGGTGCCGGCCAACGGGCGGCGTGCGCGGCGGCGTCTGCGTCGGCCAGGGGTGCAGGGCGGGCGGGCGACGGTGTGCACTGCTACGTCGGCGGAGGGCGTCGGCCGGCCGATCAGCCAGCAGAGGAAGCGTTCCATCGTCGGATCAGCCGACCGGGAGGCGCTCGACGTCGGACTTGGCAATCTCGTACTCCGCCCCGCAGAACGTGCACTGCTGCGCGTACCGGGTGCGGATCGGAATGAGGGGGATGAAGAAGAGCGTGAATTTCGTCGAGCGGCGGGTGATCACCTGCGCGGCCTGGTTGCCGCAGTGGCGGCAGACCTGCTGCACGACACCGGACCGGTCGACCTTGGTACGCAGACCAAAGATGAAGAACATCGCCCGCCAGTACCCACTCGACAGCGAAAAGTCACCAGATGCCGCCACCGGATCTCCGAAGATCGGACCCAGATACACAAGATCGTGCTCGATCCAGGATGTGGTGGCCTCCTGGGTGAACGAGGCCACTACATCCCTGATCGAGCACGATCAAGGCGAGGTGATCAAGGCGTCAGCTGGACGCCGCGGGCTCCAGGCCGGGAATCTCCTCAGAGATCCAGATCGGCTGCCAGTTCGGCACCTCGTGGAAGCGACGCAGCTCGAACAGCCCGGCAACCGACCCGCTCCACGCCCCGTACGGGGGGTTGGCCTCGTCGAAGCCGCTCTGCACGAAGGTCAGCGTGGTCCGGCCACCGGACTCGGCCAGCTCCCAGCTCGTCACGCCGGTCGGCCCCCAGTCGACGGACATCCGGCGGCCGGGCTCCAGGTCGACGACCTTGGCCGCGTAACCGGTCTCGAAGCCGCCCATGGCGTACCGGCCGCCGACCCAGGGCTCGATGCCGATCGGGTAGCCGAACCAGGCGCTGGCCTGCTCGGAGTCGGTCAGCGACTCCCACACCTTGTCGGCGGGGGCGGCGATGACCAGCTCACCGCGCAGATCGGCGGAGGTGAAGTCGGTGCGGGGCAGCAGTGGCTTGCCCTCCACGTGGGCGGCCAGGTTGGCGATGGACAGCGCCCAGTAGGTCTGGAGCACGCCACGGATGGTGGAGCCGCTCATCGCCTCGGCGAAGTCGAAGTGGCTCTGGATCAGCGTCAGCACCGTGCTGTCGGTGCCCTCGGCGGTCAACTGGAACTCGGTGGTGGTTTCCACGCCGTCGAGCAGCCAGCCGAAGCGCAGCGTGTCGTCGTCGACGTGCAGCAGCCGCTGGTGCGGGGCGTCGCCCTCGGGCGTGTAGCGACCCCAGAACTCGTAGCGCTGGGGCAGCTCGACCTCGGCGTGCTCGGCCAGCCAGAGACGCAGCTCGGCCGGGTCGGTCAGTGCCTGGCGCACGCGCCCGACGGGCGCGGAGAGACGGGCCTGGACCTTCATCGGCTCACTCATTGTCGTTCCCTTTCGGATAGCAGGCGACGGCCAGCTTGAAGGCATCTCCTTCGCTGCCGCCGTAGCGGGTGAACAGGTCCTGAAGTGCGGTTTGCAGGTCGTGCAGGAACTGCTGTCGAAGCTCTGCCGGCACCCGGATCTCGCCGGAGACCCCGATCGAGGGCAGCTCGGGCGCCGCCCGGTCCAGGCCGGCGATGTCGGCCTGGACCTCCTCCATCAGGTCGAGCAGGTAGCCCAGGCTCAGTTCGTCGCGGGCCCGGCGCAGGCCGATCCGGCCGACGAGCCGTGGGGAGAGCCAGTAGGACCGGGCGGCGGCCTGGTAGATGCCTTCGGTGATGCCGCGGACCTTGCGTTCGCTCACCAGCTCGACGAGGCCGGCCGCGACGAGCTGCTTGACGTGGTAGTAGACGCGCTGTGGCGTCTGGTCGAGTCGGGCCGCGACCTCGGTGCAGGTGCGCGGCTCGGCCAGTTGCCGCAGCACTTCGACGCGCTGCGGCTTGAGCAGGACTTCGGCCTGCTCGATCTGCTCCAGGTACAGGACATCTCTCATGGCAAAATCAGTTTGTACGTACAAAACTTCTTTGTCAATCGCTTCGCGAGAAGCCGCGCCGACTTTTTTCGACGCGGCCTCAGGCGACGGTCAGCAGGTGATCAGGGCAACCAGTCCGGTCGCAACGGGTAGCCGCTCACGCCGTTCGGGCCGTTGTGGGTGGCCAACACCTGGTGCAGTTGGATGCCGTTGCGCTCGAACGCCATCCGCGACCCGGCCATGTAGAGCCCCCACACCCGAGCGGTGCCCGCGCCCACCTCCGAGACGCAGTAGTCCCAGTGCTCAACCAGGTTGCGGCACCAGGCGGCCAGCGTCAGCGCGTAGTGCTGACGCAGGTTCTCCTCGTGGTGCACCTCGAACCCGGCGTCGTGCACCTCACTGATCAACCGGCCCGGACCGGCCAGCTCACCGTCCGGGAAGACATACCGGTCGATGAACGCGCCCGAGCGGTGCGGCGCGCGATTGTCCGCCCGGGTGATGCAGTGGTTGAGCAGGCGCCCGCCCTGCCGCAGCCGGCTACGCAGCGCCCCGAAGTAGGCAGGGTAGTTGCGCACCCCGATGTGCTCGGTCAACCCGATCGAGGAGATGGCGTCAAACTGCTCGGCCGGCGCGTCCCGGTAGTCCAGGTATCGCACCTCCGCCAGCTCGGTCAACCCCTCCCGCTCGATCGCGGCCTGCGCCCACTGCGCCTGCGCCTTCGACAGGGTCACCCCGAGGGCCTTGACGCCGTACTCGCGGGCGGCGTGGCGCACCATGCCACCCCAGCCGCACCCGACATCCAGCAGCCGCATCCCCTTCTTCAGCGCCAGCTTGCCGGCGACCAGGTCGTACTTCGCCGCCTGGGCCTGCTCCAGCGTGTCGTCAGGAGATCGGAAAACCGCGCAGGTGTACGTCATCGACGGGCCGAGCACCTTCTCGTAGAAGGCGTTGGAGACGTCGTAGTGGTGCGAGATGGCGGTGCTGTCACGCACCCGCGAGTGCCGCAGCCCGTTCATCACCCGCTTCCAGCGGGGCTGCGCCTCCTGCGGCGGTGCCGGTGGCGGCATCAGCCGCTCCCAGCCCAGCCCACGAACCAGCGCCAGCCCCTCGGCCAGCGACGGTGGGCGTAACCGCAGCTCGTCCTTGAGCACCCGCAACGCCTCGTACGGATCACCCGGGTGCACGCCCTGCAACGCCAGGTCACCACTGACGTACGCCCGGGCCATGCCCAGGTCGCCGGGTGCGGTGAGCAGGTACGACAGCCCACGCTCGGATTGGATCGCCAGGGTGATGCCGGCGTCGGACGGGCCGACGGCGCTGCCGTCGTACCCGGTGATCCGCACCGGCAACGGCCCAGTGGTGACAGCGCGGACGACATCCGCGACCGTCGGACCCGTGTGCCGGCCCCCCGCCGGTGGGGTGGCGGGGACGCTCGCCGCCCCCTGATCTCTGTCGGTCAGGCTCATGCTCGTGCTACCGCCTTTTCGTACAGTCCCGTCAGCCGGTGGTCCGGGTCGTAGCGGTCTTTCACCGCGCGCCACGTGTCGCCGCCGTAGAGGCGATCGAAGGCGTCCCGGTCGTAGTACGCGTCGGAGTAGAGCGACTTGTGCCCGCCCGACTCCGACACCCTGCGTTCGATCGTGCGGTTGACGTCGCCGTCGGCGGCGCCCGGCGCGATCGGCACGCTCCCCCAGAACCCGATGTTGACGTAGTCCTGCCCGGGCCGCAGCGGATACAGCGGCCAGGACCGCGCCGAACCGGGCCCCGCCGGCTCACGCAGTCGCAACGGACACAGCCACACCGGGTTCATTCCCACTGCGCCGGCGAACCAGCGCAGGAAGTCGGCAGTACGGTCCAGCGGGATCTCCACGTCCTGCACGACCCGTTCCCGGGCCGGTTGCCCGCGCAGCCGGTCGATCCGGGCCGCTACCTGATGGCGATGCTCCAGCCGGACCAGTCGGTGGTAGAAGTCGCTGCGCCGGTAACGCGCCGGCCAGAGCCTGCGCACGACAGGGTGCTGCGCACCGAACGCCGACGAGCACCAGAACCAGTCGGTGTCCCAGCGCCACAGATAGTCGTACGCGGTGAGCACGTCGCGGGTGCGCTGGCGCAGCGACCTGTAGTAGATCGCCTGACCGGTGTAGTCGCTGGGCGGGTCGGCCACGTCGGTGAACGTGGCGAAGACCAGGTACGCCTCGCCGGGGCTGAACATCACTCCGTCCATGGCGTCCACCGGTTCGCCGGCCCAGGACCGGGTGGCTGTCACCTCCGCTATCGCGTCGGTCAGCGCCTCCAGTTGGGTGAACCGGACGTTGCGCAACGCCACGTACCGGCCGACCGGTTGCAGCTCGATGCGCAGCCGGGTGGCGTAACCGAGGCTGCCCAGCGAGTTGGGGAACGCGGTGAACAGGTCGGCGTGCTCGCCGTCGGGCCGGGCGGTGATGATCTCGCCGGAGCCGGTGAGCACGTCCAACTCCTGGACGGACTCGTGCGGCAGGCCGTTGCGGAACGAGGTCGACTCGATCCCGAGGCCGGTCACCGCGCCACCGAGCGTGATGGTGCGCAACTGCGGCACCACGAGCGGCATCAGGCCGTGCGGCAGCGTCGCGTCGACCAGGTCCTCGTAGGTGCACATGCCCTGCACATCGGCGGTACGGCCAGCCGGGTCGACCGACAGCACGCCGTTCAGGCCACTCACGTCGAGCCCCGGAGTCCGGGGAGCGGACCGGGGACGGAACAGGTTGGAGGTGCGTTTGGCCAGCCGGACAGGCTCGCCCGTGGGCACCGCGGCGTACGACCGCCGCAGCGTGTCCACCGCTTGATCATGGTCAATCGGTTGATCCACACGCTCAGCGCGCATGTGATCACCTTACGCTCGCCGTTTGGAAACCGTGGGATGTCGGCGGTGGCAGTTTCCCGTCCGGTGGCAGGTCCGACGGCTACCGTGGCGGGCATGCCATCGCCAGCGATCACCGCCCTGGACGCCGCCCAACTGCCGTATCGGCTGGTCAGCCACGGTGCGGTCGGCAGTCTCGCGGAGGCTGCCGCCGCCCGGGGCGTGGCCGTTCCCGACGTGGTCAAGACGATCGTGGTCCGGCGCGGTGAAAACGATCACCTGTTCGTGCTCACCCCCGGCGACCGGGTCATCTCCTGGCCCAAGCTGCGCGCTCTGCTCGGTGTGCACCGGCTCTCCATGCCGGACGCGGCCGGCGCCCTGGCCGCCACCGGCTACGAACGCGGCACCATCACCCCGTTCGGCGCGAGCACCGCCTGGCCGGTGGTCGCCGACGAGCGACTGCGCGGCCGGGAGATCACCCTTGGTGCCGGCGAGCGCGGTCTCGCCATCGCGCTCGACGCCGACGCCGCGATAGCCGCCCTCGACGCCACAGTGGCCGACGTCACCGACGCGCAGCCCACCCGCTGAGCGCTGCCGGAGCGGCGGCGCGGCCTACTGTTGGGACATGCCAAAAGCTTTGTGGAACGACCTGGTCGTCGCCGAGAGCGACGACACCGTGCTGGTGGAGGGCAACCACTACTTTCCCCGCTCCGCCCTGCGCCAGGACCTGATCCGCGAGTCCGCCACGCACACCGTCTGCCCGTGGAAGGGCACCGCCTCCTACTACTCCCTCGAACACGAGGGCAGCACCAGCGAGGACGCGGTCTGGTACTACCCGGAGCCCAAGCCGGACGCCGAGATGGTGCGTGACCGGGTGGCGTTCTGGAAGGACGTCCGGGTCGTCGACTGACGACGCCGACTGGCCGCGGCCGACGGTAGTGGGTGAGGATGGCCCGTATGTCCGCGCCCGAGGAACGCCCCGACCCCGCCGGCACCGTCTACGGCGGCCGTCGACGGGCCGCCCGTTCCGGCCCGCTCACCGACCCGCTGCTGCGGGTGGCGCTCGGGGTCGGGCTGGTGGGGATACTCCTCGGGGTGGTCTTCGCGACCGGGCTGCTCGGTGGCGACGGCGAGCCGGTGGTACCGGCCACTGTCGGCGCGACGTCCAGCACGGCGCAGGCCACCACCCCGGCGGCCGAGCCGAGCCCGACCCCGTCGGTCGAGTCGTCGCCGACGCCCTCGGCGGCACCGACCAACGGGCCCCGGGTGCTGCGGGTCGCGTCCGGGCTCTGCCTGGGGCTCGACGGCGACGACAAGGAGGCGGGGGCCGAGTTGGCCGTCTGCACCGGCGGGCCGGAGCAGAAGTGGGTCGTCAACCCGGCCGGCACGGACCTGGTGACGCTGACCAACGCCGCCCATGGGCAGTGCCTCGACGTCGAGGGCGGCAGCACCGACGACGGCGCGCGGTTGCTCCAGTTCCCCTGCCACGGTGGGGCCAACCAGCAGTGGCGGCTGGCCCCCACCGGCACCGGACCGGTGCTGCTGGTGGCCGCGCACAGCGCCAAATGTGGGCAGGCCGACGACGACGGCGACGAGCCCGACGACGAGATCCGGCAGCGCGCCTGCGACGGCCGCCCCGCCCAGCAGTGGACCCTCGGCTGACAGTCCGAGCCGCTCAGCCCCGGAAGCTCCAGGCCCGCGGCGCGGTCGCGGCGACCAGCACAGCCTCCGATACTCCTCGGCCCGGTCGGCGGCGCAGCAGCAACGACAGCCCGGCGGCGCCGATCGACAGCGCACCCGCCACGTACCAGGCCATCGCGTAGTCGCCCAGCCGGTCCCGGACCAGGCCCGCGCCGGTCGCGGCGACCGCAGCGCCGAGCTGGTGCGCGGCGAACACCCAGCCGAACACCACAGCCCCGGCGCTACCGAAGTACTCCCGGCACAGCGCCACAGTCGGCGGCACGGTGGCCACCCAGTCCAGGCCGTAGAAGACGATGAACACCAGCATGCTCGGCTCGGCGGTGCCGGAGAAGAGGCTCGGCAGCACCAGCAGCGACAACCCGCGCAGCGCGTAGTACGCGCCGAGCAGCAACCGGCTGTCCACCCGGTCGGTGAGCCAGCCGGAGGCAATCGTGCCGACGATGTCGAAGAGCCCCACCAGGGCGAGCAACCCGGCCGCTGTGGTCTGCGCCATGCCGTGGTCGTGCGCGGCCGGCACGAAGTGCGTACCGACCAGGCCGTTGGTGGTCGCGCCGCAGATCGCGAAGCCGCCGGCCAGTAGCCAGAACGGTCGGGTCCGGGCCGCGGTGGCCAGCGCGCCGAGCGCCCGGGTCGCCGCGCCGCCGGTCGGCGGCGAGGCCGCGACAACAGCGGTCGCCCCGTAGGCGGGCAGGCCGAGATCCGCCGGGTGCTCGCGCAGCAGCCACACCACAAGGGGTACGACAGCCAGCGCCGCCCCTGCCACAACGAGCGCGGCGGTACGCCAGCCGTGGTCGCGTACCAGGATGGCGATCAGTGGCAGGAACACCAGTTGCCCGGCCGCGCCGCCCGCGGTCAGCACCCCGGTGACCAGGCCCCGTCGGTGGACGAACCAACGGCCGGTGACGGTGGCCACGAACGCCAGCGCCATCGAGCCGGTGCCCAGCCCCACCAGCACACCCCAGCAGAGCAGGAGCTGCCAGCTGGCGGTCATGAAGACCGTCAACCCGCTGCCCGCGGCGACCAGCAGCAGCGCGACCGAGACCACTCGGCGAATGCCGAACCGGTCCATCAGGGCGGCGGCGAACGGCGCGGTGAGCCCGTAGAGCAGCAGGTTGACCGAGACGGCCGCGGAGATCGTGGCCAGGGGCCAGCCGAACTCCTCGTGCAGCGGGTGCAGCAGCACCGATGGGGTGGCGCGGAAACCGGCCGCGCCGACCAACGCCACGAAGGCGACGGCGGCGACCAGCCAGGCGGGATGCAGACGGCGGTTCTTGGTCACCTGACAAGTCTGAGCCGGGCCACTCACCTCGACGAGTGGCCGGAAAGCCATCATGCGCAATAATCGGGCCATGAGCGCTCGCCCGCACCGGATCGCCGTACTCGCGCTGCACCAGGTCGTCGGCCTGGACCTCGGCACCCCGTCCCAGGTCTTCAGCACGGCCCGGGCCGCCGACGGGACACCCTTCTACGACGTCCGGGTGTGCACCCCGGGTGGGCAGCCGGTACGCAGCACCGCCGGCTTCCAGGTGGTCCCCGACCACGGTCTGGAGCTGCTCGACACAGCCGAAACGGTGATCGTCCCGGGCATCCACGACGGGACCCCGTTGACAACGGGCATCGCCGACGCGGAGGTGACCGGGGCGCTGCGCGCGGCACACGAGCGGGGCGCCCGGATCATGTCGATCTGCACCGGAGCGTTCGTGCTCGCCGCCGCCGGCCTCCTCGACGGGCGACGGGCGACCACCCACTGGGCGTACGCCGAGCGGTTCCGCCGCCTGCACGACCGGGTGGACCTCGATCCGGGCGTACTCTTCATCGCCGACGACCGGGTGCTCACCTCGGCCGGAGTCGCCGCCGGCATCGACCTCTGCCTGCACGTCATCCGCCTCGATCACGGCAGCGAGGTGGCCAACAGAGCGGCCCGTCGCTGTGTGGTGCCACCGTGGCGCGACGGCGGTCAGGCGCAGTACATCGAGCAGCCGGTGCCGAGGGCGACCGACACCAGCACGGCGGGAGCCAGGGAGTGGGCCCGGCAACGGCTGCACGAGCCGATCGCGCTGCGCGATCTGGCCGAGCAGGCGCGGATGAGCGTGCGCACCTTCACCCGACGCTTCCGGTCGGAGACCGGCCTGAGCCCGGCGCAGTGGCTGCTGCAACAGCGCACCGACCACGCGAGGCTGCTGCTGGAGACGACCGACCTCACAGTCGACCAGATCGCCCACCGCTGCGGGTTCGGCACCACCGCCGCCCTACGCCAGCAACTCCACCAACGCATCGGCGTAGCCCCGTCCACCTACCGCCGCGCCTTCCACCGACGCCCGGCCCTAACCAAACCCTGACCCACCCACCCGCACACCCGCACACCCGCGCCCCCGCGCCCCCGCGCCCCCGCGATCTTGCATTTACTGTCGCCCAAACATCCACTTATGCCGCTTTTGCCGGGACAGTATGTGCAAGATCGACGGAAAGCTTGGGGTGAGGTCGGGTAGGTCAACGAGCGTGATGTCTGTGAGTCATCGTGATGACTCACAGACATCACGCTCAACGTGGCAACAGCTCGGCACTCTGTGCCACGCCGCCACGCCGGCCGGCCGACGGCTTCTCGGGGCCATTTGGGCCGAGTGTCTTTGGCGCTCAGGACCGGAGCCGGTGCAGTTGGGACTGGTGTTTGGGCAGGTGCACCCTCGTGTGCAGGTCCAGGGTGCGGGACCAGGGCAGCGGCTCGTCGACGATGAGGTCGAAGCCCTCGCGTAGGTGCGTCTCGACCGGGGTCTCCGCGGCCAGGCCGAGCTGGTCGACCAGCCCGCACAACCGGTCGCTGGTGCCGTGCAGCAGCGCGGTCAGGCCACGCAGGCCACAGTGCTCGGCGGCGAGCGCGTCGAGCTGCGGGCGGTGCATGTCCTCCGCCAACTCGTAGTAGGCGAACGGCGACCCGGCCAGCAACGCCTCGGTGGCCTGGATCATCAGCTCGTCGTTGGCGACCAGATGCGCGACGATCTGCTCGGCACTGAGCTGCCCCTCCGGAGCCGGACCGAACCCGCCAGCGTCGACCTCCGCGAACAGGGCACCGTAAGCCCGCCGCAATCCCCCGCTCTCCATCCCCCCAGTCAACCCGCAGCGGCGGGAGTTAGCGGCGGGATTGGCGGGAGCGGAGGTAGTCGCTGACCACGTACTCGCCCAGGTCGTCGGTGTCCGGCGTGAACATGCGACCCCGGCTGCGGCGGGCCACCGCGTCGACGAAGCGCCGCAGACCCGGGTCGTCGCCGAGCATGAACAGATTGAGCGTGGCACCGTAACGGCTCAGCCGGTCCACCTCGCGGACCGTCGCCTCGATCGTCTCCGGCAGCGGCGGCCAGTGGAACAGCGCCTCCCCGTCGTCCGGATCCAGGTGCGCGGTCGGCTCGCCGTCGGTGACCACCAGCACGATCGGTTCGGCGTCCGGGTGTCGCCGCAGGTGCCGGCCCGCCAACCGCAGCGCGTGCTGGAGGTTGGTGCCCTGCTCCATGTCCGGCTCCACGGCCGCCAACTCCTGCTGGGTGAGCGTCATCGCCTCCCGGCCGAAGCCCACTATCTGCAGGGCGTCCTGTGGGAAGCGCGTCTCCATCAGGTGTGCCAACGCCAGCGCCGTCTGCTTCATCGGCCCCCAACGACCCTGAGAGATCATCGAGTACGACAGGTCGACGCAGAGCACCACAGCGGCCGAGGCACGCCTCTCGGTCTCCACCACCTCGAAGTCGTCCACCGCGAGCTGCACCGGGACCGTCGGCCCGGCCCGACTGACCGCCCGGGTCAACGTCCGGACCACGTCCAACGGTTGTTCATCGCCGTACTGCCAGGGCCTGGACGCGCCGCTGACCTCGCCCGCCGCACCGGCCGAGCGCAGGTCGTGCTGGCCGCGCGGCCCGGCGGTCAGCTCCGCGAAGACCTGCCGCAGCGCGGTCCCGCCGAGCCGGCGCAGCGCCTTCGGGCTCAGTGTGAGCCCCTCCGCGTCCCGGCTGACCCAACCCTGGCGGCGCAGCTCCCGCTCCAGATCGCGCAGCCGGCGAACGTCGTCGGCCGCGTCCCGGCCCAGCGTGCGCGCCACCGCGTCGACGTCCACGTCGTCGAGGGTCGCCCCCGGGTGTTCCTGGTCGAGCTGGTCCAGCAGGTCGTCCAGGTCGCCGATCTCACCCAGCGCGCCGGCCGCGTCGGCGTAGTCCAGCGGCTGGTCGCCACGAACCCGCTCGCCGCGCCCCCAGCGCAGATCGGGCCGCAGCGCGCGCAGGTTCGCGTCGAGCGCCGACAACTCCCCCGCAAGGCGGTCGCCGAGCGACTGCTGCATGAGGCCGGCCAACTCGGCGCGCTGCCGCTCGGAGAGCGAGTTCATCAGCCGCTCACCGGCCGCCGCCCGACGGGCCAGCACGTCGATCAACTCGTCGACGTTCTCCGGCTTCTCCGGAAAGAAGTCGCCATGTCGGCGCATGAACTCGGCGAAGGCGTCGGTGGTGTCCTCCGCGCGACCGTGCCGGGCGAGCAGGTCGTTCAGGTCGCCCATCATCTCGGCGAGCCGCTGCTGGGCGGCCGGGTCGGCGGAGGCGCGCACCGCGTCGCTCAGCCCGGCGAAGCGCTGGCCGAGCACGTCGTCGCGGAGCTGGTCGAGGATCTGCTGGTACGAGCGGCGGGCGTCGTCGCTGGCCCACTGGTAGCCGGACAGCTCCTCCACCGCCCGCGCTGTCGAGCGCGGCAGATTGTCCAGCACTGCCTCGGCGAACCGCGCGTCGTCGTCGTCGCGACCGCGCAGCTCGTCCCGCTCGGCGGCGAGTGCCTGGTCGAGCAGGGCCTGGGCCCGGGTCACCGCCCCGTCCAGGTCGCCCCTGCGCAGCGCCTCCCGGCGCAGCCGCCGAGCCCGGGCGGCCAGGTCGTCCAGGCCACCCCGTCCCTGCGGGCCACGGCGCAGCAGGTCACGCAGCGCCTCCCGCAGGCTGCCGCCGGCCAGCACCTCGGCGCCGACCGCGTCCACCGCCTCACGCACGTCGTACGGAGGTGCCAGCGGATCGGGCCCGCCGTTCCACTGCCCGTAACGGAACCGGTTGCCGGCCACCGTCAGCCCCGGCCGCCGTAGACGGTGCGCCCCGAGTCGGTGACGTCCTTGCCGAGCCGGCGGGTCAGGTGCAGCCCTTCCAGCACGAACTCGACGGCGGCGGCGGCCTCCTCGGAGGTGGGCGCGTCGCCCAGGTCGAGCCGGTCCAGGACCTTTGCCAACCCGGGTACGGTGCCGACCTGGCGCAGCAGCTCGGCGGCGCTGACCAACTCGCCGGTCTCGATCGCGGCGCCGTCCTCGACCAGGGCGGTGAACCCGGACAGGTCAAGCCCGGCCAGGTGGGCCCGGAACGTCTCGGCGGTCGCGGTACGCAGCAGGTGCGCGAGGATCTCGGTCTCCCGGCCCTCCTCGCCGCTCTCGAACTCGACCTTGCCCCGCAGCGTGCTGGTCACCGACACCGCGTCGCCGACGCGGGCAACGGCGGCCTCGGGGCGTCCCTGCGGGGTGTCGGAGGCGGCGAGCAGACCGGCGCGACGCAGCGCGGCACCGGCGACCGTCTCGGCGGCGGCGATGGCGAATCGGGCGGAGACGCCAGAGCGCGGGTCCACCGACGGCGACTCCCGGACGGCGCGGGCGAAGCGGGCCAGCACCTCCAGCACGTGCTCAGGCACCTCGGCGACCAGGGCGGCCTCCTGGCGGATCAGCGCCAGCTCCAGCTCCAGGTCGACCGGGTAGTGGGTGCGGATCTCCGCGCCGAACCGGTCCTTGAGGGGGGTGATGATCCGGCCCCGGTTGGTGTAGTCCTCCGGGTTGGCGCTGGCCACCAGGAGCAGATCCAGCGGCAGGCGCAGCTGGTAGCCGCGAACCTGGATGTCCCGCTCCTCGAGCACGTTGAGCAGTGCCACCTGGATGCGCTCGGCCAGGTCGGGCAGTTCGTTCACGGCGAAGATGCCCCGGTTGGTGCGCGGCACCAACCCGAAGTGGATGGTCTCCGGGTCGCCGAGGGTACGACCCTGGGCGATCCGGATCGGGTCGACGTCACCGATCAGGTCGCCGACGCTGGTGTCCGGGGTGGCCAACTTCTCGCCGTACCGCATCGAGCGGTGCAGCCAGCCGATCGGCAGGTCGTCGCCCGCCTCGGCGACCTGGGCGCGGGACGTCGGGGTGAGCGGGTGCATCGGGTGCTCGTTGAGCACCGAGCCGGGCAGTACGGGGGTCCACTCGTCGAGCAACGCGCCCAGGGAGCGGATCAGCCGGGTCTTGCCCTGGCCGCGCTCGCCGAGCAGCACCATGTCGTGCCCGGCGAGCAGGGCCCGCTCGACCTCGGGCAGCACCGTGTCGTCGTAGCCGACGATGCCGGGAAAGCGGGTCTCGCCGGAGCGCATCCGGGCGAGGAGGTTGTCGCGGAGTTCCTGCTTGACGGTGCGGTACTGGTGACCGGCCGCCCGTAGCGCGCCGAGCGTGCCGGGCAGGTCGGCCGGTGGAACCGGGATTACCGGGGTAGGCGCAGTCACCCGACCCACGCTAGCTCACATTCGCAGGGGCGCCCCGGGCATCAGGGGCACCCCCACCCCCACCCTCAACCCCGGCCGCAGCGCCGGCAGGTGCCGCGACGGCGCAGGTGGTACGCGTAGGTGGCCGCGCCGAGCGCCACACCCCACACCGGCCAAAGCAGCATTGGCGACCCGGTAATGCTGAGCCCGCCGGTGAGTTCCCAGAACTTCGGGTTGCTGAGCAGCCCCAGCGAGGCCGCGGTAACGGAGATGGCGACCAGGCTGGCCGGCACCACGGCCAGCTTCACCGGCACCCGCCGCCCGGCGAGCCCGAGCGTCCAGTGCGGAAACCGCTCACCCCAGCGTTGCACCAGGCCCAGGGTGAGGATCGCGCCGACGGTGGCGAAGGCCGCCAGCCCGAACCCGGCCCAGACCAGCCCGGTGTCCTGCATCTCGGTGAGGAACTCGCGGGAGATGCCGAGCGGGATGCCGGCCGCCCAGGCGAACCGGGTCAACGCGTACGTGACCGGGATGCCCGCGGCGATGCCGGCGGCCCACCGACCCCAGCGGGTGGCGGCGGCCGGGGTGGTCCACCGTTGGCCGGTGTCGGCGCGGCCGCAGCCGACGCAGGCCCCGGCCGTGCGGCGCTGCCAGGCGAGCACGGCCCCGACCAGCAGCAACCCGCCGGCCAGCGCCGCGAACCGGCCGAACAGCGCCCAGTTGAAGACGTCGGAGTAGTCGATCGGCGGCCAGCCGAACGGTGCTCCGACGATCAGTATCGGCAGGTAACCGAGAACGATCAGCACTCGGACATCCGGCACGACCAGGACGAGCACCAACGCGACCGCCCAGCCGTAGCCGGCGAGCAGCGCCCGCAGCGGGCCGGGTGGGCGCGCCGCCGGGCGGCTCATGGCCAGGGCCGCCACCGCGGCGGTGAGCAGCACACCGGCGAAGAGCGGGGTGGCCACCTCCACCGGTACCAGGCGCAGCAGGCTGACGTCGCCGCCGTGCGGGTCGTTCGGGCCGAACGGGTAGCCGGCGCCGGTGAGCGTGCCGATCAGGGCGAGCACCCCCCACAGGCCGAGCCAACCGGCGGCCAGTGGGGCGAGCCGGTCGGGCCAGCGGGAGGCGGTACGGGACGGGGAGGCAGTGATCGTTGTCATGCTCTCAGCCTCGACTGATGACCGCCCGATTCCCTCCCGGCCAGCAGTGAACCCGCTCCCCCGCTCGAGGGAACGATCAGCCGGACGGGGTGACGAAACCGGACTCGTAGGCGGCGATGACCGCCTGCGTACGGTCGCGGACCCCCAGCTTGGCCAGCACGTTGCCCACGTGCGTCTTCACCGTCTCCACCCCCACCACCAGGTGCGCGGCGATTTCCGGGTTGGACCTGCCGGTGGTCATTAGCCGCAGCACCTCGGCCTCCCGTTCGGTGAGCCGGGCGGCACTCAACCGGTCGCCACCCGCCGGCCCGTACGCCCCGACCAGTTGGCGGATCGCGGCCGGGAAGAGCAGCGACTCGCCGGCCGCGACCACCCGGACCGCCTCCACCACCTCGGCGGGCCGGGCCCGTTTGAGCAGGAACCCTGAGGCGCCGGCGCGCAGCGCCTCGTAGACGTACTCGTCGTTGGCGAACGTGGTGACCACCAGCACCCGGGGCGGGTCGGCGGAGGTGGCCAGCAGGTGCCGGGTGGCCTGGATGCCGTCGATGCCGGGCATCCGCACGTCCATCAGCACCACGTCGGGCCGGTGCCGGGCGACCAGCGGCGGCACCTCGGCGCCGTCCGCGGCCTCGGCGAGCACGTGCAGGTCGGGTTGGGCGTCGATGATGGCCCGCAGCCCGACCCGGATCAGTTCGTCGTCGTCGACGATCAGCACCCCGGTGGTCATGTCGTCGTCTCCTCGTAGGGCAGGCGGGCGCGGATCAGCCACAGGTCACCGTCCGGGCCCACTGTGAGCCGGCCGCCGAGCAGCAGCACCCGCTCCCGCATGCCGTCCAGGCCTCGACCGCCCCGCCCCCGCTGGCCCCGGTCGGGGTGGCGCACCGCGTTGACCAACTCCAACTCCAGCGCGTCGCTGCGCAGGTCCAGGCGTACCGTCACCGGCCCGTGGCCGTGCCGGGCGGCGTTGGTCAGTCCTTCCTGGACGATGCGGTAGCCCTCCCGGGAGACCACCGCCGGCACCCGGGCCGGGTCGCCGGCGCGTTGCGCGTGCACGGCCAGGCCGGCCGCGCGGGCGTCGTTGACCAGCCGGTCCAGGTCGGCGAGGGTACGCTGCGGCGCCACCACGGGCCTGTCGCGTCCGTTCTCCCGGAGCAGCCCGAGCACGTGGTCGAGGTCGTCCATCGCGGTCCGTCCGACGTCCTCGATCGCGGTGAGTGCCCGTCGGACGAACTCCGGGTCGGTGTCGAGGACCTCGCGGGCGGCCCCGGCCTGGAGGGTGGCCACTGTCAGCGCGTGACCGATCGAGTCGTGCAGTTCCCGGGCCAGTCGGTTGCGTTCGGCGAGCCGGGTGGCCCGCGCCTCCAGGGCGGCGATCCGCTCCGCCTGGGCCGGGCCGAGCAGCACCGGTGCCATCAGACCGGCGAGCGCGCCGAGCCCGGCGACGACGTAGCCGAGGCCGACCAGCAGGAGCACCCCGGCCACTGTCAACCAGCCGCTGTCCCGCCCGTCCAACGGCCCGAACCGTTCCTGGCTGGTCAGCTCGGTGCCGACGCCGAACTGTTGGGCGATGAAGGCCAGCGCCATCGGCAGGGCGCTGAACAGCGCGATCATCACCACCGCGCCGACGATGAGGTGGGTGGCGATCCAGAGCGCGCTGCGCAGCCGGGTTTCCCGGTCGCCGCGATGCCCGAGCTCCGGCTCGGGCAGGTCGACGCCGAGCAACCTCCGCACGGCGGCGATCTCCAGGGCGCGGCTGCCGTCCAGCAGCAACGGGACCACGGCGATCAGCACCGCGATGAGCAGCAGGACGTAGACCAGTGGGCGTGGGATCTCCGAGTCGGCGAGCAGTTGGGCGAAGGTCACCGCGAGCAGCCCGTACGGCAGCGCCAGCACGCCGCCGAGCAGCAGGAACACGCCGCGTCGCCAGGTGGTGCCGGCGACCAGCGGGGCCAGCGCCGCTCGGAGGTTCACCTCGCCATTCTGCTGCCCGGACGGGTCCCGCCGACTCCCCCGCGTCGGGGAGATGTCAGCGGTGGTCGGCCACGTACTGCTGCGGGTCCTTGTCGCGGAAGGGCAGGTTGCGGCCGTTCTTGTGCTCGCCGTAGAAGGTCAGCCAGCGTTGGCCCAGCTCGGCGCGGAGTTCGGTGCTGGCGTGCCGGCGGAAGTCGGGCAGCGCCTCGTCCTCCTCCTCGGCCAGGTGTTCGCTGTTCTCCCGGCGGGCGGTGCCGACCGCCTCCCACCACTGGTCCGAGCCGACCGGGTGCAGCTTCGCCTCGGCGATGGCGTCGCGGATCTTGTTGTGGTCGCCGATCGCGTCGGCGGTCTCGTCCTCGCCGTCGTCGCCGTGCTTGACCAGGTGTGGGTAGAGGATCGCCTCTTCCGCCTCGGCGTGGATGTCCAGGTGCAGGGCGAGGGCGTCCCAGATCGCGAGCATCTCCTGCTCGTCGCGGGCGTCGTCGAGTCGGGCGAAGCCACGCCGGAAGGCGGCGTGGTCGTCCAGGATCAGTGCGGTGATGTCGTCCACTGTGCTCACTTTCTGGTTGGTGTGCCGAACCGGGCACGCAGCATCGCCGGCATCGCGGCGAGTCCGGTGATCGGGCGGAAGCGTTTCGCTGCCTCGGCCAGCGCCGTGTACTCGTCGTCGGCGAGGTCGATGTCGGCGGCGGCGGCGTTGCGTTCCATCTGCTCGACTCCGGACGCCCCGGGGATGGCGAGCACGTTCGGGTGGCGCAGCAGGTAGGCCAGCGCGATCTGGCTGGCTGTGGCGTCGTGGGCGTCGGCGACCTGGCGCACTGTGTCGATCAGCGCCGCGCCGCGCTCCAGGTTCTCCGGCAGGAAGTACGGGTTGGCGCGCCGGACCGCGCCGGTCGGCGGGTTCTTGGCGTCGTAGCGGCCGGAGAGGAAGCCCTGCGCCAGCGGGCTGTACGCGATGACCACCCGACCGGCCTGCCGCGCGTACGGCAGCAGGTCCTGCTCGGGTGCGCGGTCCAGCATGCTGTAGCGGACCTGGTTGCTGAGCACCCGCCGGCCGAGCGCCGCCTCGGCGACCTGCCAGCGGCGCAGCCCGTAGTTGCTCACGCCGACCTCGCCGACCAGCCCGACATCCTGCAGGGTCCGCATGCCGCGCATGGTGGTGTGGTCGGCGACCAGTGGGTTGGGTTGGTGCACCTGGTAGAGGTCGATGCTGGTGACGCCGAGCCGGGCCGCCGAGGCGACCGCCCGCTGCTGCACCACGGCGGCCAGCGGCAGCACCGGCAGGATCTTGCTGGCGATGACGACCTTCGGCCGGTCGTCGCCGAGGGCCGCGCCGAGGATGCGTTCGCTGCGTCCGAAGCCGTAGATCTCCGCGCTGTCGAAGACCGTCACGCCCAGCTCGATGGCCCGCCGGACGATCTGCGCCGCCCGCCGCTCGAAGTCCGGGCCGTACCCCCATTCCCGGGAGCCGAACTGCCAGGTGCCCAAGCCGATCCTGGACAGCGGTTTGGGGGTGTCGAGCGCAATGAAACGCATGGCGTCGAAACTACCCCGATGTCCCGGTTTCCACGCCCAAGCCGCGCTACTGCGGGCCGGAGCTAGGCTCATGATCGTGACCTACCTCGCTGCGGATGACCGCTACGACACCATGACCTACCGGCGCAGCGGTCGCAGTGGCCTGCGACTGCCTGCCGTTTCGCTCGGCCTGTGGCACAACTTCGGTCCGGACCGCCCGTTCGAACGGCAGCGCGACATCGTCCGCCGCGCCTTCGACCTGGGGGTCACCCACTTCGACCTGGCCAACAACTACGGCCCGCCGCCCGGTTCGGCGGAGGAGAACTTCGGCCGGATGCTCGCCACCGACCTGAAGCCGTACCGGGACGAGTTGGTCATCTCCAGCAAGGCCGGGTACCTGATGTGGCCCGGCCCGTACGGCGAGTGGGGCTCACGCAAGAACCTGATCTCGTCGCTGGACCAGTCGCTGGGCCGGATGGGACTGGACTACGTCGACATCTTCTACTCGCACCGGTTCGACCCGGACACCCCCCTTGAGGAGACGATGGGGGCGCTCGACGCCATCGTCCGCTCCGGCAAGGCGCTCTACGTCGGCATCTCGAACTACAACTCGGAGCAGACCACGCGGGCCGCCGCGATCCTGCGCGAGCTGGGTACGCCGCTGCTGATCAACCAGCCGTCGTACTCGATGCTCAACCGCTGGACCGAGTCCGACGGGCTGCTCGACACGCTGGAGCAGGTGGGTGCGGGCTGCATCGCGTACAGCCCGTTGGCGCAGGGCCTGCTGACCGACCGCTACCTGGGCGGCATCCCGGCCGACTCGCGGGTCCGCACCAGCGTCTTCCTCAACGAGAGCGACCTCAGCGACGAGAAGATGGCCACCATCCGTGGGCTCGGCGCGGTCGCCGAGGCTCGCGGCCAGTCCCTCGCGCAGCTCGCGTTGGCCTGGGCGCTTCGTGACCCGCGGATGACCAGCCTGATCATCGGGGCGAGCAGTGTCGAGCAGTTGGAGACGAACATCGCCGCGCTGGACAACCTCGACTTCACCGCCGACGAGTTGGCCGAGATCGAGCGTCACCTCGGCTGAACGCCGTCGGGTTCCGGGCGGGTCGGGTCACCAGATCCGACGCCGCCCGGCCCGGTGGTTGCGCACCTCGCACTGCCGGCCCGCAGGTGCGGCGGCGCTGCGACGTCGCCGTCCGGCACCGATCAGCAGCAGCGCCAGGACCAGCACGGCGGCGGCACCGGCCAGCACCGGCCAGCGGCCACCGAGGTCGGTCACCGACGCCACCGGCACGCCCGGGTCGGCCGCCGCCGCCACCGCCGACCCGGTGGCGGCCGGCGCACTCGCGGTGGTACGCGGCGCGCCCTTCGGTGCGGCGGCCCTCGTCGGGGTGGCAGCGGCCTTGGCACCACGGAACACCACGTCCGAGCAGGAGTAGTAGGTGTCCGGGGTGTTGGAGTTCTGCCAGATCGTGTAGATCAGGTGTCGGCCGCTGCGGCCCGCCGGCAGCCGACCCGCCAACTGGTACGCCCCGGCCCGCACCGGCGGGTCGGTCAGCGTCAGGAACGGGCGCGATTCCAGATCCGCCCAGGTCAGTTTCTTGCGGGGGTCGTAGGCCGGCGTGGTGACGTAGAGCCGGAAGGTGCCCCGGTGCTCGATGGTGGTCCGGTACCGGAAGGTGAACGTCGCGCCGCTGGTCAGCGTGGTGCTGGGCCAGTCGGTGCGGGGCAGGTCCAGCCCCCGGTACGCGGACAGTCCGCCGCTGCACAGCTCACCGTCCGGGATCCGTTCCCGATCTCGCCCGTTGATCGTTGACACGCGCACGTTGTCCCATTCACGGACCGCCGCGCCCGCCTGGATCGCCGCCCGGCAGGCGCTGGTGGCCGCGTACCGGCCCTCGGGGCCACAGGCCGCCGCGCGACTGACCGGGTCGGTCGGAGCGCCGTGGGCGGCGGCAGGCGTTGCGGCCACTGGCACTGTCGCGGCAGCGACCAGCACCGTGGCGAGGAGTCGGCGTACGGGCATGAGGATGACCTCCGCCCACTGGTACGGCCGGGAGACGGCAAAGGTTCGACGCTGACCGGCCGGGAATCCGGCGGGTGGGTGCGGCGTTTCGATACTCGGAACCGCTAGCACCGAGGAGGCAGACATGAAGGTACGTAGCTCGTTGCGTGCGCTGAAGCAGAAGCCGGGTTCGGTGGTGGTCCGCCGTCGCGGCCGCGTGGTCGTGGTGAACCGCGCCAACCCGCAGTGGAAGAGCCGTCAGGGCTGACCCAGCCCTTACCGGACATCTAGTCGCCAACGCCCTGACCGGGTCCTCCGGTCGGGGCGTTTTGCGTGCCAGGGCATGACCGCCGGCGCGGACAATGAGAAGGGCGATTCTTTTCCGGGAGCGCTTTTCCTGACCCGGACCCGCAGGGTTCGGGTCACCGGTGACGGTGACTCAATCACGCCTGTTCATTGTCGCCGCAACAGCCCTGTGGACCGCTTGGGCAATTGTCGGGTCAGAGAATCTGGCACTCGCGACGCGTTCGGCGCGGCGCAGTTCCGAACCGATTCGGAGTGGGTGCGTCGATTGCAGGATATCGCGTATCCATCGCTCAAGATCCGCTTCGTCCGCCGGCGGACTCCCGGACCCCGCGGCACCCCCGGTCGAAGATAGACGCCAACTGGCCTCATCGCCACTCATTAATCCCCCATGCCCGTCACAGCCGACCTGAGCTGCTCATATGCCGCCCGAGGCACCGCTTTGGCGATCGGGCTCGGCACCAACCCTGGCAGTCGACAGCGCTAAGTTACCAACTCGTAACGCGGGAATTTCAGATGACGGAAAATCCATATCCTATTAGACCGATGGGCATTGCGGAATCTCGGAGAGGGCTCTCGGCAACCCCTTCCTGGTCCGACGCGGCCAACCGTCAACATCGAGCAACGCCACTCCCCATGGCGCAGCTCGGAGGCCTGCTGATCGGCGTCGACAAGGATCGGGGGTTGACTTGCCGACAGAACATCGATAGGAATTTTGAGTCGCCAAAAATGGGGGGAAGCATCTATGCGTATTACGTGCGGAGTAAAGCTCACTCAGAGCGGGGGCGTCGCCCTCTTCCACGACGACGTGTTGGAGTTCAACGTCGAGGCGCAGAAGCTGGAGAACAACCGTCGATACAGCGACGTGGACGATCTCACGCTGATCGCCCGGATCCTGGGCGACTTCGGGTACAAGACCTCCGACGTCGACCAGTGGGCACTGGACGGCTGGGACGGCGCCGTCCACGGGCAGGCCCATCGGCTCAACAACGGCAGCCCGGTCGACGTCCGCCTGGCGCCCTACCGGGAAACCGAGCGGGTGCCGAATCCGGCGCAGCCGGGTCACCGTGGCGAGTTGCCCATCGGCGACGCCACAGTGCCGTACGTCAGTCACGTGCACGTGGCGAGCCACCTCGCCGCCGCGTACAGCACCAGCCCCTTCGCGCGGCGGGGCGAGCCGAGCCTCGTCCTGGTCTGGGACGGCGGCTGCTTCCCCCGGCTCTACGCGGTGGACAAGGACGGCCGCATCGAGCCCGGCGGCGAGGTCTTCCCGCTGATCGGGCACTTCTACTCGATGGCCTCACAGCACTTCGGGCCGTACCGCCGCGACAAGCTGTCCCGCAACGTCGACGACCTCTCGGTGGCCGGGAAGCTGATGGCCTACATCGCCCTCGGCACCGCCCGTGAGCCGATCAAGCAGGTCCTCGGGGAGCTGTTCCACCAGCACTTCGAGGCCAACAGCCCGGCCGTCCGCAAGTACCGCGAGGAGATCATCGGTTGCGGCAGCACCGGCGAGCCCTCGCACGCCTACGTCCACGCCTATCTGGACGACGTCCGTCGGCGCACCGACCAACTGGGCGTCTCCGACGACGACGTGCTCGCCAGCGTGCACGAGTTCATCGAGGAGTTGCTCGTCGAGCGACTGGTCGCCAAGGCCGAGTCCTGGAAGGGCGACGGTCCCTGGAACCTCTGCTTCGCCGGGGGCTGCGCCCTGAACATCAAATGGAACAGCGCCATGCGGTCGCACAAGGCCATCCGCGAGATGTGGGTGCCGCCCTTCCCGGACGACTCGGGTTCGGCCGTCGGCACCGGCGCCATCCTGGTCAGCGGAGAGCAACGGCTGGCGCCGATCTCGTGGAACGTCTTCGCCGGCCCCGACCTCGTGCACAACTCGCACGTCCCGGCGGGCTGGACGGTGGCGCCATGCCGACCGGAGGAACTGGCCCGGCTGCTGCACCGCACCGGTAAGCCGGTGGTGGTCCTGCACGGCCGCGCCGAGCTGGGCCCCCGCGCACTTGGGGCGCGCAGCATCCTCGCCCCGGCGGTGGACCCGGCGATGAAGGACGAACTCAACCGGATGAAGCGTCGGGAGAGCTTCCGGCCGGTCGCACCGATCTGCCTGACCGATCAGGCGCCGACGGTCTTCGACCCCGGCACCCCGGACCCGTACATGCTCTTCGACCACCGGGTGCGCCCCGACTGGGTGGACCGGATCCCGGCGGCGATCCACCTCGACGGGACCGCCCGCTTGCAGACGGTCAGCGCCGAGGACAACCCGATGCTCGCGGCAGTCCTTCGCGAGTACCACAAGTGGAGCGGGATCCCGGTGCTCTGCAACACCAGCGCGAACTACAACGGCCGCAGCTTCTTCCCCGACGTGATGTCGGCGATGGAGTGGGGCCAGGTCGACCTCGTCTGGAGTGAGAACGCGCTGTACCGCAGAGTCACCTCATCGGACGCGTCAGCGAGCGTCACCGGCACCGGTGTCAGCTGACATCCGGCGCCCGCCGGAGGGTACGAACGCCACAGCGCCACCACGCCCCCCGCTGCGGGAGCCGGCGTTCCGTACCCTCTGGCTGGGCGACCTGGCCGCCCGGTCGGCACACCAGATCACCGCCTTCGGGTTGCCCCTGCTGGTGGTGACGTTGCTGGCCGGCACCGGCACCCAGGTGGGGTTGGTCGGCGCGGCCCAGTTCGTGCCGGTGCTGGCGTTCTCCCTACTGGTGGGCACCTGGACCGCCCGTACCTCGCTGCGCTGGATCCTGGTCACCGGCAACGCGGCACGCGGCGTCGTGCTGTTCGGCATCGGGGCCCTGGCCGCCACCGACCGGCTGGTCTTCCCGGCGCTGTTGGTGGGCGCGTTCCTGATCGGCTCGGCGGCGGTGCTGCACGACATCGGGTCCCAGGTCACCGCGCCCCGGTTGCTGGACGGCGACCGGCTGGTCGCCGGCAACGGTCTGTTGCAGGCCACCACGTCGGTGACCCAGATGGCCGGGCCGGCGGCGGCGGGATTCATCGTGCAGTCCGCCGGCGCCTCCTGGGCCGCTGTGGTCACCGGGGCACTGTTCTGCGCGGCGGCGATGGCGATGGCGGCCCTCCCGGCTCGGGTGCTACGGCCGGCGACCGACCGGGGCGACGCGCCGACGATCCGGGCCGGGCTGGCCTACGTCTGGCGGAGCCGACCGATCCGGGACCTGTGCGTGCAGTCGGCCCTCTTCAACCTGCACGAGCAGGCCTTCGCGACGGTCTTCCTGGTGTACGGCGTGCGTACCCTCGGGCTCTCCGGTGGCCTGATCGGCCTGGTCATCGGGCTCGGCAGCGTCGGGGCACTGATCGGCTCCCTCGTCGCCGGGCGGGTCGGTGCCCGCCTGCACCTCGGTCGGGCGCTCACCGTCTCGATCACGGTCGCCGCGCTCGGGTTGCTGCTGGTGCCCGGGCTCGCCGCGGCCGGCACGGCGACAGTGCTGCTCGGCGCGGGCTTCGTGATCAACGGGGCGGCTCTGGCGGTCTACAACGTCCTGGCGGTCACCGTACGGCAGCAGGTCCCCCCTCCCGTACTGCTCGGCGCGGTGACAGCGAGCTACCGCATCGCGGCCTTCGGTTCGCTGCCGGTCGGGGCGCTGATCGGCGGGGTGTTGGCCGACCTGGCCGGGACGACCACGGCGGTGTGGGTGGTGGCCGTCTCGCTCACCGTCTCCTCGCTGCTGCTGTACGCCTCTCCGCTGCGCACCGCGGCCCAGATCTCCGAGGTGCGGGCCCTGGCGGACACGACGACTCGGAAGGAGCGGTTTATCCGGCATGGCGACTGACGTGACCGACGGCATTGGCGCCGTCGACGAGGAGACCTGGTCCCGGCTGGCCGCCGACGCCGAACCCGACGCCGCCCACGGCTACCTGCTGTTCCGCGAACGGCTGGAGCCGGGCAACGCGCTACTGGTCAGCGCCCACGACGGCCGGGGGCCGGTGGCCGCGATCCACGCGGTCACCGCAGTGGCCGGGACGAGCCTGTTCAGCCACCCGTGGAAACTCCTCACCGAGGAGCAGTTCCTCCGCCTCACGCCGGACGACGACGCGACAGCGATCCGTACCGAGCACCGGGCCCTGCTCGGCGCGCTCGGCCCGGACGCACCCGGGTCGGGCGATCTCGCCGACTGGCTCACCACCACCGTCGGAGAGCCGCTCGTCGTCCGGACCTACGACCGCAGTCCCCTGTTCACCGCCCCCGACGTCGACATCACCCGTCGGCGGCAGGCCGGCCGGGAGGTCGTGGCGACCCTCCAGGACCTGGTCCGGCAGGGTCACGCGGGAGCTGTGGTCCTGCCGTACGTGGCCACCGACGACGAGTTGCTGCGTGGCCTGCTGGAGGCCGCCGGCTTCGTCCGGGGCTCGGTCACCGCCGCATCCGCGCTGCATCTGGGCGGCTACCCCACCTACCAGGCGTTCCTGGACGGGCAGAACGCCGAGACGCGCCGCAACTACCGACTGGCCGAGCGCGAGGTGTCCCGGGCCGGGCTCCAGGTCCGCGAGGTGCCGCTGGCCGAGCACGTCGACCGGATCGTGGACCTTGAGGCCCGCACCGGCGAGCGCAACGGCGCGGCACCCAACCGGCCCCAGCTCCGGGCGGCCCGCGCGTACCTGGCGGCGGTGCTCCCCGGGGCGATCCGGGTGGCCGTGGCGGGCCGGTCCGACGCCGAAGTCCTCGCCTGCACAGTGCAGATGTACGGCCGGCACGGCTGCTGCACCCTCGGCTACGGCAGCGACTACGACGTCACCGGTACCAGCGTCGCCTACCACCACCTGGTGTTCGGGCAACCTGTCGAGTCCTGCATCCGGGCCGGCGTGCCCCGGTACCGCCTCGGGTTCGAGGCGTTCGCCCCGAAGTTCCGCCGAGGCGCCCGGGTCGCTAAACGGGAGTTGTGGCTGTGGACGCCCGATGAGCGCCGGCGGGAGTCGTTCGCCAGGCTCCTGCGCTTCCTCGACGAGCGCACCACCGGCCACCTGGCTGCCTACGTCCGCTGATTCCCCTTCATTCCGCGTCGCATCCGACGCACTACCACCGGGAGACCGACATGCCGCTGGCCCCTCGTGCCATGGTGATCTCGCTGCAGAAGACCGGCACCCACCTCATGCAGGGTCTGATGACCAACCTGGGGTACAAGATGGCCGGGGTGCCCCGGCCGACCCCCCGCAACACCCCGGAATTCACCGCCGCGCAGCAACGTCAGATCGCCGCGCTCACCCTGTCGAAGTCCGACTACGACGAGCTGCTGGAGCTGGAGGGCACTGAGGAGTACCACCTCCGCACCCAGGAAGCCTGGTCCGCCCTTGGCTGGCACTGGCAACGCAGACTGGGCCAGCACGTCGTCAACCGGTACGGGCAGACCCGCTTCGACTTCGCCGACTCGGTGATCACCAACCCGCACCTGCCGTACTCCCGGTTCGCGGACACCCCGGCCGGGCTCTGCTGGATCTTTCACGAGCTGGACATCAGCAAGGTGGACGGCTCCTTTTTCGCCGAGTGGGTGGAGACCGCCACCCCGCCGCTGGTCTACAACTACCGCGACCCGCGCGACGCCCTGGTGTCGATGGTCAACTTCCTGGAGGGACGGACCCGCGAGGGGTACGGCAACTTCTACGAGTTCGACATTTTCCACCGCATCCTGACCTCCCTGCCGACCTGGGAGGAAAAGCTCGACTACGCGATGCGGGACACGTCCTTCCTCGGTCGCGACCAGTTCGAGAGGGGGTTGTGGCTGCTCCGCCACCCCGACGTGTGCAAGGTCAGCTACGAGGATCTGGTCGGGGAGCGCGGCGGCGGGTCCCGGCAACGCCAACTCGAGGCAGTGGACCGGTTGCTGAGGCACGTCGGGTCCACAGCGGACGCCGAGGAGGTCGCCGGCAAGGTCTACGACCAGAGTTCCTGGAGTTTCTTCCGGGGCACCACCGGCACCTGGCGGGAGCGGTTCACCAAGCGCAACGAGGCCCGTTTCACCGAGCTGTTCGGCGACATCCTGGAGCAGTACGGCTATGAGTGAGGCCCGCGCCTTCCTGCTGCTCGGCGGCTACCGGGTCATCGCCCGCAACTGGGGCTTCCTCGCCGACCTCGCCGGTCGAGGGCTACGGATCCTGCTGATCACCTCGGAACAGTGGCGGGCCGACACGACGGCCGCCATGGCCCGGGGCGAGGGTCCCGGGACGTACCTCACGGACGCGGCCTTCGTCACCGGCGAGGTCGGCATCGAGGGCAGTTTCACCTCAGGTGTGGTCGCCCACGTCCAGCGCTGGCAGCAGGAGTACGACATCGTCGGGGTCTACGCCGCGGGCGAGATGCTCGTCGAGCAGACCGGGGTCGTGGCGGATGCGCTCGGCCTGCCCGGGCCGGGGGTACGCGCGGCCCGGGTGTGTCGCAACAAGTACCTGCAACGGTTCTACCTGCCGCAGTGGAGCCCCCGACTGGTCGTCGTGCCACCACAGGGGCGCACCGGGCTCGACGTGGGCTCGGTGCGGTTCCCGGTGGTGCTGAAGCCCTCGGGTCGACGGTCGAGTTCCGGGGTCCAGGCGGTGCGCGACCCCGAGGCCCTGCCCGCGCTGCTCACCGGGTACCCGGCGGCCGAGACCCTGCTGGTCGAGGAGTACGTCACCGGCGCCGAGTACTCGGTGGAGGCGGTCGTGCAACACGGTCGGATCGTCTTCGAGTCGGCGACCCAGAAGCGCACCACCGAGGACGACTCGGACTGGTTCGTCGAGATGGCCCACACTGTGCCCGCACCTCCCGGTGGGCAGCACGACAGGCTGCTCGCCGCCAACCGCGACATCGTGGGCCGGCTCGGTCTGGTCGCCGGCATCGTGCACACCGAACTCCGCCTCGACCGGGACGGCCGGCCGGTCCTGATGGAGGTCGCCGCCCGTACTCCCGGCGATGGCATCATGCCGCTCTACCACCTGGCAACCGGTCGGGCGCTGGAGCAGACGATCATGGAGGTGGCGCTCGACGAGCCGGCGGCGCACCCCCCACCCCGGCGCTACGCCCGCCAGGTCTACCTGCCCCAGCCGAGGGGAACGTTGCAGGACGTGAAGCTGCGCTGGCCGGGCGTGGAGCCGCAGTGGGTGCCGGAGGGGCAACCGTGGCCGGTCATCGCACCGGGCGAAGCCGATGACCCGCCCGCCCTGCGGCACGTCATCGTGCTCAAGGAACGCGGGGCACGCCTCGGTGAGCTGCGCGAATCCGGTGACCGAGCTGTGACGTTCCTGATCGACGCCCCGACCCTCGACGACCTCGACGAGTTGGAGCGGCAGGTGAGCGCGGCGATCGACATCATCGTCGATCCCTGACCACCACGTCCACTACTGAACGGTGGTGGCACGCCGGATCGACTAGGGTGCTTCGAAAGATCGCCCCGATGAGGAGGAACCGGTGTTCATCTTGGAGCTGACCTTCGGCGACGACCCCGACCGGCTCGCCGCCCGACCGGCGCACCGGGAGCGGCTCCAGGCCCTGCACCAGGAGGGCCGGCTGGTCATGGCCGGGCCGTTCGCCGACGACTCCGGAGCACTGCTGATCTTCGACGTCCCGGACGCCGAGGCGTTCGCCGCGGTCGTCGCCGAGGACCCCTACTACCGGACCCCCGGGGTGACGATCACCAGCCAGCGGGAGTGGTCACCGATCGTCCGGTAGCGAGGGCTTCGGCGGCGCAGTGGCTGCCACTGTCCGGGTGGCCGGCTGACCCGCCGCTCGTCGTCCGGGGCGAGCCCAGCACAGCAAAACGCCCTGGTCGGATTATCCCGGCCAGGGCGTTTCTCAAGGGTGGAGCCGAGGGGACTCGAACCCCTGACCCCCACACTGCCAGTGTGGTGCGCTACCAGCTGCGCCACGGCCCCTTGCTGTTGTCCCGGTCGCCCGGGCACTGGGAAACTATACACAGACGGGCCCGCATGGTCATCTCGCGGGGTCCCCCGCCGGGCCGGGTCAGTTGAGCGCCACGTCCGGCGGGAAGTGTGCGACGGCCGCCATCATCCCGCCCTGCCGGCGCAGCACCATCGGCCACAGGTCGTCGGGCCGGTCGACGAAGGCGTCCCCGGGCAGCCCGTCCAGCACGAACCAGGACCCGTCGGCGATCTCCTGCTCCAACTGGCCACTGCCCCAGCCGGAGTAGCCGGCGAAGACCCGGATGCCGCCGATGCTCTCCCGCAGCCGCTCCGGGTCGACCGAGAGGTCGATGGTGCCGACCGCCCCGGACACCTGGTGGAAGCCCTTAACCCGGCGCATCGGGTGCCGCATCCGGGCGAGGCAGATGGCCGAGTCGGGCTGCACCGGGCCACCCTCGAAGAGCACCGCCGGGTGGCGGGCGAGGTCGCTCCAGTCACCGAGCACCTCGGCCACCGGCACCTCGGTGGCCCGGTTCAGCACCACACCGAGCGCGCCGCCCGGCTCGTGGGCGACCAGCAGCACCACGGTGCGGTCGAAGTTCGGGTCCTTGAGCGCCGGAGTCGCGACCAGCAGCCGCCCGGTCATCGACTCCATCGCTCGTCCGCCGATCGCCTGGCCCTCTCCCTGCATGCCACACACCCGTCAACCGTGAGCCCGCGCCGGGCGCCGGTCATCGACCGGATCCGCCCGCCGCATCGGGTTCAGCCGCGCTGTCAACGCCATGCCTGGCACCATAGCCTGCGTGCTGGGCGCTGGCTAAGGTCTGACCGGCGGGTGATCGGACAGTTAAGACGAAGGGCCGCCGCACCCGACGGCGGAGCTCCCGGTGATCGACCGATCGGGACCACCGACGGCCGAGAAACGCCCGAAAGGTCCGTCACATCCCGATAGATTCGGCTGATCGGGAGGGCGACCGCGGTTGCCCCTGCCCGCGACACGGAGGCGGGTGCGATGGCAACTGTCCGGGACGCGACGTACGACGTGCTCCGCACCCTCGGTATGACCACTGTCTTCGGCAACCCCGGTTCCACCGAGGAGCCGTTCCTCCAGGACTTCCCCGCCGACTTCCACTACGTCCACGCGCTGCACGAGGCGACGGCCGTCGCGATGGCCGACGGCTACGCCCAGGCCAGCGGAGTGCCCGCCCACGTCAACCTGCACACCGCACCGGGCACCGGCAACGGCATGGGCAACCTGGTCACCGCCTGGCACAACAAGACCCCGCTGATCGTCACCGCCGGCCAGCAGACCCGGGAGATGCTGCTCCTGGAACCCCGGCTGACCAGCCGCCGATCCACCGAGCTTCCGCAGCCCTACGTGAAGTGGGCCTACGAGCCGGCCCGGGCGCAGGACATCCCCGCGGCGATGCTGCGGGCGTACGCGACGGCGGTGCAGCCACCGGCCGGGCCGGTCTTCCTCTCCCTGCCGATGGACGACTGGGCCCAGCCAGCCGACCCGCCGCCCGCGCCGCGAACGGTGGCCACCCGGTTCGCGCCGGACCCGCAGCGGTTGGCGGAGTTCGTCAGGGTGCTGGCCGGCAGCCGCAACCCGGTGCTCGTGTACGGGCCGGGAGTGGACCGCTCCGCGAGCTGGCCGACAGCCGTCGCGCTGGCGGAACGGCTGGCCGCGCCGGTCTGGTCGGCTCCCGCCCCCGAGCGGGCGGTGTTCCCCGAGGACCACCAGCACTTCCGCGGCGTGCTGCCGTACGCGATCGGTCCGCTCGCCGAGGCGCTGCGCGGACACGACACGGTGCTGGTTGTCGGCGCCCCGGTGTTCCGCTACTACCCGTACGTGCCGGGCGGGCACCTGCCCGACGGCGCCCGCCTGCTGCACATCACCGACGACCCCGACGAGGCCGCCCGAGCCCCGGTCGGCGACAGCCTGCTCAGCGACCCGGGGCTGGCCCTGGCCGCGCTGGTCGACGGGGTGCCGCCGAACGACCGGCCGGCACCCACCCGACGGGACGCACTGCCCCCGCCGGAGGTCGGCGCCCCGCTGAGCGCCGACGCCCTGTTCGCCGCGCTGGCCGCGCACTGGCCGACCGACGGCGTGCTGGTCCAGGAGTCACCATCCAACCTGTCCGCGCTACGTCGTCAGCTACGGGTCACCCGCCCGGCGTCGTACTTCACGATGGCCAGCGGCGGCCTCGGCTACGGCCTGCCGGCAGCGATCGGCATCGCGCTGGCCGAGCGGGACACCGGGCGCGGTCGCCCGGTGGTGGCGGTGATCGGCGACGGCTCCTTCCACTATTCGGTGCAGGCGCTCTGGACGGCCGCGCGCCTGGCACTGCCGGTGGTGGTCGTCGTGCCGGTCAACCAGCAGTACGCGATCCTCAAGGCGTTCGCCGAGCTGAAGCACACTCCCGGCGTGCCCGGCCTGGACCTGCCGGGGTTGGACGTCACGGCGATCGCGGCCGGCTACGGCTGTGCCACACAGGTGGTGGAGACCCCCGATCAGTTCGGCGCGGCGCTCTCCGCCGGGCTGCGCGCCGACCGGCCCACCGTGTTGCCGGTGCCGATCAGCACCGACGTGCCCAGCATCCTGTGAACCGGATCAGCGCGGTGCGATCGCCAGCGGAGCGCCGGTGAAGACGTCCAGCACCGGGCGGCTGCCCAGCGGCGTCGCGAGGGTCACGGTGACCGGCTCCAGTTTCAGCATTGCGATGCATTCGCCGGTGGCCCGGGTGACGCCGCCACCGACCACCACGACGTCCGGCCGTTCCCACACCAACGGCGTGATCCCGGTGTCGCACGCGCCGACGCCGAGGCGCACTGTCAGCCGGGCGTCGTCGACGGCGGCCAGGTCCTGGGCCGCCACCAACCCGTCCGGCAGCGGCCGGGCCGGCGTGCTCGGCTCGGGGACGGGGGTGACCGCCGTGGGCGCGACGGCGAGCCGGACCACGGGGGTGGCCAACTCCTTGATGGTGAACAGCCAGGCCGGGACCTGCGCCACGCCCCGACTCGTGCGCACCGGCACGGCGCCCAACGTGACAGCGGTGACGGTGAGCGGGAGGCAGGCGGTCTGCGTGCTGCTGGTGGCCCATCCGTCGGGCCCTGGTTCGACGGTGGGGCCGCCGGGGGTGGGCCGTCCGGGCCGCTTCGGCCGCCCCGGGCAGGGCAGTGGGTCACCCTGGTCGAGCTGCCGGTACGCCTCGGCGGCGCTGACCAACGGCAGCGTCAACCGTCCGTCCGGGAATTGGATCTCGCCGCCGACCCGGGTGGGCGGTATTCCGACCTGCTCGCGGTACCACCCGGCCCGGTAGGCCGCCTCGGTCTCGGGGGTGAAGCCCGGGTCACCGGTGAGCAGTGTCGGCCCCTCCAACGGCACGTAGCCAGTGCGCCAGTCGGGGCCGGGCCGCCACGCCTCGGCGACCTCAGCGGCGCGCTGGTCGAAGGCCTCCGCCCCGTGCGTCGGGTTGGGCGGGCCGCCGGCCGGACCGGCGTCGGTCGCGGCACAGCCGGCCATCAGCAGCAACGGAAGAACGAGCAGCAGGGCAGGCCGATTCATGTACGGTTCGACGCCTCCGCCGACCGGCCGGTTCCCCACCTGAGCTCAGGTCTCGCCGCCCAGATCCGTCTGGTACGCCTCCCAGAGCAGGTCGGCGCCGCGCCGCCGATGCCGGGCCAACCGCCGCAGCAGGTGCCCGGCCCGGTGTCGCAGCTCATCGGGGCGCGTCTCGGGCCGCTCGGCGATCTGCTGAACCGCCAGGATCGCGGCGACGATCGCCACGTGTTCCCGGGTCAGCAGCCGCACCCCGTGGTCCAGCCGCGGCGACTGGGTGAGCAACTCCCGGTAGAGGCCGGTGGGACCTTCGGTCACCCGGACGTGCTCGGCGAAGCCCGTGCGCACCGGACGCAGCCGAAGGAGAACCTCCTCGCGCCAGCACGGGTCGGTGCTGGCGACGGCGACGGCCCGGCCGAAGGCGTGCACGTCACCGGCGAGGCCGGCCGGGCGCGGGGCGCCGGGTAGACCGATGGAATGGGGATCGGCGGGGAGCCCCGCCGGATGCGCGACGCGCGGTCGGGCGACGACTGACGGCTGCTGGACCGGACCGGTGACCATGGCACCTCCCGCGCTGCGGCGCTGCTACCCCATACCGCGATGGTGAGGCTGCCCGGCCCGCCCTGTCCAGGGCCCTGAGCCGTCTCATCTGCCCCGTTGACCCCAGTGACCCCACCAGCCCCGCTGATGCGGCCTCCAGCGCCGCGCAGGCCTGCTGGGAGTACGGCGCGCCTCAGTCGGCCGACTGGCGCTCTGCCAGCCGGCGCAGGCGGTCGGCCACGGCGCGCGCGTCGCCGGCCCGCTCGTCGCCTGCTCGACCCGTGGTGATCGCCTCGGCCAGCGCTCGCAGCTCGGACGGCGGCAGGACGGGCAGCCCCATGCCGCGCAGGGGGATGGTGACCTCCCGGGCGCTCCCCGCAGCGGTCGCGAGGATGGCCCGCGCCTGCGGTCCGCCGGCCGGACCGTCGTCGTCCGCCTCGCGGTACGACACAGCGCCGGCCTCGATCCGGGCGGTGGCGAGGTCGACAGTGCTGGTGCGCAGCGCACCGCGTACCCGCGCCCGGCTGCCGTCCAGCCAGGCGGCCGTGCGGAGCACCCGCAGCACCAGGTAGAGGCCGAGCAGGACGAAGGGCAGGCCACACAGGCCGATGAACGGGCTGGGGCCGGACTGGTTCGGGTCGGCGGAGTCGCGTAGCCCGGGCGGCAGCAGCCCCGGTGGCAGGTCGCGAGCCTCCTCATAGGAGGCGAACGCGTCACCCGGCCCGGTCAGTCGGCGCAACAGCCCGTCGGCGACGAGGGGCAGTGCCACGAACGCCGCGCCGACGGCCGTGAGCAGGACGCCGAACGCCACCGCCACGACGCGCTGGCCGGGCGACGCGCCGACCGACAGGCGCAGCTCCTGGTTGGTCACAGGGGCAGCGTAAGACCCCGCGAACAACGAAGCGCCCCGGCTGGTGGGCCGGGGCGCTTCGTTCGAGGTGGTGGAGGTGCCGGGAATCGAACCCGGGTCCTTCGCCGGTTTGTCAGGGCTTCTCCGAGCGCAGCTCGCTGTGCCTCTACTCGGCCCCACCGCTCACGCGAGCAAGTTGGTGTGACGGGCCCAGTCGCTGATTAATCTCGCCGCACGGACCCCGCGACCGGGTCCGATTGGCCAGCCTCCTAGCTGATGCCGGCTACTGGGACGAAGGCGTTCCCAGGCCGACAGACTTAGCTACTCGCCTCAGGCGGCGAGAGCGAAGTCAGCGCGATTTTGCTTGGCGCTTATAAGTTTCCGACGACCGATTCTCGAGACGACGTCGGCTTCCTCGGCTCGCTTCCCCTGTCGCTGCGTACGAAGTCGAAACCAGTCACCCCCTCGACAGGCCGCCGATGTGGCGGCACTGACAAGACTAACGCCTGGCGCAACAGCTTTCATCCCGAGCCCCGGGCCGGCACGCCGACCCGGACAAACGGGATGAACTAGTCGTCCATCCCCTTGCCGCGTCGACCGGACACCCGGGCGATCTCCCGGTCCGCGTCCCGCTTGGCGAGGTCCTGACGCTTGTCGTACGACTTCTTGCCCTTGGCCAGGGCGATCTCGACCTTGGCCCAGCCGTCCGAGAAGTAGACCTGCAGCGGGACGACCGTGAAACCACCCTCGCGGGTCCTGCCGAGGAGCTTGTCGATCTCAGCCCGGTTGAGCAGCAGCTTGCGGGTACGCCGGGGCTCGTGGTTGGTCCAGGTGCCCTGGGTGTACTCCGGGATGTGCATCGCGTGCAGGAACAACTCGCCGTCACGTTCCTGCGCGAACGCGTCGACAAGTGACGCTCGCCCGGCCCGCAGCGACTTGACCTCGGTGCCGGTCAGCGCCATGCCCGCCTCGTACGTGTCGAAGATGGCGTAGTCGTGACGCGCCTTCTTGTTGGAGGCGACCACCTTGCGCCCCTTTTCCCGTGGCATCGGTGCCACCCCCTCTCCTGGCGTCCGCGGCCGGGCTCACCCCGGCCGGACAACCGATCATGCTACCCGAATCACAAGGACCCTCCCGCGCCGTTTATTTCCGGCTGCGGGAGGGTCCTCGGGAGGCGACGGGACGACCCGTACGGTGCCTAGACCCGCAGGTAGAAGCGCAGGGTGATCCAGGCGGTGCCCGCGCTGACCAGACCACCGACGCCAGCCATCAGCGGGAAGATGAACAGGATGTCGCCCCAGGTGATCGGCGAGAGCAGACCCTGCAACGCGCTCAACGACCCGTCGAAGAGCAGATACTTCGCCGCGACCAGGGCCACCAGGCCGAGCAGTGAACCGATCAGGCCGGCCACCACGGCCTCCAGCACGAACGGCGCCTGGATGAACCAGTTGGACGCGCCGACCAGCTTCATGACCGCCACCTCACGCCGCTTGCTGTACGCGGCCACCTGAATGGTGTTCGCGACCAGCAGCAGGGCGGCGATCGCCATCACGATGGCGGCAGCCAGGGCGATGTTCTGGATCGAGGTGAGGATGTTGAAGATCTTGTCGAGCAGTCGACTCTGGTCGATGATCTCCTCGACGCCAGCAGTGTCCTTGTACTGGTCGTAGACGTTCTTGTACTGCTCCGGGTTGTTCAGCTTGAGCCGGAACGCCTCGGGCAGCTGGTCCGGCTTGACCGCGTTCACCAGGTCCGGCGCGTCCTGGTACATCTCCTTGAAGCGCTTGTACGCCTCGTCCTTGTTGACGTAGAGAACGTCCTTGACCAGGGGGTCGCTGTCGAGCTTGGTCTGGAGGTCGGTGCGCTCCTGCTCGGTCACCTCCTGGGTCAAGAAGATCGAGACTTCGATGTTCTTGTAGTAGAGGTCCTTCATGTCGTCGACCTGGCGGTACATGAGACCGCTGGCGCCGAGCATGGTCAGCGAGACCGCCATCGTGATGATCATCGCGATGGACATGGTCACGTTGCGCCACAGTCCGACCAATACCTCGGACAGGACGTATTTCACGCGCATCGGGATTTCCTCCGGGTCTCCGGCATGAGGTGTTCGTCGTCAGGCTGCGCAGGGGTGGAGCGCCGGCTCACCCGTAGACGCCGCGGGCCTGGTCACGCACGATGCGACCGCTCTCAATCTCAACGACGCGGCGGCGCATCTGGTTCACGATGTTGGAGTCGTGGGTGACCATCACGACGGTCGTGCCGGTGCGATTGATCCGGTCCAGCAGGCGCATGATCTCAATCGAGGTGTCCGGGTCCAGGTTTCCGGTGGGCTCGTCCGCCAGCAGGATCAGCGGACGGTTCACGAACGCCCGGGCGACGGCGACCCGCTGCTGCTCACCACCGGAGAGCTCGTGCGGGTAGCGGTGCTCCTTGCCACCGAGCCCGACCAGCTCCAGCACCTCCGGCACGACCCGGCGGGCAACCGCCTTCGTCTTGCCGATCACCTCGAGGGCGAACGCCACGTTCTCGTAGGCGGTGCGGTTGGGCAGCAGCCGGAAGTCCTGGAAGACGCAGCCGATCGAGCGCCGGAAGTGGGGTCGCTTCCAGGAACGCATCGACGTGACGTCCTTGCCGTTGACGACGACGCGCCCCTTGTTGGGGGCCACCTCGTGCAGCAGCATTTTGATGATCGTGGACTTGCCGGAGCCGGATGGACCGATGAAGAAGACGAACTCGCCCTTCTCGATCGAGACGGACACGTTGTCGAGCGAAGGCCGGGACGCCTTCGGGTACGTCTTCGTCACTTGCTCAAGCTGAATCACGGGTGGTGAGTCTACGCGGTGTAACAACTGAGCCAAGCCCCACGCCCCGCCGATCCGGCACGAGTCGTCGAATCAGGCTCCTACCTGGAGATCGATGACGCGCTCCGCCCGCGCGCCGTCACGCACCGTCGCCGGCGAGCTGACGCTGCTTGCGCCAACGGATGCCAGCCTCGATGAAATCGTCGAGGTCGCCGTCGAAGACCCCGCTCGGATTGCCGGTCTCCTGCTCGGTTCGGAGATCCTTCACCATCTGATACGGGTGCAGGACGTAGGACCGCATCTGGTCGCCCCACGAGCTCGTGCCACCGCTCTTGAGGCCGGCCATCTTCTCTTCCTCCTCCTGGCGCTTGCGCTCCAGCAGCCGGGCCTGGAGCACCCGCAGCGCGGAGGCCTTGTTCTGCAACTGGGACTTCTCGTTCTGGCAGGTCACCACGATGCCGGTCGGGATGTGCGTCAGGCGCACCGCCGAGTCGGTGGTGTTGACGCTCTGCCCACCGGGCCCGGAGGAGCGGTAGACATCGACCCGAACCTCGTTCTCCGGGATGTCGATGTGGTCGGTCTGCTCGGTGACCGGCAGAACCTCGACGCCCGCGAAGCTGGTCTGCCGACGACCCTGGTTGTCGAACGGGCTGATCCGGACCAGCCGGTGCGTGCCCGACTCGACGCTGAGCGTGCCGTACGCGTACGGCACCTTGACCGCGAAGGTGGCCGACTTCAGGCCCGCCTCCTCGGCGTACGAGGTCTCGTAGACCTCGGTGGGGTAGCCGTGCCGCTCCGCCCAGCGCAGGTACATCCGCAGCAGCATCTCGGCGAAGTCCGCGGCATCCACGCCACCCGCGCCGGCCCGGATCGCGACCAGCGCCTCCCGGGAGTCGTACTCGCCGGAGAGCAGGGTGCGGACCTCCATCTCCTGGATGGCCTTGGTCAGCCCGGTGATCTCCGACTCGACCTCGGTCAGCACACCCGGGTCGGCCTCGGCCTCGGCCAGCTCCAACAGCACCTGGGCGTCGTCGAGGCCGGAACGCAGGCTGCCCAGCTTGCTGATCTCGCCGTTGACGTACGACAGCTGCGAGGTCACCTGCTGGGCCTTGGCCTGGTCGTCCCACAGGTCGGGGGCGGAGGCCTCCTGCTCAAGGCGGGCCTTGTCCTCGTGGAGCCGGTCGAGGTTGAGGACGGCCTCGATGTTTCGCAGGGTCGCGTCGAGTTCCTTGAGCTGTTCGGCGTAATCGGCAGCGGTCACGACAGACAAGCGTACTGTGCCGGGAGCGGAGCAGCTCGTTCCCTATGCGCGAACCCGCTGACCGTCACCCGACGGGGGCGGACTTCAACCACGACAGGGCCGCCCGGTGGTAGGCGACGGCGAACTCCAGCGCGCTGGCGTCGTACGTCTCGCCGTCCCGTTTGGCGTTCTTCACCTGCTCCCGGACCTGGGCGAGGGCCTCGGTGTGGTATTCGTTGGCCGAGGCGTACAGGCCCTTCAGCTGGCTGGCGGAGTGCAGGTTGCCGAAAGCCATCCGGAGCGCTATCGGGTTGCGGATGGTGTCGCGCCCCGGGTTCTCCGCGAGCCAGCGGGAAAATGTCCGTTTTCCGCTGGCGGTGAGTGCGTAGGGCTGGCTCATCCGCGGGCCCGGCTTGCCGAGCCGCACGAAACCCCGCTCAGCCAGCACCGGCAACTCGCGGTACACCTGACTGCGGGTCATCGACCAGTACGGCGCCAGACGGCGCTCAGCGGCGGCCATCAACTGACCGCCTGTCATCGGGCCCTCGTGGAGGAGGCCGAGCAGGGCCGCCGCCGTAGGGTTGACTCCGGAATCCGCCATGGCCACTACGCTGCCACTTTGCGCACCCGGCGTCCAGGATTTGCCGGTTTGCCACCCGACAGGACTTCCTAAGTGCACTGTCGGCGGCAGACTGTCCGCTGAGGACTATCGATGGATTGCCACATTCCGGGCGTCCGCCGGCGGCGCCCACGCGCGCCGCCGGCGGGTCGTCGCCGGTCAGCCCATGTGCGGGTACGTGTGGTCGGTCGGCGGCACGAAGGTCTCCTTGATCGTCCGCGGGGAGACCCAGCGGACCAGGTTCAGCCAGGAGCCGGCCTTGTCGTTGGTGCCGCTGGCACGGGCGCCACCGAAGGGCTGCTGCCCGACCACCGCGCCGGTCGGCTTGTCGTTGATGTAGAAGTTGCCGGCCGCGTACCGCATGCGCTCGCCGACCGACTCGACGACCCGACGGTCGGTGGCGAACACCGAGCCGGTCAGCGCGTACGGGGCGATCGACTCCGCCTGCGCGACCACGTCGTCGAAGCGGGCGTCGTCGAACACGTGCACGCCCAGAATCGGCCCGAAGTACTCGGTGGTGAAGGTCTCGTGGGCGGCGTCGCCGCACTCGAAGAGCGTCGGTCGCACGAAGTAGCCGACCGAGTCGTCGGCGGTGCCACCGGCCAGCACCCGGCAGCTGTCGTCACCGGCGATCAGCTCCAGCGCGGCGGTGTGCCGGGCGAACGCCTTGTCGTCGATCACCGCGCCGCCGAAGTTGCCGAAGTCGGCCACGTCACCGTAGGTCAGCGAGTCGGCGGTGGCGGCCAACCGGTCCCGCAGCCCACCCTCCCAGATCGAGCGCGGCACGTAGGCCCGCGAGGCCGCCGAGCACTTCTGGCCCTGGTACTCGTACGCGCCACGGATCAGCGCGGTGTGCAACGCGTCCACGTCTGCGCTGGTGTGCGCGACGACGAAGTCCTTGCCGCCGGTCTCCCCGACCAGGCGGGGGTAGCCCCGGTAACGGGAGATGTTGTCTCCCACGGTTCGCCACAACTGCTGGAACACCTTCGTCGAACCGGTGAAGTGGATGCCGGCCAGATCCGGGTCGGCGAGCACGACATCCGAGACCTCCTCGCCCCGGCCGGTGACCATGTTGATCACGCCGGGCGGCAGGCCGGCGGCCTCGAACAGCCGCATGGTGAAGTGCGCGGCGAACTGCTGGGTCGGCCCCGGCTTCCAGACCACCGTGTTGCCCAGCAGGGCGGGCGCCGACGGGAGGTTGCCGGCGATGGCGGTGAAGTTGAACGGGGTGACCGCGTAGACGAAGCCCTCCAGCGGGCGGTGGTCGAAGCGGTTCCAGACGCCGGGCGAGGACGCCGGCTGCTCCTCGAGCAGGCGACGCGCGAAGTGCACGTTGAACCGCAGGAAGTCGATGAACTCGCACGCCGCGTCGATCTCAGCCTGGATCGCGGTCTTCGACTGGCCGAGCATGGTGGCGGCGTTGAGCGTGTCCCGCCAGGGGCCGGCGAGCAGCTCGGCGGCGCGCAGGAAGATCGCGGCGCGCTCCTCGAACGGCAGCGCCCGCCACATCGGCGCGGCGTCCTTGGCCGCCCTGGTCGCGGCGCGCGCGTCGTCGTGGGTGGCGTGCGCGGTCACCCCCAGCACGTGGGCGTGCTTGTGCGGCTGCACCACGTTGATCGGGTCACCGCCGGCCATCCGCTGCTCACCGCCGATGGTCATCGGCAGGTCGATGCGCTCGGCGGCGAGTTCGGTCAGCCGCCGCTGGAGCCGGTCCCGGTCGGGGCTGCCCGGCTCGTAGTTGCGAACCGGCTCGTTGCGCGGCTCGGGAACGGAGAACACGGCATCCATCAAGGCTCCTGGCGATCTCGACAGCAGTGGCGAAACCGGACCCGCGGGCACCGACCGGATGGCCGGACACCGGACGCCGCACGGGAGGCCGAGCAGCGGCGGGACCTCCCCTGATTCTCCCACGACGGGCCACGCGACCCACCTCCGCCACCGCCCTGCGCCAAGGACCGCCCCACCCCTCCTCCCCTTACCGACCGGTCTCGATCCGTCCCGCCGTCCCGGGGCGACAGCCAGCCCAGCGGGCCCGCGTACCCTGAATGGTCGGTGACCTGCCGCCTCGAAGGGGAGACGATGACCAAGCAGCCCGGCCGCGTCCCGGCCGCTGAGTCGGACGAGCCGGCGGTCGACGCGGCCAGCGCCGGCAGTCGGCCGCTGCCCGCCCCCGGCGCCGCAGTGCTCGCGCTGCTGGCGCTCGGTTGGCTGGCCGCCATGCTCTGGTCCACCCGGGAGGCCATCACCTCGGCGGCGGCCGGGGTGACCGCGATCAGCCTCTCCGCGTTCGCCCTGCCCGGCGTGATCTCGGCCGCGCTGGTGGCCGGGGCGGCCGTCGCACTGGCCGGTGGCAACCTGCTGGCCCGCCGCTACGGCGACTGGGCCACCCTTCGCTTCGCCGGGGCGATCGGCGGCGGAATGCTGGTCGGGCTCGCGGCCGCGGTGGCCATCAACCTCACCTACTTCGACACGTCCACCACCAACGTGATCGCCGGCACCACGGCGGCCGCGGCGATCATCGGGGGCGCGCTGGCCGGCGCGCGAACCGCCCCGGCGGTCGGAGCTGTCATCACCGCCGCGCTGGGCACGCTGATCTTCGTTGTCGCGTTCAGCCGCGCCCGGGACCCGCTGTTCGACCTCTTCGGCTCCGGCGACAGCCAGGAATCGTTGATCAACGCGGCCAAGTGGGTGTCCCGTACCGAATCGCTCGTCGCCGGGCTGCTCGCCGGGCTACTGGCCTTCGGATACCTGACCTGGGCACGGCGTCGAGCCGTCCGCCGCGATCCCGAGGCCCCGGCGCTGCGCTGGCCGGCCTACCTGCTCGCCGGCGCCGGGCCGGGGCTCCTCCTGCTGCTCGCCGAAGTGATCATCAGGGTCGGCGGCCGATCGCTGCTCGACCTTGCCAGCGCGCTCAGTGAGGCGGACGCGGTAGCCCAGACCTCGCTGGGCACCTCGCGGGTGGACAACGGCATCTGGGTGCTCTTCGTGGGGGCGCTCACCGCGCTCATCGCGTTCGGCCGCACGCTCGGCCCGGCCCACAGCGACGACGACGAACCGGCCCACCGCCCGGACCCCGTAGCGGACCAGGTCGACCCGGCGGACGACAAGCCGGGCTACGCCAAGGCGTTCGACGCCGACCCGGCCGAGACGTTCGACGCAGCCGACACGACCGACGCGGAACCCGCGAAGGCTGACCCGGCGAAGGCTGACCCGGCTCGCTGACGCCTGACCGCAGCCCCTGCTTCAGCCCTGGCCGGATGTCCGATTCGGGCTGCTGCCGGGGGTGGCGTCCGGCTCAGTCGGTGGCGCGTAACAGCTGGTCCAGCTCCGTCACGTCGTACCACTCCAGCTCGTGGTCCTCGGCGCCGTCGACGGTGAACTGGGCATCCGGGTCACCAGCCCCCGCCTCGGCCACGACGTCGACCGCCGCGCCGACCTCCTCGGCCGCATCCGCGCCGTCCACGTGGATTGCCGCGACGGCGCCCACCGGCACGGCGTCGGTCAACGTCACAGCGCTGGAGCCCAACTCACCGTCGCCACGCCCGATCGCCGCCGACGGCAGGTCGACTGAGATGACCACGCGACGGCGGGGAGCGGTCGGGTCGGCCCGGAGCAGGTGCAGGGCGTCCTGGGCAGCCCGGGTGAAGGCGACGTACTCCAACTCCTCCTCGTCACCCTCGGCGTACCACTCGCGCAGGGCCGGAGTCACGGCGTGCGCCTGGTCGGCGGTCAGCCCCTCCGCACGCAGCCGGGCCAGCATCGGTACCGTCGCCGGCACGTACACCCGGACAAGCTCGTCGGTCACCTGTCGTCTCCCCGCGTCGTCCACCACCGGCGGACGCCGGCACGGGCGCCGATCATGCCGCACGCCGTGACCGTCATACACCCCGCCTCCGGCCGGAGGAAGTTCCTGGCCGGTGTGTCCCGCGTGGTTGGTCCGCCGCCGAGCCGGTCCGGTGCTGGGCGGCGAGGGCTGTCGGTGGCAAACTGAGCCAAACGACATCAACACCGGGAGTTTCTGTGGAGCCGAGGTTCCTGCTGCTCTCCGACGTGGCCGCCGAGCTCAACGTGTCGGACTCGCAGGTCTACCACATGGTGCGCAGCGGGGAACTGCCGGCGATAAAGATCGGCGGACGCGGCCAGTGGCGCGTCGAGCGCGCTCGACTGGAGGAGTACATAGCGCGCAAATACGACGAGACGGCAGACTGGGTGCAGAGCAACCCGCTGGTCGACCGCGACCCCGAGTAGCGGAAGCCCGAGTCGCTCTCCAGCCCGGCCCCGGGGCATGATCCACTCGGTTTCATGGAAGTCGGGGCGTCAGGGCTGCTGGGATAACGCGATATCAAGGAACCTGCGTCGATCATGCGCCCTGTCGGGCGGCGGAGGCCACGAAGCATTGACCGAGGCCGCTCTGTCGCTCAGAATCGAGCTTGTCGGAGGCAAACGTAGGTAAACGCAAGATCAAAGGGGCCATGATGAGCGGAGCGCGACCCGGTCCTTCCCGACCACCCGTTCGACTGCGCCCCGTTCCGCCCTTCGACCCGCCATACGTCGACGAGACCGACGGGTCGTACTGGCCGGTGGCGACCGACGGTCAACTCGCCCTCGACCTGTTCGCCTCCACCCGGCCCAGCCCGGTCCGGCCGCCGGAGCGGCGAGCAGCCCTGCGCCCGGTGCACAGCCGGTCCATCGCCACCAACCCGGTCGCGTCGTTGCCGCCGTCGACCGCACCGGAAACCACCCGGGCCGCGCACCGCTTCGTCGGCACCTGCCTGGAGGTGGTCAACGGCTACCGCTCGCCGGCCCAGGTGCGAGCGCTGCTCGACCCGGCCCGAGCTGGCGACCTGCTGACCGAACTCGCCCGCGCATCCGGCCGGGCCGGGACATCCCGCCGCCGCGCCGGCCGACCACTGGTCCGGTTGCTACGCCTGCGAGTCTGCGAGCCCCGGGAGGCCGCGGTGGAGGGGGCAGCCGTCCTCACCGGCGCGGCCGGCCGAAGTTGGGCGATGGCACTGCGCCTCGAACATCGCCGGGGCCGCTGGCTCTGCGTTGCCCTGCACGTGCTCTGACCCCACCTGCCCCGCTCGCCGGCGAGGCTCACAAGACACCGACGGGCCCCGGCCTGCTCGGCCGGGACCCGTCGGTCAGACGCTGTCGGTGTAGCTGCTGTTGGTCAGTTGCCGCCGTTGGGGGCGCCGTGGCAGCGCTTGTACTTGCGGCCCGAGCCACACGGGCACGGCGCGTTGCGGGACGGGCCGTTGCTCGCCTCCGCCTGGTTCGGTGCCGGCCGACGGGCGGCGGCCGACGGAACTGCCGGGCCACGCAGCCCGGAAGCCGGCCGCTGCGGCGCTGACGGCGCGCTCTGCCCCGGCGCCGCCGGAGCACCCGGAGCCGGTCGGCCCACACCGAGCGCCGGAGCCTGCTGCTCGGCCTGCTCCACGGCGACAGCGCCCGGGCTGGCCTCACCGTCGATGGTGGGGGCGGAGTATTGCAGCCCCTGCCGACGCGGCGCCTGGTTGAGGCCCTTGGCCCGGATCTCCACCGGCTTGTCGAGCAGGGTGACCTCGTCGGCCCCCTCCTCCGGCTCCGGTTCGGTCACCTGGACGTCGATGTTGTAGAGGAAACCGACGGTCTCCTCCTTGATGCCGTCCATCATGGTGGCGAACATGTCGAAGCCCTCGCGCTGGTATTCCACCACCGGGTCGCGCTGGGCGTACGCCCGGAGGTTGATGCCCTCCTGGAGGTAGTCCATCTCGTAGAGGTGCTCGCGCCACTTGCGGTCGATGACCTGGAGCAGCACCATTCGCTCGAGCTGGCGCACCCCCTCGGTGCCGAGCTGCTCCTCACGCCGGTCGTACGCGGCGTTGGCGTCGTCCTTGAGGCGGGCGACCAGGAAGTCGCCGTCCATGCCGGCCCGGGAGCCACCGGCCTCCTCTTCCAACTCCTCGATCGTCACGCCGACCGGGTAGAGCTGCTTGAGGCTGGACCAGAGCTGCTCAAGGTCCCAGTCTTCGCCGTAGCCGTCGGAGGTGGCACCCCGCACGTACGCCTCGACGGTGTCGTCGATCATGTTGCGGACCTGGTCGGAGAGGTCTTCACCGTTGAGCACCCGGAGCCGCTCGGCGTAGACGACCTGGCGCTGCTTGTTGAGCACCTCGTCGTACTTGAGCACGTTCTTGCGGATCTCGGCGTTCTGGCCCTCGATCTGGGCCTGGGCGCTCTTGATCTGCCGGGTGACCATCTTCGACTCGATGGGCACGTCCTCCGGGATGTTGAAGCGCTCCATCACCGCCTCGACCGCTCCGGCCCGGAAGCGCCGCATCAGCTCGTCCTGGAGGGACAGGTAGAAACGGGACTCGCCCGGGTCGCCCTGCCGGCCGGCGCGACCACGCAGCTGGTTGTCGATCCGCCGGGACTCGTGCCGCTCGGTGCCCAGCACGTAGAGGCCGCCGGCTGCCGAGACCTCGTCCGCCTCGGCGTCGCAGGCCTGCTTCCAGGTGGGAAGGACCTCCTCCATCGCCTTGGCGTACTCTTCCTCGTTCTCCACCGGGTCGAGGCCGCGCTGGCGCAGCTCGTTCGCGGCGAGGAACTCGGCGTTGCCGCCGAGCAGGATGTCGGTGCCGCGACCGGCCATGTTGGTCGCCACCGTGACGGCGCCCTTGCGCCCTGCCTGGGCGACGATCTCGGCCTCCCGGGCGTGGAACTTGGCGTTCAGCACGTTGTGCGGGATGCCGCGGCGGCGCAGTAGCTGGGAGAGGATCTCGGAGTTTTCCACCGAGACGGTGCCCACCAGCACCGGCTGGCCCATCTGGTGCCGCTCGGCGATGTCCTCGATGACGGCGTTGAACTTGGCCTTCTCCGTCTTGTAGATGACGTCCGGCCGGTCCTCGCGAACCATCGGGCGGTGGGTCGGGATGGTCACGACGCCGACCTTGTAGACCTTGTTGAACTCGCTCGCCTCGGTCTGCGCCGTACCGGTCATCCCGGACAGCTTCTCGTAGAGGCGGAAGTAGTTCTGGAGGGTGATGGTGGCAAGGGTCTGGTTCTCCTGCTTGATCTCCACCCCCTCCTTGGCCTCGATCGCCTGGTGCATGCCCTCGTTGTAGCGACGGCCGTGCAGGATGCGACCGGTGAACTCGTCGACGATCAGGACCTCACCGTCGCTGACGATGTAGTCCTTGTCGCGCTTGTAGAGCTCCTTGGCCTTGATGGCGTTGTTGAGGTAGCCGACCAGCGGGGTGTTCACCGACTCGTACAGGTTGTCGATGCCGAGCCGGTCCTCGACCTTGGCGACACCCCGCTCGGTCACCGCGATGGTGCGCTTGGAGTGGTCGACCTCGTAGTCGCCCTCGCCGTCGGTGCCGGGCTGGAGCCTGGCCACCACGCCGGCGAACTCGCCGTACCAGCGGGCGGAGTGCTCGGCCGGGCCGGAGATGATCAGCGGGGTGCGGGCCTCGTCGATCAGGATGGAGTCGACCTCGTCGACCACCGCGAAGTTGTGCCCGCGCTGCACCAGCTCGTCCTTCGACCAGGCCATGTTGTCGCGCAGGTAGTCGAAGCCGAACTCGTTGTTGGTGCCGTAGGTGATGTCGCACTCGTAGGCGGCCTTGTGCTCGCTGGCCGGCCGGTTGGGCAGCACCACGCCGACGGTCAACCCGAGGAACTCGTGCACCCGGCCCATCCACGCCGCGTCACGCTGGGCGAGGTAGTCGTTGACCGTGATCACGTGGACGCCCTTGCCGGAGAGCGCGTTGAGGTAGACGGCCATGACCGAGGTCAGCGTCTTACCCTCACCGGTCTTCATCTCGGCGATGTTGCCGAAGTGCAGCGCCGCGCCGCCCATCACCTGGACGTCGTACGGGCGCTGGCCGAGCACCCTGGCAGCCGCTTCGCGGGCCACCGCGAACGCCTCCGGCAGCAGGTCGTCGAGGGTCTCGCCCTCGTCGAGCCGCTCCCGGAACTGCTCGGTCATGCCGGCCAGCTCCTCGTCGGTGAGGTTGACGTAGTCGTCCTCGATCGAGGTGACGGCGGCGGCGATGGCCTTGAGCCGGCGCACCATGCGGCCCTCGCCCGCGTTAAGGACCTTTTCCAGAATCGACACGGATCAACGCTCCCCTAGACAGTCTCGAACCATCGTAGGCGCTCCATCGGCGCGATGGTCACTGGTGGCGGTGCTCGACCCCGCCGAACCCGACATAACTCGCGTCCTGCACACGCCCCAAACGTTATCCGGTTACGCCGTCGGCGAACGCTACGGCAGGATGCACGGGTGGAGCTCGTGGAGATCATCGAAGACGGCGTGCTGCTGCGGCCCTGGCGAGAAACGGACGCCGAGGCCGTGCACCGAGCCTGCCAGGACCCGGACATTCAGCGTTGGACCACCGTACCGCGCCCGTACCGGCCGGAACACGCCCATGGGTTTGTCACCGAGATGAGCCGGAAGGCCTGGGCCGAGGGCACCGGGGCGCCGTTCGCGGTCTGCGACCCGAGCACCGGGGAACTGCTGGGTTCCAGCGGACTGATCTCGATCGACAAGAACGGCACCGGTGAGGTCGGCTACTGGACGGCGCCCTGGGCGCGTGGTCGGGGCGTGATGGTCCGGGCGACCCGGGCGGTGGCCCGCTGGTCCTTCGACACCCTCGGGCTCCGCCGGCTCATCTGGCAGGCCGAGGTGGGCAACCACGCCTCCCGGCTGGTGGCACTGCGGGCCGGCTTCCGGGTCGACGGCAGGTTGCGGCTGGCCAACCCGGCGCTGCCCGGCGGCGCGGACGGCTGGATCGGCTCGCTGCTGCCCGGAGAGGTACCGGCCGCCGGGTCGACCGGTCCGTCCGGGCCGGGCACCCTCGCCGCCCGGCGGGCCGCCGTCTTCGGCCGTTCGCAGCCCGTCCTGTTCGCCGAGACCGGGACCGGCGAGCTGCGTCTGCGGCCCATGGAGGAGAAGGACCTGGACGCGGTGGTGCAGACCTGCCGGGACCCGGAGAGCATCCGCTGGACGACGGTGCCAGACCCGTACGAGCGCGCCGACGCGCAGGGCTACCAGGCCTACGGCCGGGACGCCTGGGCTCGGGGGGACGCCGGCTGCTTCGTGATCGCCGACTCCGAAGACCGGTACGTGGGGACGCTCGACCTGCGGCTCTCCCCCGCCGACCCGCTGCTGGCCGACGTGGGCTTCATGACCGCCCCGGCGGCCCGTGGCCGGGGTTACCTGCCGGCCGCGCTGGTGGCACTGAGCGCCTGGGGGTTCAGCACGCTGGGCCTGGCGCGGATCGAGTGGAAGGCGAACGTGGGCAACACCTCCTCCCGCCGGGCGGCGGAGAAGGCGGGCTTCCTGATCGAGGGGATCGCCCGGGGCGGCGTGCAGCACCGGGGCGAGAGGGTGGACGTGTGGGTCGGGGCGCTTCTCGCGAAGGATCTGGGATGAGTCTGCGGCCGGTTGTCGAGGCGCACGGGGTACGGCTGCGCCCGTTTCGCCCGGGGGACGCCGCCGACGTGGTCGACGGCTGCGCGGACCCGCTGACTCAACGCTTCGTGTCGAACCTGCCGACCCCGTACACCGGGACCGACGCCCGCTGGTGGATCGAGGTCGGCGCCCCGGCGGCCTGGACCGGCGGCGGCGCGGCGTACGCCGTCGCGGACCCCGCGACCGATCGGGTGCTCGGCGCCGTGGGGCTGAACAACCCGGTGCCCGCCCGGGGTCAGCTGGAGATCGGTTACTGGATGCGTCCGGCGGCGCGCGGTCGCGGGCTGGCCACCGCGGCGACCCGCGCGCTGAGCGAGCACTCGTTCGCCGCCGGGGCGGCCCGACTGGAGCTGCTCACCGAACCGGAGAACGGTCCGAGCCAGCGGGTCGCGCTGGCCGCCGGCTTCCGCTACGAGGGTCTGCGTCGGTCCGCCGGTGCGTCCGGCGACGCGGGCCGGCACGATCTGCTGGCCTGGGTACGCGTCGCCGGTGATCCGTCCGGCCCGGCCGCCCGGCTGCTGCCCGACCTGCCCGGCGGGGTGCTCACCGACCAGGTGGTGGCGCTGCGCCCACTCGGGCCGGACGACGCGGCGCTGATGTACCGGCTGCACAGCCGACCCGAGGTGGTGGCGAACCAGGCGCCACCGGTGCCGCCGACCCGCGAGGCGATCGAGCGGCGTTGTCGTCTCGCGCAGAGCGGCTGGCTGACCGGCGAGATCGCCCGGCTGCTGATTCTGGATGTGGCGAGCGGCGAGCCCGTGGGCAGTTGCGGCTTGTCGTACACGGACGTGGCGGCCGGCGAGGCGTCGGTCGGCTACGCGTTGCTGCCGGACTGGCGCGGCCGGGGGTACGCGACGAGGGCTGTCCGGCTGCTCGCGGACTGGGCGTTCGGTCCGGCCGGTATCGCCCGACTGTCGGCGGGCACGGTGCCGGACAACACCGCGTCACACCGGGTGCTGGAGCGGGTCGGGTTTCAGCGCGAGGGCCTTCAGCGTGGCCGGCTGCCCGGGCTGGCCGGCGCCCGTCTGGACGACCTGACCTTCGCGCTGCTCCCGGCCGACCTGCGTTGACAGATCATGGAGTTGTGGTGGGCGTTCCCCACCACAACTCCATGATCGACACGGATCGGTTACCGGTCAGGTGGCGAGGGAGATGATGCCGTAGTCATACGCGTGGCGCCGGTAGACGACGCTGGGGCGGCCGGACTCCTTGTCCTGGAAGAGGTAGAAGTCGTGGCCGACCAGCTCCATCTCGAACAACGCGTCGTCGATGGTCATCGGCTCGGCCGGGTGCACCTTCTCCCGGGCGATGTGCCACGGCTGGTCGTCGTGCTCCTCTTCGACCCGCTCCGCGACGGCGGTGCCGGCGCGGGCGCCGTCGCTCGGCGCGCTCAGCGCGCTGGGCACCAGGTCCGCGACCGGCAGGCCCGCTGTGGCCTCGGCGACGGAGATCGGCGCGTGCCGGCCACGGTGTACGCGGCGGCGGTCGGCCGCGCGGCGTAGCCGGGTGTCGAGCTTCGCGATGGCCGCGTCGAGCGCGCTGTAGAAGTCGTTCGTGCAGGCTTCGGCCCGAATCACCGGACCTCGGGAAACGCAGGTGATCTCCACCCGCTGGCAGTGGTCGGCCTGGCGCGGATTGCGCTCGTGAAACAGCTCGACATCAACGCGAATAAGTTTGTGGTCGTAGCGTTCGATCTTCGCGAGTTTCTCGGCTACGTGTACCCGGTAATGGTCCGGCACTTCGACGTTTCGGCCCTTGACCACGATGTCCACGTGACCTCCCTTGTTCGGACGGTCTTCGATCCGGTTACCCGGCCGCGCGCCGTGGGGAGACCCGCTGGCGTCGACCGGTTGGTACGGCTACGCCTCCTCTCACCGCCAGGGGCGGTTGGAACGACCTCCTACCCCCGACAGCGAAACGCTAACTCCTGTTTGCCCGGCAGTCACCCCATGTTGCCGAGACGGCCCAGGATTTTTCGCAGCTCATACACCAACGGGTGAAACGGAAACACTATCGGTTACGACTGGTGTCTTTTCTCGGTCGCCGCGAGCACCGCCGCCACACTCGGTGCCCATCCTGTGGCGGTCAGCACCCGGCTCGCGGCGGCGAGTGTCACGCCGGTGGTGACGATGTCGTCGAGCAGCACCACCACCGGCGTCGCGCGCCCGGCACGACCCCGGCCCGGCCCGATCGAGCGGGGCTGGAAGGCCGCCTCGGCCGCCGCCGCGCGCCCGGCGCTGTCAAGGGTGACCGAGTCGGGCCGGGGCGACGCCCGCAGCGCACGGTGCACCCGCACCGCCCAACCGCTGCGGTTGAGCCGGGCCGCGCAGTGCCGGGCAAGCCGGTCGAGGTGGTCCCCGTAGCGGGACCGGGCCGCCGCCGCGGTGTCCGGGACCGGAACCAACGCCAGCGGACGGGCCCCACCAACGGCCGTCGCGACGACCTCGGCGAGCAGCGCGCCGAGCGGGCGGGCAAGCCCGTGTCGGCCGTGCTCCTTGTACGCCAGCAGGGCCTCGCGCAGCGGACCCGCGTACGGGCCGAGGGCGACGCAGGACGGCAGGCCCGGCGGTGCGGGGGTGGGGCGGACCGCCCGTGGCCGCAATGCGCGGAGCGCCACGACACAGGTTGGGCAGACCCCGTGCCGCAGGCCGGGCCGGCGCTCCCGACATCCGGCACAGTCGGCGGGCAGCACCAGGTCGGCGAGGTCCGACCAGAGCCCGCTCACCACGTCAGTAGAGGAAGAACGGCGCTGACGGGTTGCTCGGCCGGACACCGCTCGGCACCGGGGCGATGTCGCGTACCCGGCCGGGTTCGATCCGTTCGAACGGGCTGCTGCGGTAGGCCACCCCGTTCGCCTCGTACATGTACGCCCCGCTGGGCGCCCGCACACTGCGGTTGGTCGGGTACGCGGTCAGGTGGGTGACCTTGGCGCCGAGGTCGGTCCGCAGCGGCGTCTCCAGGGCGCCGTCGACACTGATCTCGTAGATCGCCGGCTGGCCGACCGACCCCGCCACCACCAACTGGTCCTCCCTGCCCCAGTCGACAGCCGTCGGGTTGTTCAGCGAGGTGACCAACTCCCGGGGCGGGCCGACGGAGGCCCCGCCGCCGTCGAGGTTGACCGCGGCGACGTAGAGACGGCCGCCAGCGATGAGCGCCACCCGCTGGCCGTCCAGCGCGGCGGCCACCGCGGTGACCGCGGCGGAGGGCAGGTTGAGCGGCACCGGATACATCCGGGCCGCCTCGTCGAACCGGTAGAGCTGCCCGTCGGCCACCACCAGGCCGCGGCTGGGGCGGTTGTCGACGGTACGCAGCCAGACCGGCCGGCCGATCGAGGAGTACTCGGTGCCGCTGCGGCTGATCACGGAGACCGGGTCGACGCCGGTGCCCACGGCGAGTCGGTACCGGTTCTTGCCGCTGCCGGCGACCACCATCGCGGCGAGGATCCGGCGGTCCTTGGCCAGCCCGAGGCTGGCGGAGACGACGTTACGGTTGGCCTCGGGTGTCAACGGCACGGTGCCGCTGGGCTCGCCGTCGAAGTCGAGTGGGTGGATCGCCCCGTCGTACACGCCGAACCGCTGCGGGCTGGCGGCATACGGATAGAGCACCTGGGAGTCTCGTCGCTCGCCCAGGTCCACCACGGGCTGCGCGTTGTTACGGATCTTCAACTCCAGCTGACCGGTGAGGTCGCCCAACGACCAGGCGATCTGCGTGATCAACTGATCGATCCCGCTCTGGTCGTCACCGGACATGTCCAGGTTGACCTCCCACCGACCGTTGCCGCCGGTGGCGTTGTTGATCAGCTCGGTGCGGTCCGGCAGCCCGACGACTCCCGGGCGCAACCAGTCGGAGGGGCCGCCGACCAGCCACTTCACCACCTCGTTGACCTGCCGCTCGACCGGCACCGCCTGCGGCCGGTAGCGCTGGTCGGGCACCAGGCGGCTGCGGTCCGAACTCCAGAAGTAGATCGTCTCGTCCTGGTAATACTCGCGAAGTGCGGTGTCGCTGAGCAGCAGCACGTTGGGCGGGTTGATGATGTAGAGGCCGGCCCGGTCATCGTTGACGCCACCGTTGAAGGACGCACTGCGGAGGCCGAACTCGTACTCGGTCTCGGTCGCCACCGGTGGCGCCAGGGTGCCATTGGTCCGCAGCACCCCGATCTGCTGCACGGCGATCTTCACGGTAGTGGTCGAGTCGCTGTTGAGGGTGTAGACCGCCTCGCGCAGCCGGACCACGTTCAGCGCGACCTCGCTGCCCTTCTTGTCCTGTAGGCGGGTCTTGTCCTCCGGGGCGATGAACGCCTTGACCCGCTCGTACGCCCGATCCGGTTCGCCGGCGGCGGCGGACAGGAAGTTGCGGACGAACGTCTCGTTGACGCTGCCGCTGGCCGTCCGCGTCGGCGGCTCACTGCCCCGACTGATCACACCGGCCTCGGTCGCGGCGCCGCCCTTGCCGTCCACCCGCACGTCGGATGCCGCCGGAATGCCACAGCCGGCGCCCAGCAGCACCATCACGCCGAGGGTCCCGAGCAGAGTCGGCCGTCTCACGAGCGCACCTCCGTCCGCTGCCCGTCGCCGGCCGGAGCCGGGTCGATCGCCAGTGCCCCGCCGGTGCCGGGCCCGATGGCCAGTGGCCCACCGTCGCGGGGGCCGCCGAACGGCAGGGCGGCGTCGGCCGGCACCAGCCGCAGCGGTGAGGTGGTCAGCCGATCGCCCGCACGGGCCGGCAGGGTGAGCCGGAACTGCGCGCCCTGCCCGGGAGCACCCCACGCCTCCAGCCAGCCGCCGTGCAGCCGTGCGTCCTCCAGGCTGATCGACAGGCCGAGCCCGGTGCCCCCGGTCTGCCGAGCCCGGGACGGGTCCGCCCGCCAGAACCGGTTGAACACCAGCTTCTCCTCGCCCACCTTCAGCCCCACACCGTGGTCGCGGACGGTGATCGCCACGGCGGTCTCGTCGATGCCGAGGGTGATCAGCACCGGGCGGGCCTCGCCGTGCTCGACGGCGTTGCCGACCAGGTTGCGCAACACCCGCTCGACCCGGCGCGGGTCGACCTCGGCGATCACCGGCGTGCCCGGCAGGTCGAGTTCGATGGGTACGCCCACCCGCTCGGCCAGGCCAGCCAGCCGGTCGACCACCCGGTGCACCACCGGCACCAGGTCGGTCGGTTCGGAATCCAGCATGGCGAAGCCCGCGTCGAACCGGCTGATCTCCAGCAGGTCGGTCAGCAGCTCCTCGAATCGGTCCAACTCGGCCTGGAGCAGCTCGGCGCTGCGGGCGACCGCCGGGTCGAACTCGTCGCGCTCAGCGAAGATCAGGTCGGCGGCCATCCGGACCGTGGTCAGCGGGGTACGCAGCTCGTGGGAGACGTCCGAGGTGAAGCGACGCTGCAACCGGGACATCTCTTCCAGGCGCAGGATCTGCCGTTGCAGGTTGGTGGCCATCTGGTTGAACGACGCGGCGAGCAGGGCCAGGTCGTCCTCGCCGTTGACCACCATCCGCTGGTCGAGCAGGCCCGCGGAGAGCCGCTGGGCGGTTCGTGCGGCGACCCGGACCGGGTTTACCACCAGCCGGGTGACCAGCGCCGCGAGCAACCCGAGCAGGATCACCAGCGCGACCCCGGTGGCCACCACGGTGGCGCGGGCGTCGGCGGCGGTAACGTCCTGCCGCCCCAGCGGGACCAGATAGTAAAGCTCGATCTGGCCGAAGCGGGTGGGCACCGGCGAGCCGTAGACAAGGTATTTGGTGGTCTCACCGGTGAGTCGCCCGGTGCGGATCTGACTGGCCACCTTGCCGTCGGCGATCGCGGCTCGCAGCTCGGGGCTGATCAGCGACTGGACGTTGGCCGACGGGGAGGTGCGGGTCTGGATGTCGTTGGGGTAGTCGTCGGCGGTGATCGCCACCACCACCCCGCTGGTCTGCTGGGGGTCGCCGCCGGCCAGGTAGTTGACGGTGCCGTCGATGGTCTCCTGGAGCTGCGCCTCCTGCGGCTGCCCGTAGAAGGAGACCTGCTTGGCCGCGTAGCTGGCACCGCTGGTCACCCGCTGCCGGACGTCGCTGCGAGCGCTGTCGAGCAGGATGGTGGTGATCTTGTCAGCGATCAGGAACGCGAACCCGCCGACCAGCAGGCTGGACGCGACAAGCGTGATGGTCACGACCCGGACCTGGAGCGAGCGGCGCCAGGTCTGGTGGGCCCGACCCACCGCACGAGCGACCCGACCGCTGACCGCACGCCAGAGCTCCCCGCCGGCGCTGGGCCGGCGGGCAGCCGTACTCGGGGAGGGTGGGGGCGGCGAGGTCGACACAGTGCGACCAGGCTATCCGGTCCCTGCCTTGTAGCCCACGCCCCGCACGGTGAGGATGATTTCCGGTCGCTCCGGGTCCGGCTCGATCTTGGCCCGCAACCGCTGGACGTGCACGTTGACCAGACGGGTGTCGGCCGCGTGCCGGTAGCCCCAGACCTGTTCGAGCAGCACCTCGCGGGTGAAGACCTGACGTGGCTTGCGGGCGAGCGCGACCAGCAGGTCGAACTCCAGCGGCGTCAGCTTCACCTCCTCGTCGTTGCGGCTCACCGTGTGCGCCGGAACGTCGATGGTGATCTGGTTGTCCGGCGGCCCGATGGTGAGCATCTCCGGGGCCACGTCCTCGCCTCGGCGCAGTCGGGCCCGCATCCGGGCCACCAGCTCCTTGGGCTTGAACGGCTTGACCACGTAGTCGTCGGCGCCGGACTCCAGGCCGAGCACGACGTCCACGGTGTCGCTCTTCGCGGTCAGCATGACGATGGGCACGCCAGACTCCGCCCGGATCGACCGGGCGACGTCGATACCGCTCATACCGGGGAGCATCAGGTCAAGCAGCACGATATCGGGACGACTGTCGCGAAAGGCGGCCAACGCCCGCTCGCCGTCCGCCACAAAAGAGGGCAGGAAACCCTCACTGCGCAGCACGATGCCGAGCATCTCGGCGAGCGCGGGGTCATCGTCGACCACCAGTACGCGGGCTCTCATGGGATTAATATTGCATCCTCATTCAGTTCGGTGGGACCGGCGTCCGCCGGTAACGCTCCGCGCCGCCGTCAAACCGGTGATCGCGGTCCGCGGCGGCGGCGCCACGGCTACGGTGCCTGGCGCGCGAACGGGCCATCGCCGGGCTGCGACCATGATCCCCCTTTGGCGCCACCTGGCGCTACCGCAGGCTGGGCCGATCCGGTTGTCGCCATCCGGACGGCGGTCAGCCGAACAGCCCACGCCCCCAGTGATCCCCGCCGTCGCGTACCCCGGGAGGGCAGGCGAACACCCCGCTGGAGACGTGTCGCAGGTATTCGTTCATCACGTCGTGCCGAGCCAACTGGGTCTGGATCGGCACGAACTGACGGCGCGGGTCACGCTGGTAGGCGATGAAGAAGAGGCCCGCGTCGAGTCGCCCGAGGCCGTCCGAGCCGTCGACGAAGTTGTAACCCCGGCGCAGCAGCTGAGCGCCGCCGTTCCGACTCGGATGAGCCAACGTGACATGGGCGTGTTCGGCGATCACCGGCTTCCCGTCCGCCCCCCGGGCGGCGAAGTCGGGCTCGTCGAACTCGCCGCTGCGACCCAACGGCGCGCCGCTGCCCTTGGTCCGGCCGACGATTTCCTCCTGCTCAGCGAGGGAGGTCCGGTCCCAGGTCTCCACGAGCATTCGGATCTTGCGGGTCACCAGGTACGAGCCTCCGGTCATCCAGTCCGGCCCGTCGCCCGGCTGCACCCACAACTGGTCGCGCAGCAGGTCGGTGTCCTCGGCCTTGAGGTTAGCCGTGCCGTCCTTGAACCCGAACAGGTTACGCGCGGTGGCCTGCTCCCGGGAGGTCGACGAGGTGCGGCCGAAGCCGAGCTGCGACCAACGGACGCTCACCACGCCCATGCCGAGCCGGGCCAGGTTGCGGATCGCGTGCACCGCCACCTGCGGGTCGTTGGCACAGGCCTGGACGCAGAGGTCGCCGCCGGAGAGCTGCGGCTGCAACGCGTCGCCGGGAAACTTCGGCAGCTCGGCGAGGGCGGCGGGCCGACGGTCGGCGAGGCCGAAGCGGTCGCGCCCGTCGGCGTCGCGGAACAGCGTCGGCCCGAAACCGATGGTGAGGGTGAGCTGCGAGGGAGGCAGTCCGAGTGCTTCACCGGTGTCGTCCGGTGGGGCCTGCGGCATCCCGCCGACCGCACCCAGCACCCCGGCGTCGCGCCCCGCTGTCATCCGGGCGGCGGCGGCCGTCCACTCCTCAAGCAGTTCGACGAGTCGGGCCCGGTCCTTGGTGATCACATCGAAGGCCACGAAGTGCAGCCGGTCCTGCGCCGGGGTGACGATGCCGGCCTGGTGCTCGCCGTGGAACGGCACCGCCCCGGCCGGGTGGTCGCTCGCCGCGGCCGGACCGTGGGAGCCGTTCAGCAGCGCCCCCGCACCGGCCGCCACTCCGGCGACCCCCGCCACCCCGGCGCCGGCCAGGGTGATCGCCCGGCGCCGGGTGAACCTGCTCCCGCTCATCGACTCGACTCTTTCTGCCAGGTGATCACTTGGCGACGGCCGCGGCGACCTTGCTGATCGGCTCGGCGAGCGCGTTGATCCCGTCGGAGAGCTCCTTGAGCTCGGCCTTGCTCAGCGCGGTGTGCAGCTTCCACCCGTCGCCGGCGCGGTGCTTGCCGAGTAGCCCCTCGACGTTGGTGAACTCGGTGTCAAGCTGGGTGACCAGCTCCGGCGAGCGCTGCTGCAACGCGGGCCGCAGGGCGGACACGGCGGCCTTGGAACCTTCGAGGTTGGCGGCGAAGTCCCACAGGTCGGTGTGCGAGTAGCGGTCCTCCTCGCCGGTGATCTTGCCGCTGGCCACCTCGTCGAGCAGTTCCTTGGCACCGTTGGCGAGCTGGAGCGGGGAGAGCTTCTCGGCGTTCGCCTTGGCCACGATCTCCTTGACGTCGACCAGCAGCCGGTCGGCGATGGGGCCGTCCTTGCTGATGTCGCCGGACTGCCAGAGGTCCTTCTCGATCCGGTGGAAGCCGGTGAACTCCATCCCCTCCTCGATGACCTCCTCGCGGCCGTCGATCTTGGGGTCGAGGTCGCCGAAGATCTCGGCGACCGGCTCGATCCGCTCCCAGTAGGTGCGGGCGACCGGGTAGAGCGCCTTGGACTTCGCCACATCGCCGGCCTTGACCGCGGCGACGAACTCCTCGGTCTTGTCCAACAGCGCGGTGGTCTGGCTCTTGACGTAACGCTGGTAGTTGTCGGTGGCGTCACCCAGCGCGGCGTCGGCGGTGAGCGGCTGCGCCGAACCGCTGACCTTGAGCGCGCCCCGGATGCCCTTGCCACTCATCCCCGGCTTGCAGGCCGTCTGGTACGTGCCGGCCGGCAACTCCACGTGCAGCTCGCGGCTCAACCCGGGGGCGATGTTCTCCACCTCACCCATCACCCGGTCACCGTCGGCGTACACGTAGAACTCGGTCACCTTCGCGCCCGAATTGGTGATCTTGAAGGTGGCGGTGCCGGCGCCGAGGTCGGTCGAGCCGACCTCACAGGAGGTGTCGCTGGCCTTGACCACGATCGGTCCGCCGGACGCGGCCGAGCCACCCTTGTCGGAGTCGGAGCAGGCGGCCAGACCGGCCGTCGCCAGCACACCGGCGGCGGCCAGCGCAAAGAACTGGGTGGTACGCATCTGGGCTGTCTCTCCTCGTGGGTCAGGCACGCTGCGGCGCGGACGCCGGCTCGGCCTCGGCGCCGGTGTCGGCCCCGCGCTCGGTGACGGTGGTGGTGGTAGCGGTGGGTGCCGGCTTGGGCCGGGCCGGTCGCAGGAAGAGCAGGAGCACCGGTACGGCGTACGCGACCCAGGCGATCGTCTCCAGCACCGTGGGTGCGGGAGTCACGTTGAACATGCCGGCGAGCAGGGCCGCGTACCAGGTGCTCGGGTCGAGCGCGCCGGTGATGTCGAACGCCAGGTCGTTCAGTCCGGGCAGGACACCGGCCTCCTGGAAGTCGTGCACGCCGTACTTGAGGATGCCGGCGGCGACCAGGATCAGCAGCGCGCCGGTCCAGGTGAAGAACTTGCTGAGGTTGATCCGCAGGGCGCTGGCGTAGAGCAGCACGCCGAGGACCACTGCGGTGACGATGCCGCCGATCAACGCGAGCAGCGGGCCGCTGTCGCCGGCAGCTCCCTGGGCGGCCGAGTAGAAGATCAGCGCGGTCTCCAGGCCCTCGCGGATCACCGCGAGAAAGGCCATGCCGGCGACGGCGAGGGACCCGACGGCCAGCGCCTCGGTGAGCTTGCCCCGCAGTTCGCCACCGATGGTCCGGGCGGCGCGGCGCATCCAGAAGATCATCCAGGTCACGAAGACCACGGCGGCGACCGAGGTGATCGCCTCGAACAACTCACGATCCTCGGATCGGGACAGCAGCGAGGTCGACGTGTACTCGATCAGCCAGCCGAAGAGCACCGAGAGCGCCACAGCCAGGCCGACGCCCGCCCAGACCTGCGGCAGCCGGTCCCGGCGCTGCGACTTCACCAGGAAGGCGACCAGGATGCTGACCACCAGGGTGGCTTCCAGCCCTTCCCGCAGACCGATCAGGTAGGTGGCGAACATCCGGGCTCCGAGTAGGTTAGGCACGCCTTGGCTGACTTAGGGCAGGCATACCTTCCTCCCTGCTCAGGGCCCTCGTCAAGTTGTTCACGACAAGCTCACCCCTGTCTGCGGCGAACCCACTGTGCGAAGATCGGCGCCGTGAGGGGATTCCTGCCGTGGTTGACGGTGCTGGCCGTGGTGCTGCTGCTCAGCGCACTACGCCTGAGGGCGCTGGCCACCCTCGTCTCGCTCGGCTGGCTGGCCTGGTGCATCTGGACCTGGTTCCGCCCCACCCGCCGCACCTAACCCACCCCGCGCCCCGCCCCGCCCCGCCCCCGCCCCGCCGCCCCCGCGATCTTGCACTTTCTGCGGGGGCATATCGCGTCAAAGCCGCAAATCTCCAACCGAAACTGCAAGATCGCGGAAGTGACGGGGGCGCAGCGGGGACGGCCGTGGGGACGACGAACCGGGCCGGCTGCGAACAGCCGACCCGGTTCAGAGACGTCGATCAGTAGCGGTAGTGATCCGGCTTGAACGGACCCTCAGTGGAGACGCCGAGGTAGGCGGCCTGCTCCTTGGTCAGCGTGCTCAGCTTGGCGCCGAGCGCGCCGAGGTGCAGCCGGGCCACCTTCTCGTCCAGGTGCTTGGGCAGCACGTAGACGCCGATCGGGTACTCCTCGGTCTTGGTGAAGAGCTCGATCTGGGCGATCGTCTGGTTGGCGAACGAGTTCGACATCACGAAGCTCGGGTGCCCGGTCGCGTTGCCCAGGTTCAGCAGGCGGCCCTCGGACAGCACGATGATGGCGTGCCCGTCGGCGAAACGCCACAGGTCGACCTGCGGCTTGATGTTGATCCGCTCGACGTCGGACCGCTTGGCCAACCCGGCCATGTCGATCTCGTTGTCGAAGTGGCCGATGTTGCCGACGATGGCCTGGTGCTTCATCCGGGCCATGTGCTCGTTGGTGATCACGTCGAAGCAGCCGGTGGCGGTGATGAAGATGTCGGCCTGCTCGACCACGTCGTCGAGGGTGGCGACCTGGTAACCGTCCATCGCGGCCTGCAACGCGCAGATCGGGTCCACCTCGGTCACCACGACCCGGGCACCCTGGCCACGCAGCGACTCGGCGCAGCCCTTGCCCACGTCGCCGTAGCCCATGACGACCGCCATCTTGCCGCCGATCAGCACGTCGGTGGCGCGGTTGATGCCGTCGATGAGCGAGTGCCGGCAGCCGTACTTGTTGTCGAACTTGCTCTTGGTGACCGAGTCGTTGACGTTGATGGCCGGGAAGAGCAGGGTGCCGGCCCGGTGCATCTCGTAGAGCCGGTGCACGCCGGTGGTGGTCTCCTCGGTCACGCCCTTGATGCCGGCGGAGATCCGGGTCCAGCGCTGGCCGTCCTCGCCGAGCGAGCGGTGCAGCAGCTCGAGGATGACCGCGTACTCCTCGGAGTCGGCGGACTCGACCGGCGGGACCGCCCCGGCCCGCTCGAACTCGGCACCCTTGTGGACGAGCAGGGTGGCGTCGCCGCCGTCGTCGAGGATCATGTTGGGGCCCTGCCCGTCCGGCCAGGCGAGCACCTGCTCGGTGCACCACCAGTACTCCGGCAGGGTCTCGCCCTTCCAGGCGTACACCGGAACCCCGGCCGGAGCCTCGGGGGTGCCGTCCGGGCCGACGACGATCGCCGCGGCGGCGTGGTCCTGGGTGGAGAAGATGTTGCAGGACGCCCAGCGCACCTGCGCGCCGAGCGCGACCAACGTCTCGATCAGGACGGCGGTCTGGATGGTCATGTGCAGGGAGCCGGTGATCCGCGCGCCGGCGAGCGGCTGCGCCTCGGCGAACTCGCGACGGATCGCCATCAGGCCGGGCATCTCGTGCTCGGCGAGCTGAATCTCCTTACGCCCGAACTCGGCGAGCGACAGATCCGCCACCTTGAAGTCGCCGTCGGCGAGCGTGCTCGGCCGGGCCTCGGACGGCGTGCCGCTAGCGGACGCCGGGAGGGTGCTGGTCATGAAAGCTCCTGTCGAACGATGTCTACGCCGACCCTCCACCTTACGCGCGTCGGCGACTGGCGTCAGGCACGGTCCGCGGACAGCGCACGGGGCGGTCGGTGGTGAACGGACCTTCCCGCCCACGTCCCGCCCGCCCCGCGCATCCCCCCGGTTTGGTTCCCCCGCACGTTCTCGGACCGTCGTCACGATAACGCTGCGTACTCATAGAGTCACATTCAGGCAGGGGGACGTCAAGCTATTCCGGGAAAGTCGGACTTGTGTCTTTCACCCGAGCCGGCGTCAGCGCAGCCCGGACGTCGCCACGTACGCCACACCGGCGCCGTCGATCCGCAGCGGCGCTTCCAACGCCGTACCGATCGCCGCCTCGCCGGAGGCCAGCGTCAGCGCGCCGGCACCGTCGTCCACGGTGATCGAACCGCCGGCGCAGAGCACCACCCTGGGTCCGGGCAGCGGCAGCGTCACCGAGGGCACCGCCGCGTCGACCCGCACCCGGTGCAGCGCGAAATCGTCCACCGGCACCGGCCACCAGTCCACGCCCGGACCGACCGGCTGCGCGAGGCGCACCGGATCGTCGAGCACCTCGAAGCGCAGCACCCGCAGCAACTCGTCGACGTCCACCCGCTTCGGGGTCAGGCCGCCACGTAGCACGTTGTCGCTGGCCGCCATGATCTCCACGCCGCAGCCGCTCAGGTAGGCGTGCAGGTTGCCGGCGGGCATCCAGATCGCCTCCCCCGCCTCCAGCCGCAGGTGGTGCAACAGCAGCGCGACCAGCGCACCCGGATCCCCCGGGTACGCCCTGGCCAGCCGGCGGGTCAGCTCCGCGTCCGGGCCGTCGGCCGGCGCCGCCACCACCTCGGCCAGCAGGTCGTGACGCGTGGCGACCGGCCAGCCGAGCAGCGTCCGCACCGCCGTCCGCAACCCCGCCGGCCCGGCCCGCAACGCGGCCACCACCGGCGCCAACGCCGGTACGCCGAACGCGGCGAGCGCCTCGGCCGACTCCGCCGGATCCCGGAAACCGCAGAGCGCCTCGAACGGGGTGAGCGCGACCAGCAACTCCGGCTTGTGGTGCGGGTCGGAGTAGTTTCGCTGCCCCTCGGGGCGCCCCGCCTCCGCCGCGTAGCCGGCCTGCGCCTGTTCGGCGTCCGGGTGGGCCTGCAAGCTCAGCGGAGCGTCGGCGGCGAGCACCTTGAGCAGGAACGGCAGCCGGCTGCCGAACCGCTCGGACACCCGCTGCCCGAGCCACTGCCCTGGTTCGTCCCGCACCAGGTCACACAGGCTCACCCGCAGACCGGCACGATCCACGTGGGCCGGAGCGCCCGGGTGGGCCCCCAACCACAGCTCCGCCTCCGGGCCCGCGCTCGGCACCGATCGCCCCTGCAGGAGGGCGATGGCCGAACGCGAGCCCCAGGCGTAGTCCCGGATCGGGCCGTACAGTGGCTCCACCCGTCAGCCCCCGGGCCGCCCGGCCGGCTCGCCCGACGTGTCCTGCGGCACGGCGGTGTCCGCCGCGGCACCGGTGCCGGCCGCGGCGGCAGCGGCGCTGTAGACGTCCGGCTCCAGATAGATCACCCGGGCGACCGGCACCGCGGCGCGGATCCGCGCCTCGACGGCGTTGATGCCACGGGCCAGGTCGTGGGCGCTCTCCCACTCCGGAACGGCGATCTTGGCGGCCACCATCAGCTCTTCCGGGCCCAGGTAGAGCGTCTTCATGTGGATGATCCGCTCCACCTCGGGGCCGTCGGTGACGGCCCGCTCGATGGCCGCCAGCTCGGACGCCTCGGCGCCCTCACCGAGCAACAGGCTCTTCGTCTCGATGGCCAGCACCACGGCGATGACGACCAGCAGGATGCCGATCATCGCGGTGCCGGCGGCGTCCCACTCGCCGTTGCCGGTGATCAGCGTCATGGTGACGCCGAACAGGGCGAACACCAGACCAACCAGCGCGCCGAAGTCCTCCAGGAGCACCACCGGCAGCTCCGGCGCCTTGGCCCGGCGGATGAAACGCACCCAGGACTGGTTGCCCCGGACGTGGTTGGACTCCTTGATGGCGGTCCGGAAGGAGAACGACTCCATGATGATCGCCGACACCAGCACGACCACCGGCAGCCAGTGCCAGGACTCGATACCGCCCTTGTGATGCCACTTGTGGTACGCCTCGTAGAGCGCGAACAGGCCACCGATGCTGAACAGCACGATGGACACGATGAACGCGTAGATGTAGCGCTCCCGGCCGTACCCGAACGGGTGTTCCGGGGTTGCCGCGCGCTTCGCCCGCTTGCCACCGAGCAGCAGGAGGCCCTGGTTACCGGAGTCGGCGACCGAGTGAACCGCCTCGGCCAGCATCGACGACGAGCCGGAGAGCAGGAACGCGATGAACTTGGTGACGGCGATGCCGATGTTGGCCAGCAGGGCGGCGACAATCGCCTTCGTCCCACCGTTGGCGCTCATGCCACCGCTCCGCTTCGCCGCACGAAGCCGACCGGTCCGCGCATGACGCGCCGCCCCCTACGTTCGTTCACTGGTTCGACAGCTCCTTCATCTCGGTGATGGCCGGAACGGCCATCGGGTCCAACCCGTGTGCCAGCGCAAGGTAGATCGAGGCGAAATCCGGAACGGCGATCAGCGACGCCAGCCGCTCCAGGGCGGAGCCGCCCTCGGCGGTCACCACGTCGCACCGCACGCCACGGCGCTCCGCGAGGGTCTGCACCGCGTCCGCACGGCGCTCCTCGACGGCGAGCGGCTCGTCGGTGTCGTCCTCGGCGTTGAGGCCGCCGTCGCGCAGCAGCACCAGCCGCAGCCGGGTGCCCTCGCCGTCGTCCTCGGCCGGGTCGGCGAAGATGTCCCGCTCCCCCTCGGCCAGGCCGCCGAAGACGCCGTCGAGCAGCCCGACCCGACCCCGCCCGGCCTCACCCAGCGCTCCGGTGACCACCGGGTAGCGGGCGTTGGCCGACAGGGTGTCACCGAACCGGCGGGCCGCCACAGTGGCCAGCGGGGACGAACCCCAGACGATGGGGATCGAACCGGCCAGGCCCAGCGCCAGTGACTTCGCCGGGTTGACGAAGGACTCGGCGGCGGACCGGCAGCGGTCGGCGTCCGCGTCGAGCCGGGCCGCGGTCTCCGCCAGGTCCGCCTCGTTGACCTTCACCAGCCCGAGGGAACGCGCGGCGAGCAGAACCGGCACCGTGAGCGCCCAGAGGCTGGCGCGGGCCGGCGCACGCCGGGGCACCGGGATGAACGGCGCCCGGGCCTGCTCGGCGATCGACTGCAACTGCGAGTCCGGGGCACCCACTGCGACGAGTCGGGCACCACGGCGGTGGGCCGCCTCGGCGGCGCCGAGCGCCTCCGGGCTCCGTCCGGACGCGCTCACCGCGATCACCACGTCGGCGGCGCCCACCCAACCGGGTACGCCAGCGGAGCGGTGCCCGATGATCGGCACCGGGCAGCGTGGCCCGGCGACAGTGGCCAGCACGTCCCCGGTACGCCCGGCGGTGCCGATGCCGGCGATCACGACGGCTCGGGGCCGCCCGTCGTCGGCGAGCACCGCGAGGTTCGCCTCGGCTGCCAGCGCGGCGCTCTCGCGAACCTGCGCACCGGCCGACGCCGTGTGCCGGAGCATGCCGCCCGGGTCGGCCTCGGCCAACGCCTGCGGGTTGTCGAGCAGGGCCTCGTCGGCGTCACGGCGCCCGCTGACCCCGGCCGTACCGTCGATCATGAGGACTGCCCGGGGCCGCCGCGCGCCTCGTCGAGCAGCAGCACCGGCACGTCGTCGCGGACCTCGAAGATCCGGCCGCACTCCGTACAGGTCAACGTCTGCGCCTCGGCGTCATAGGTGAGCGGGGCGTGGTGCGTGTCCGGACAGGCAAGGATCTCGAGCAACTGCGGATCCAGGGCCATGGCGCGGCTCCTTCCACGTGTACGGCTTGACCGACGGCGGTGCCGACCGGCGCAGGCGATCTTATCGGCGAACGCGGTCGAGCACGTCGTCCCGGAGCGAGACCATCCGATCCCGGGTGGGCGCCTCGACGTTGAGTCGCAGCAGTGGTTCGGTGTTGGAGGCGCGCAGGTTGAACCAGGCGCCGTCGAGGAAACGCAGGGTGAGCCCGTCCATCTCGTCGGCCACCGCGTCGGGGTACGCGGCGCGCACCTCGGCCACCGCCGCCGCCTGGTCGGCCACCGTCGAGTTGATCTCGCCGGAGGCGACATAGCGCTCGTACTCACCGGCGAACACGGACAGCGGCAGCGACTGCTCGCCCAGCGCGGCCAACGTGTGCATCGCCGCGAGCATCCCGGTGTCGGCGAACCAGAAGTCCCGGAAGTAGTAGTGCGCGGAGTGCTCGCCGCCGAAGACGGCGTTGGTGCGGGCCATCTCCGCCTTGATGAAGGAGTGCCCCACCCGGGCGACGACCGGCTGCCCACCGTGCTCCCGGATGATCTCCGGGACGGCGCTGGAGGTGATCAGGCCGTGGATCACCGTGGAACCGGGGTGCTTGGCCAACTCACGGGCGGCGACGAGCGCGGTGATCGCCGACGGTGAGACCGGTTCGCCGCGCTCGTCCACCACGAAGCACCTGTCGGCGTCACCGTCGAAGGCCAACCCGATGTCGGCCCCGTGCTCGACCACAGCGCGCTGGAGGTCGACCAGGTTCGCCGGGTCGAGTGGGTTGGCCTCGTGGTTGGGGAAGCTGCCGTCCAACTCGAAGTAGAGCGGCACGATCTCCAGCGGCAGCGGCGACAGGGCCGCGTCGCCCAGCACTGTCGGAACGGTGAAGCCACCCATGCCGTTGCCGGCGTCGACGACCACCTTCAACGGCCGGATGCCCGAGAGGTCGACCAGCTTGCGCAGGTAGCCGGCGTAGTCGGGGAGCAGGTCGCGCCGCTCGGCGGGCCGGGTCGGCGCTCCGGCGGGACGAGCGTCGCCCGAGTCCAGGAGGGCCTGGGCCCGCTCCCGGATCTCGGCCAGGCCGCTCTCCTGGCCGATCGGGCGCGCGCCGGAGCGGCACATCTTGATGCCGTTGTACTGCGCGGGGTTGTGGCTGGCGGTGAACATCGCGCCGGGCAGGTCGAGCGAGCCGGACGCGTAGTAGAGCAGGTCGGTGGAGGCGAGGCCGATCTCGATCACCGAGCGGCCCTCGGCGCGTACACCGGCGGCGAACGCGGCGGCCAGGCCGGGCGAGGTGGCCCGCATGTCGTACCCGACGACGACCGCGTCGCCCGGCTCGTCGGTGGAGTTGAGCAGTTGGGTGAAGGCGGCGCCCAGTGCCTCGGCGGCCCGTTCGTCCCACTGGTCCGGCACCGTCCCACGGACGTCGTACGCCTTCACAATCTGGGACAGATCAGACACGTGTTCCACTCCTTGGCCGCAGGTTAGACACCGATCCTGAGCCTAACGGAGGGCCGGGCCGTACTCCGCTCAGCCGGGGAGGCGGGGAATGAACACGGTGTGGCCGTCACCGTCGGTGGGCGGCTCACCGGGCTTCGGTTGACCGTCGGGCCGACCCGGCATCGGCTGGGTGGCCTCCGGGGCGGGGGCGTCCGGCCGGGCACCGTAAACCCCGCCGACGGCGGGACGCGGTGACGGCACCGCACCACCCCAGGCGGCGGCCGGCGGCTGCTGGCCGTACACCTGACCGGGGCGACCGGGCGCGGGCGGCGCCCCACCCCCGGCGCGGTAGGTGGTGCCGCCGGGGTTGCCCGGCAGGGGGCCGGGCGCGTCGTCGGACGGCTTCCGGTCCTGCCGGGAGCGACGGAACAGCAGCACGATGAGCAGCAGACCGACCGCCACCAGCACGATGCCGAAGTACATCACCGGTGACCCTCCGGACGACTCGGCGGCGGTCGCCGTGGTGTTCGGCGCCGCAGAGACGCCCTGCGCCAGCGGGTTCGTCGCCTCGTCGACGGTCGCCACCTCGGTCGGGCTCGGAGTCGGCGACGGCGTCTTCGACCGCGACGGAGTCGGCGACGGAGTGACCCGCGCTCCGGTCAGCCGCGCCGCGTCGGTGGCGTGACCCAGCGTCTGGCCGGCGGCGCTGATGCCCGCGCCGGTGACCACGAGACGGCCGCCCGGCGCACCCGCCGCGAACGCCACCCGGTAGCGCACCGTGATGCCCTTGCCCTTGCACAGCGTCGGCTTCGACGGTGACGTCTGCGCTGTCGACACGGTGCCGGTGCCGCCGGTGACGGCCACCGGGAACCAGCGTCCGCCCGCGTTGACCTCGACCGTCACCTGTTTCGGCTGGAGACCCTCCAGGCGGAAGCCCAGCGCGGTACGCAACAGGACGCACCCGTCGGTGCGCTTGCGTACCGCGACGTTCACCCCCTGCGCGGAACCACCGGCGGCGAAGCTGCTGGCCGCGCCCACCCGGACCGAGTCCTGATCGGCCAGCGCCGGTGACGCAACGAGCATCACCAGGCCGCCCGCAAGACCGCAGACCGCCGCGAGCCGTGCCACGCGTCGACGCACTGTCATGATTACCTCGCCGTTCTCCCCGGGTGGGGTCCGCGGTCAGGCTACTACCGGCACACCTGTCCCACCGGTCAGTGAGCGCCCCGCATGTGTGCGGCGTTACGGTTTACGGCTCCCCCCGCCGACCTACTGGCCGCCGGGCTGACCAGCCAATCAGCGGGCCTGCTCTGCCTCGGCGAGGGCGTCACGGCACAGCCGGTCGGCGGTACGGGTGGTCTCCGGCAGCCGGTAGCGCGGAGTCAACGCGAGCACCTGCGCCGTCGCGTTCTCCAGGCTCATCCGATGGCCGACGCTCACGAAGACCGGCTTCACCCCGTCGCGGGTCCGCAGCACCCGACCGACCACCTCATCACCGTCACGCAACGACGACCAGGAACCCCGCTCGGCGCACGGCGGATCCCACACCCCCACCAGTGGCGTCTTCGCCACCCCGATCGCTGGCAACCCGGTGACCACCCCCAGATGGCAGGCGAGCCCGAAGCGGCGCGGATGGGCCAGCCCGTGCCCGTCGCAGACCAGCAGGTCAGGGATGGTGGTCAGCCGGTCGAGTGCAGCGAGCAACGCGGGCAACTCACGGAAGGCGAACAACCCCGGCACATAGTCGAACGCGGGTCGTCCCACACCGACAGCGGAGTCCACCACCGCCAGGGTCCGGGCGTCCACCACCGTCACTGCCGCCGCCAGCAAATCACCACCCTCGGCGTACGCGACGTCCAGGCCGGCCACCGTCGCGGGCGCGCTCGGCCCCGGCCCGACCAGGTCCACCAACGGCCGCAACTCCTCCTGTACGGCCACCGCCTCGGCAACACTGCCCGGCCCTGTCGTCCCACTGGCCGCCCCGGCGCTCCTGCCCGTCGCGCCACTCCTGCCCGCCGCGCCACTCCTGCCCGCCGCGCGCGATGATCCACTCGGCTTCACGGAAGTCGGGCTATCCCGCGGCACTGGATGCCCCGACTTCAATGAACCGGAGTCGATCACTCTCGGCCCGACGCGCCGACGCCACCCCCGGCGCCCCTACCGTCCGCGCCGCCCCGGGCGGGCTCACCGTCGGCCCGACCCCTGATCGCACCCAGGCCGAACGCGAACGCAGTGCCGAAGGCGACACTGAAGGCGACGCCACCCTTCGCACCGAAGACAGGAATGCCGATCGCCAGACCGATCAGGATGCCGACCGGCCAGGCCCAGACAGTGGACCTGGCGCTCTGCGTACCGAATCTCGCCATGTGTCGATCTTATTCAGCCCCGCTAGGGCCCCGCCGATCGTCTTTCACGCTCAGGCCAGCCTCGGTAGCCAACTCGCGGGCCGGGCGGAGGCCGGGTCAGCGGCGGCCTGGTCCTGCCGAATCTGGCGTACACCCGACTTGACACTTCGACTTTGCCGCCTATCGGCGGCTCGCGATTGAAGTGACCTCTACGCCCGCCGCTTCAATCTCCGCCCGGACCACAGCCAGCAGATCCCGCACGTCCGAGTCGCCCGGCTCCGCCAGCAGATCGATGTCGAGGCGCCACCCCTGGCTGTCCACGTCGCGCCAAAGCCCAACGCTCGCTGACACCCCTGCGATTGTCCGTTTGACTTCGCCGAACAACTCGTCCCAGTCGTCGCCAAGACGCCCGACTTCATTCAGGCCGAGCGCCGCCCGCAGACGACCCAACGTGGCTCGATCCATCTGCCCGTTTAGATCAATTATCCAACTAGCTGACATTGGGTCCCCCAACAATCCAGTCCGAATCTTGGAAGTGGGACGACACTCCGGTTCCGGCTCGATCCGGCGGACCGGCACCAGGGAAAATCGCCGGTACCACGTCGCGGCCCAGATCACGAGCGTGCCGCTCAGCCCAGTCAAACAGGTTGGGGAAGCACTCTCGCGCCACCTTCTTCGTCACAAAACCGTACCTCGCGTTGACGACACGAAGGCCAGGATATTTCTCGGCCGCGTGTTGCCGCGCCCGCTCCACCATCTCATCCGAGGAAATTTGGAAGTCGTAATCACTTGGCTCTTCCAGGCCCAGCCGGTACATGGCGTCGAACGGCCTACGCAGCGGAAGTGGCGCCCCCTGCGACCAGCCCTGCAAACGCGCCAACGCCTCCGGGGCGTCCACCAACTCGGACTCCGTCGGCATTTGCTTGTGGGGGCCCGAGAAAAATCGAGCCGATGAGCCCTGAAGCCGAATGTCGACAGTTGACGGGTCTAAGCCATCCTCCCGCAACGCATCGAAGAGAGCGACCGTCATTCGTGCGAACTGCTCCCGGGTAGCTCCAAGAGGCGCCGACCTGTCGGCCCAGTCCAGGACGGCATCGGGTGTGATGCCGAGGAACTCGCAATCCTTCGGGTTCAACTGGCGGCCAGATTCATCCGCGGGCAACAGTGGACCGGCAGCCTGCCAGCCGCGGTTGCCCCGCTCTTCTGCTGCGGTCTCCTGGACCGTCTCGAATCGGTTCTGCCCGCTATCGGCATCAGGGGCCGAGCCCGGCCCGTCGAGGAGCAGGTACATCCGGTTGATGTACGGGTCGCCGTGGCCGCCGTCGTCGTGCGTCGGCGGGTGGTCCGGCAGGTCGGGCCGTTCGCTGAACCGGCCCCTGGGGAGCCCGCCGAGCGGCATCGGTCGGCCGTCTCCGCTCAACACCAGCGCGTCGATGCCGACCACGTCAGGGTAGAGAGGCCGGTCCCGGACCACGCCGTTCTGCGGGTCCACGTAGAGCACCGTGCCGTTCTGGTTGAGCGCCACCCAGGCGTGCGAACCGCCGTGCGCCCACTCGGTGACCAGGAACGAGTAACTGCCGTGGCCGCCCAGCAGCAGTTGGTCGTGCAGGTTGCGGTAGCCCCGGTCGGCGGCCTGCCGCGCATGCCCCGGGTCGGTACGGTGACCGGACGTCGGGGCGAGGAGTTGCTGGAAGCGCCCGCCGGTCACGTCCTCCACCCGGCCGGGGCCGCCTGCCTCGCCACGGATGGGGCGTCGGATGTCACCGTCGAGGTAGCCGTCGAAGGTTCGTGGCGCCGACACGCGGGGACGCCCGTGCACCCACGTCTCGAACAGCGACAGTGTGCAGTCCAGGCAGTTGATGCCCCGGGTGGCGTCGGCCGCGGGACCGCCGTCGTTGAGCAGCCCGAACCAGCCGCCCTGCCGGGGGTCGGCGGTGCGGACGACGGCGCCGTCTGGATCGCGGGGCATTTGTCGTTCGACGTCGACCTGGTGCAGGGCGAGCGGTGGCCGGAGCCCTCCGGGCTGCCCGTACGGCCGGGAGTCGTCGATCGGCGGCGGATAGTCGTCGCCGGTGAGCCTGGACGGGCCGGCAGTTTCCACCGCGCCGAGCGCGAGTGCGCCCACGTCCCGGTTGGCGTGTTCGAAGGTGGCGCTGATGTCCACTACCGGCGGGGCCGTGGTGCCGGCCAGCACCGCGTCTGCCAGGTCACGCCATTCGGCGTACGCGCGAGCTTCCTCGTTCGCGGCGCGCTGCCAGCCGTCGGCCCACTGCCGGTTGCCGGCCTGGTGCAGTTGTCGGGCGTAGGTGGCGTACTCGACGGCTCGACGATCGAGTTCCACGGCTCGGGTGCGCAGTCGGGCGGCCTCGGCCTGCCGGCGGTTGTTCTCGAACGCGATCCGCAGCGATTCGTAGTGGTCCTGGTAACGCCGCCGCTCGGCGGCTTCCGCCGCTGCGGCCCACTGCGCGGCGTACGCGTCGTTGGTTTCGGGCTCGCGCACCGATGGGGCGCCGAACGCCGCCACGTCGACGGGGATCGACGCCCTTCCCCGGGCGGGATGCTCGGGCGCTCGCACCGGTGTGGGCGTCTCCCGGGGCGGGACTCGCGCCGGCACGGCGAACCGACCCACGACCGGAGGGGTGGAGGCGACCGGCAGCGGCGCGTTGGTGGTGGTTGGGACGCCGAAGGTGATCGGTGCCGCCGGACCGGGGGTGATCGTCGGTGCGGAGGGGCCGGTCGTCGGAGACCAGGCGGTCGGTCCGTTGGTGGTGGGGTGCGGCGAACTGCCGGGGTGGGACGGCGGCACACCGGTGGCGGCCGGCCCGCCACTCGATTCGAGAGGACCGGTCACGGGCGCGGACGCCGACGAAAGCCTCGGGTCAGCACCCACCGCAGGCCGACTCGGATCAACCACGGCCGAGGTGCTCGGATCGGCTGCCGACGACGACGGGACCGGGTTGGTGGTGACCGCCGAGTGCACGGGGTCGGCCGTGACCGGGTGGGAAACGCCAGCTCTGTCGCCGAACGACCCACCCGTCAACTGTGTCGCCTCGGAGGCGCCTACCGGACGGTTCACCACCTCCACGTCGGACACCGCAGCGACCGGTATCGGTGACGAGGTGTGCGGGTCGGGCGCGACCGGAGATGCCAGCCCGACTCCTCGTGACTGCTCGACAACCGGTGACGTCGCCGCAGCCAACTGGTTCGGCGGCGTGGTGGCGACGCCTTCCGTCGCCTGCACCGGAATGCCGGCAGCCGTGACCGGACCACCCGAAGCCTCACGATCGGCAACCCCCGCGGAACCGCCCCCGGCCGAGGCCGCAGTCGACGAGACCCCGAGCGAGGGAGGTGCTCCCGTGGAGGCCACATCCCCCGCGACAGGCAGCAGGGAGGGGCCCGTGAACGATGCTCCGGCGAGGGCGTTGGCCTGCGCGTCGAGCCGGGCGCGTAGCGCGTGGTCGGTCTGCCCGGTCGCCGAACCGGTGGCCCCGGACGCGGCGGCGCGCGCCACGTCCTCCATCGAGGTCAGGCCCTGACCGGTGGACAGGCTCGCCGCGCTGTCGGCGAGCACCTCGCCGGTCATCTCCCGACCCAGGTGCTCGCCGACCTTCGCCGCTCGCCCGGTCGCGTGCCGGCCCAGGCCGGCCAGCGGCGCCACCGCCCCGCCGGCCAGCCCGCCCACCGCCGAGGCGCCGAGATCGGTCAGGTCCAGGCCGTGGGCCCGCCCGGTGGAGTTCTGGTAAGTCTGGGTGGCCAGGGTGACCCCGGCCTCCTCGGTGGCCTCCTCCAGCCCTCCACGGGCGACCCGCTTGGCGAGCCCGCGTGCGCCACCTCGGGCGACCTCCTTGGCGGCCCGCTCGCCGGCCTCCTTGAGCCCGTGCCTGAGTGACTTGCTGGCCAGTTGGCCCATCAGCCGCTTGAAGATCTGTTGAACCAGCAGTCGCGTCGCGGTGATCGCCGCGCCGGCGGCCGGGGTTGCCGCACCGGCGGTCAACACCGCCGCGACCGCCACTGTGAGTAGTTCGATGACCAGGATGCCCAGCTCGATCCAGACTTCCAGCTTGGCGCCCTCAATGTCGCAACCGCACTCCTCGACCAGTCGGCCCAGGTCGGCCGTGACCGCGAGCAGCACGGGCAGCGGGGCGTCGGCGCCCTCGGCGATCCCCCGCCAGGCCGCCTCGAACGCCGCGTCGACAGCCCCGACGCCGCCGTACCCGTTGTGCACCTCGACGGCGGCCGCGGCGGCGTCGGCGTGCGGCCCGGCGAGCACGGAGGCGACCGCGTACCACTGGTCGGCGACGTCCCAGACGGCCCGCTCGTTGCCCTCCGGCCACTGCACGCCGACCACCCAGTCGAGAGCCTCGTAGATCCAGCCGGGCACGTCCCACGGCGCGTAGTCCAGTGGGTGCGGGATGGGGCTCGGCAGCACGCTCATCTCAGATCGTCGGCTGTCAGCGCCGGTCGGCGGCCCGGCCGACCCGGGCGGCGTTGGCCCCGTCGGTCTGCACGCTCGCGTCGACCGCCTCCACCACGTCACTGCCCAGCTCGGTGAGCCGGCGCCCGACGCCGGCCCAGGCCCGCAGCACTGTCTGCTCGAACCCGCTGTAGTTGCGCTCGAAGGCGGCGCCGATGTCGTCGCGGCCCCAGGGCCGGGCACCGCTGGCGGCCTCGATCGCGCTGCCCTCCGCCACCCGACGGGCCGTCACCGCCTCGCCGGCGAGGGCCAGGTCGGCACCACCCCGGCGGGCCCGGGACGGATCAAGCCAGAGCTGCCCGTCGGTCATGGCTTCGCCTCACCTTTGCCGAGTACGGCGTCGGCCCGACCGAGCAGTGTGGCGTAATCGCCGGTCTTGAGGAAGTCAGTCGCTCCGGAGCCGGCCGGCATGCTCTCCGCGACGAGGTCGCGGGTGGCGTCTGCGGCGGCGGTCGCCGCGGTCCGGATCGTTTCGGTGACCTTTCGGCCGAGCGCGTCAGCGTCGCGATCCCGGTAGATGGCCGGCGTCAGCGCGACCTCGATCAACTGGCCCTGCGCGCCCACTGTCGCCGTCACCTGCCCATCGGCCGACCGGCGGGTCACGCGCAGCGCGGCGAGTCGCGTCTGGAGGGTGTCCAAACCGGATCTGAGCTGCTGGTATTGCCCATAAACGTCGTCGAATCGGGCCCGTAGCTCGCGATTGACGCCCCGGTCTGCCTGTTCGTCCACCGCCGCCCTCCCGTCACCGTCGGTAGAGCGAAACAATACCGGCCGCCATCGATCCGTGTAGTCCGGTAGTTTCAATGCGTGATCGACCGTCAACAGGCCGAGCAGCTCGCGGCCACCTGGGCCCGCCGTGACTCGCAGCGCCTCGGCCACGAGTGCACAGCGATGGTCGACGAGTTCGACCTGGGGTGGGTCATCACGTCCGTCGTGCCCACCGAGGTGCGCACGGTGCCGGGTGACCTGCCGACGACAGTCATCGACAAGCAGACCGGCACGGTCACCACCTGGCCCCGGGTGCCGAGCACTGTGGTGGCGGAGCTGTACCGGCGTAGCCAACCCACCGGGCCGACAGCTCCCCGCACTCTCGACCCGTCGAGCCTGCTGGTCCGGGAAATCCATCGGGGTGCCACCCCGAACACCGCCGCGCACCTGACCATCGGCGGACGGATCTGGACGGCCCAGGGCACGAAGGCCGACGTGCCACTCAACCACCACCCGCTGGTCCGCGACTATCTCGACCAGTTGCCCCCCGGCGAGCTGGTGCGCGGCGGGGCGGCTCACGCCGAGCTGATAGTGGTCTCCGACGTCCTGCACGAGTACGACCACCGGCGCGCCGCCGAGGGCATCGCGCCGATGGGGCGGGCCGAGGCGGCGGCGCTGCTGGAGGGCGCCCGCTTCGAGATCTTCCGGATCCGCGAGCCGGGCGATCCCGCTGGTGGGCCCGCCGAGCGGCCCTGCGACTCGTGCATCGACTTCCTGGTGCGGGCGAACGTCCTGCCGGAGTCCGCTCGCGCCTACACCGAGACCTGGAACGCGCCGAAGGTGCCGGACCCCGATCCTGGGCGGTTCCCGGCGGAGGTCGCGAACGCGCTGGTAGCGGCCGGTTGGCGGCCACACATCGGGGATCAGATCATGGCCGCCGCCGCCGTACGGGACGTCACCTCGGTGCCGGGGCGCAACAATCGGCACGAGGTCTTTCCGGCCGCCGTGGAGGCGCTCACCGCGTTCCCCAGCCTGGTCGGCGCGCGGCGGGGCCGGGGCGAGCAGGTGTGGATCTCCCGCTTCGACATCCGCCCACACACCGTCGCGCACACCGCAGACACTCTCGCGGACTTCGGCGCGGTGCTCGGCGTACGCCTCTTTCCGATCGGCACCGAGCAGCAGGACAGCATCCTGGCGGTGGACGAGCGCGGCCGGGTCTTCGCGCTCGACCAGGCCGGTGAGTGGTTCCTCGGCGACACCATCGACGCCGCGCTGACCACCCTGCTGCTCGGCCGCGCCCCTGCCCGGGTGCACGACGACGGCACGTGGCAGGCCGACTAGCCCGGCAGTGTTGCCGGCCTAGAGCGCGAGGCCGGTGAGCACCATGACCCGGGGCTCGGTGTAGTCGTCCATCGCGCTGCGCAGCCCTTCCCGGCCGACGCCGCTGCCCTTCACCCCGCCGTAGGGCATCTGGTCGGCGCGGTACGACGGCACGTCACCGATGATCACCCCGCCCACCTCCAGCGCGCGGGCAGCGGCGAAGGCGACGTCCAGGCGCCGGGTGAAGACGCCAGCCTGCAAGCCGTACGCCGAGTCGTTCACCGCTGTGAACGCGGCCTGGTCGTCGGCGACCGGGGTGACCACCAGCACCGGCCCGAACACCTCCTCGGCCACCACCTTCGCGTTCGCCGGCACGCCACTGAGGACGGTCGGGGGGTAGGTCGCGCCGTCGCGGAGGCCGCCCACCTCGACGGTGCCGCCGGCGGCGACGGCCTCGGCCACCCACGTCTCGACCCGGCGGGCCGCGTCCTCGGACACCATCGGCCCGACGTCGGTCAGCTCGGACGCGGGGTCTCCGGTCCGCAGCCCCCGCACCGCCGCCACCAGCCGGGGTAGGAAGTCGGTGTGCACTGCGTGGTGCACGTACACCCGCTGGACGGCGATGCACGACTGGCCGGCCTGGTAGTTGGCGAACGTCGCGATGCGCTGCGCGGCGAAGTCCAGGTCCTCGTCGGCGGTCCAGTCCGCACAGAGCACCGCAGCGGCGTTGCCGCCCAACTCCAGCGTCACGTGCTTGTTCGGCGCGGCGCGGCGGATGGCCGCGCCGACCGGCCCGGAGCCGGTGAACGACACCACCGGTAGCCGGGGTTCGGTGACCAGTTCGGCGGCGCGGTCGTTGGGCAGCGGCAGCACCGAGAACATCCCGGCCGGGAGGTCGGTCTCGGCCAGCACTTCGCCGAGCAGCACCGCGGTCAGGGGCGTCGCGGGTGCGGGCTTGACGATGATCGGCGCGCCGACGGCGATGGCCGGCGCCACCTTGTGGGCGACGAGGTTGAGCGGAAAGTTGAACGGCGTGATGCCCAGCACCGGCCCGCGCGGCACCCTGCGGACCAGGGCGATCCGTCCGCCGGCAGCCGGGTCGGTGTCGAGCCGTTGCAACTCGCCGGAGAAGCGGCGGGCCTCCTCGGCGGCCCAGCGGAAGGTCGACACCGCCCGCCCGACCTCGGCGCGGGCCCACTTGAGCGGCTTGCCGTTCTCCGCGGTGATCAGGGCCGCGATCTCGCCCGCGCGCTCGGCGAGCCGCCGGGACACGTGATCGAGGGCCGCCGCGCGGGCGTGCGCGGGCAGGGCCGCGGCCTGCGCGGCCACCCCTGCCGCCGCGGCGACGGCGGCGTCGACCTGGTCGGGCGTGGCGAATGTGGTACGCCCGACCGGGCGGCCGTCGTACGGGTGGTGGACTGCCAACTCACCCTCGCCGGTGGCGGGGCGGGAGGCGACGAAGAAGGCTGCGGGCTCCACGCCGAGCAGAGTAGCCGAGCGACCAGCCGACGGAAACAGTCGCAATAACCCTTGTCTGCCGCGAATTCAGTAGCGAAGATGGCAGAGAGATTGCGATAACCGCCGCAGAATCGCGCCCCCGGCCCCCTCGGAGTGATCCCTCATGAGTGACCAGCAGCAGCTGCGCAACTTCGTCAACGGCTCCTACGTCGACCCGTCCGATGGCGGTTACGCCGACCTTGTCGACCCCTGCACGGGTGAGGTGTTCGCCCAGGCCCCGGTCTCCGGCGCCACCGACGTGGACGCGGCGATGAGCGCCGCCGCCACCGCGTTCGAGAGCTGGCGGGAGGTCACCCCCGCCGAGCGGCAGCGGGCACTGCTCAAGCTCGCCGACGCGGTGGAGGCGCGCGCCGCCGAGCTGGTCGACGCCGAGGTCCGCAACACCGGCAAGCCCCGCCAGCTCACCGCCGAGGAGGAGCTTCCCCCGGCGGTGGACCAGTTCCGATTCTTCGCCGGTGCCGCCCGACTGTTGGAGGGGCGGTCCGCCGGGGAGTACCTGGCCGGGCACACCTCCTACGTGCGGCGTGAGCCGATCGGCGTCTGCGCGCAGGTCACCCCCTGGAACTATCCGCTGATGATGGCGGTCTGGAAGATCGCCCCCGCGCTCGCCGCCGGCAACACCGTGGTGCTCAAGCCGTCGGACACCACGCCGGTGTCGACGCTGCTGCTCGCCGAGATCGCCGCCGAGTTCTTCCCGCCGGGGGTGTTCAACGTGGTCTGCGGCGACCGGGACACCGGTCGTACCCTCGTGTCGCACCCGACCCCGCAGCTGGTGTCGATCACCGGCTCGACCCGCGCGGGCATGGAGGTCGCCGCCGCGGCGGCCCCCGACCTGAAGCGGACCCACCTGGAGTTGGGCGGCAAGGCCCCGGTGGTGGTCTTCGACGACGCGGACGTGGCGGCGGCCGCCGAGGCCATCGCGCTGGGCGGCTACTTCAACGCCGGGCAGGACTGCACGGCGGCCACCCGGGTGCTGGCCGGTCCCGGCGTCCACGACGACTTCGTGGCGGCGCTCGCCGAGCAGGCCCGCAACACGAAGACCGGCGCCCCGGACGACGCCGACGTGCTCTACGGCCCGCTGAACAACGCCAACCAACTCACCCGGGTCAGCGGCTTCGTGGACCGCCTGCCGGACCACGCGGCGATCCAGACCGGCGGGTCCCGGCAGGGCGAACGCGGCTACTTCTACGCGCCGACAGTGGTCTCCGGGCTGCGTCAGGCCGACGAGATCATCCAGGACGAGGTGTTCGGGCCGGTCATCACCGTGCAGCGCTTCACCGACGAGGACGAGGCGGTGCGCTGGGCCAACGGCGTCGACTACGGCCTGTCCGCGTCGGTCTGGACGCGCGACCACGGCCGGGCCATGCGGATGACCCGTCGACTCGACTTCGGCTGCGTCTGGGTCAACACGCACATCCCGTTCGTCTCCGAGATGCCGCACGGTGGCTTCAAGCACTCCGGGCACGGCAAGGACCTCTCGGTCTACAGCCTGGAGGACTACACCCGGATCAAGCACGTCATGCACAACATCGAGGGCTGAACGATGCCGTCGAGCGAAGAGCTGCACAAGCGGCGCGGCGACGCCGTGGCCCGGGGTGTCGGCAGTGTGATCCCGTCCTACGTGGACCACGCGTCCGGCGCGACGATCACCGACGTGGACGGCCGGGAGTGGATCGACTTCGCCGCCGGCATCGCCGTGACCAGCGTGGGCAACTCGGCACCGAAGGTGGTCGAGGCGGTCCGGGCTCAGGTGGAGCGGTTCACCCACACCTGCTTCATGGTCGCGCCGTACGAGTCGTACGTGGCGGTGTCCGAGCAGCTCAACGCGTTGACGCCCGGCGGGTTCACGAAGCGCTCGGCGTTGTTCAACTCCGGCGCGGAGGCGGTGGAGAACGCCGTCAAGGTCGCCCGGCACGCCACCGGGCGGCCGGCGGTAGTGGTGTTCGACCACGCCTACCACGGCAGGACCAACCTGACCATGGCGTTGACAGCGAAGAACATGCCGTACAAGCACCGGTTCGGGCCGTTCGCCGGGGAGATCTACCGGGTGCCGATGTCGTACCCGCTGCGCGACGGCGGGCTCTCCGGCGCGGAGGGGGCGGCCCGGGCGATCGAGATGGTCGAGAAGCAGGTCGGCGCGGAGAACGTCGCCGCGCTGCTCATCGAGCCGATCCAGGGCGAGGGCGGCTTCGTCGTACCCGCGCCGGGTTTCCTGCCCGCGCTGCGGGAGTGGGCGACGGCGGCCGGGGTGGTCTTCGTCGCCGACGAGATCCAGACCGGTTTCTGCCGCACCGGCGACTGGTTCGCCTGTCAGCACGAGGGCGTCGAACCCGACCTGGTGGCAGTGGCCAAGGGCATCGCCGGTGGCCTGCCCCTCGCCGCGGTGACGGGTCGGGCCGAGCTGATGGACGCCGTGCACGTCGGTGGGCTCGGTGGCACCTACGGCGGCAACCCGATCGCCTGCGCCGCCGCCCTGGCCACCATCGAGACAATGCACGAGCTGGACCTGGCCGGTGCGGCCCGACGGATCGAGTCGGTGCTGGTCCCCCGGCTGCGGGCCATCGCCGAGCGGGATCCCCGGGTGGCCGAGCTCCGCGGCCGGGGCGCGATGCTCGCCGTGGAACTGGTGCTGCCGGGCACCCTCACCCCCGACCCGGTCGCCACGGCGGCGATCTCGGCGGCCTGTCACGCCGCCGGCCTACTCACCCTTACCTGCGGCACGTACGGCAACGTGCTGCGCTTCCTGCCCCCGCTGGTGATCTCCGACGAACAGCTCAGCCGGGGCGCGGACCTGCTCGACGCCGCCTTCGGCTGAGCGGCTGAGCGGCGGAGGGGCCCGGTGCACGGGCCCCTCCGCCGAGGTCAGCGAAGCACTTCGACAGTGTTGCGGCGCACCAGGTTCTTGCCCGGCTCGCGGATCTGCTCCATGGCGGCCGAGTTGAGCAACACGCAACTGCCCGACGGGCCGGTCACCGTGACCGTGGTCGCCCGGTTGTTGTCAAGGTTGGTCACCCGCAGCCGGGTGCCCACCGGGAACTGCCCGCTGGTCGCCGCCGGTCCCGCCGCCTCCTCGAAGAAGGTGATCGCCCCGGAGCACGCCGACCGGGGCGCCGGGCCGGGCGCGCCGGGAGACGCGGCGCCCGGACGGACGGTGCCGGGGGCCGGAGCGCCGGCGGGCGGGGCAGCGCCGTCGACGCGTTCCACCACGTTGCGGCGGATCACGTTCTTCCCCGGCTCGCGGACCAGCTCCATGGCCGCCGCGTTGAGCAGCACGCAACTGCCCGACGGGCCGGTCACCGTCACAGTGGCAGCCCGGTTGTTGTCAAGGTTCGTCACCCGCAGCCGGGTACCCACCGGGAACCGGTCGCTGGTCGCGGCCGGCGCCCCGCCCTCAGCGGAGAAGGTGACCGAGCCGGAGCAGACCGACGACCGCGCCGGGGCCGTGTCGGCGAACCCGAAGCTGGTCCCCACCGACACGCCCACCGCGGCGAGCACCGCCACGCTCGCTGCCAGCACGTGCCTGCGCTGCACCCTCATCGCCGTCACTCCCGTCCTCGGTGGTGTCCTTCACTCACCGGTACGGACCGGAGCGTCCTACCGTTCAGCCGGCACGGGTATCGATCGTGCGGCGGCCAGGTCCACCGGCCCGTAGCGGGTGCGCGGAGCACCGGTGATCAGCGCCCAGTAACGGTCGCCGTACGACCAGTGCCACCATTCGGTCGGGTAGTTGACCATCCCCGCGCCACCGAGGGCCTCCACCATGATCTGCCGGTGCCGGCGGGCGGTGCCGCCGATCGCCGGCGCGTCGGTGAAGCAGGCGTCGGCGCTGTCCTCCGGGGTGGCGTCGATGGCAGTGCCCAGGTCCAGTTCCACACCGTCGTCCGTGCAGAGCGTCAGGTCCACCGCGCCGCCCGTGCTGTGCGGGGCCACCTCGACCGGTGCGACGAACTTCGTGGTCTCCCGGTGCAGCCGCTGCGGCGACCAGTCCGGGTGCCGCCGGCGCAGCTCGTCCCGGTAGCCGGTGAAGATGGCCAGTTGCGCCTGGTACGGCCGGTAGCCCTCGACCACCAGCAGGCGCAGCCCACCGGGCAGGGCACGCTGCGCGGCGAGCAGCCGCTCCACGACACCGGCCCGCACCCGGGCGTACGCCCCGGCCGGGTCGGCCGCCCGGCCGTCGAGCCGCAACTCCGGCAGCTCACGCAGGTCCACGAACTCGTCGCCGTCGTCGGCGCTGGGCACCGCCGCCACCCGGGGGTCGGAGAGCAGGATCATCGGATGCTCCCCGCTGCGCTCGCCGGCCGTTCCGCGTGCCGGAGCCGGGCCAACTCGACGAGCCGGTCCACCACCTCCCGGTAGCCGACCCCGACGGCGGCCCACACCTTCGGGTACATCGAGTGCGCGGTGAAGCCGGGCATCGTGTTCAGCTCGTTGACGTACAGCTCACCGGTCGTCTCGTCGTAGAAGAAGTCGACCCGGGCCAGACCCCAACCGCCGATCGCGGCGAACGCGCGCAGCGACAGCTCGCGGACCCGCGCGGTCACCTCGTCCGGCAGCACCGCGGGGACGATCATCGGGTCGGCGTCGCCGAAGTACTTCTGCTGGTAGTCGAACCAGCCGCCGCTGACCTGCACCTCGCCCACCGCCGACGCCTCGGGACGCCAGCCGCCGAGCACCGCGCACTCCAACTCCCGGCCGGCGACGCCCTGCTCGACCATGACGAGTTGGTCGTGGCGGAACGCCTCCGCCACGGCGGCGGCCAGGTCGTCACCCTCGCCGACGCGGGAGATGCCGATCGACGAGCCCATGCTGGCCGGCTTGACGAACAGTGGCCGGCTCAGCCCGGTCACCAGCTTCTCCGGGTCGTCGACAGCCCGGTAGGTGTGCGCATCGAACGACACGTACGGGGTGACGGGGATGCCCTCGGCGCGCAGCGCCCGCTTCATCGCCACCTTGTTCATGCCGACCGCCGAGGCGAGGATGCCGCACCCGACGTACGGGACGTTCAGTGAATCCAGCAGCCCCTGCACCACCCCGTCCTCGCCGTACGGGCCGTGCAGCACCGGGAAGACCACGTCCAGCTCGGCGTGCACAGCGCCGGGGGCGTTGCCGGCGGACACCTGCACGACACCCGGACGCGGACCGGCCCGCAACTCGACTGCCGGACCGGTCACCACCAACTGGTCGTCGATGGCCCGCTCGCCGGCCGGTCGGTCGCGCAACTCGGCCAGCAGCGCGTCGGGCATCAGCCGGAAGCCACCGCCGCGGGTGACGCCGATGGCGACGGTGCGGTAGCCGCCACCGGCGAGCGCCCGGGCCACCCCGAGCGCGGAGGCACAGGAGACCTCGTGCTCCGCCGACGGTCCACCGAACAGGATTCCGATCCGAACCGGCGCGCTCACGCCACCGCCCCTTCCTCAGCCAGGTCGGCGGATCGCGGGGCCATCAAGCGGGCCACCAGCGCCTCCTCCACGTTCCCGCCGGTCAGCACCACGCCGACCGTCCGCTGCCGGTCGGCGTCCGGCGGAAGCCGGAGAGCACCGGCCAGGCCCGCCGCCCCGGACGGCTCGGCGAGCACCTTGAGCTCCGTCAGGATCAGCCGGAACGCCGCGGAGATCTCGTCGTCGTCGACCCGGACGACAGCCCGCAGCGTGTTCCGCACGATGGCGAACGGCAGCTCCCCCACGCAGGACGGCCGCAGCCCATCCGCGATGGTGGGCGTCGGCGATACCGGCACACGTACCCCAGCCGCGAGGCTGCGGGCGAGCGAGTCGCAGCCCACCGGCTCCACGCCGTACACAGCGATGCCGGACCCGGCGGCGGCCAGGCACGCGCCGGCCACCCCGCCACCACCACCCACCGGTACGACAAGCGCGTCCAACGGCGTCCCCGCGCGCTCGGCGTCCTCGATCAGCTCCAGGCTCGCGGTGCCCTGCCCGGCGATCACGTCCGGGTGGTCGTACGCGTCGACGACCGGGTGACCGCTCTCGTCGCTGAGCCGGTTGGCCACCGCCACCCGCTCCTCGACGCTGGTGCCGGCGAACACCACCCGCGCTCCCGCAGCGCGCGCCCGGTCGACCTTCGTCGATGCCGCGTCGACAGGCAGCACCACTGTCGCCGCGAGCCCGTGCTGCCGCGCCGCCAACGCCACCGCCACCGCGTGGTTGCCGGTGCTCTGCGCGATCACCCCGCTGTGGCCGGCCACCGCGAGGCGGCCGACCGCGCGCAGCGCACCCCGCATCTTGTACGAGCCGCCGTTCTGAAGGTTCTCGGCCTTGAGCAGGACCCGCGCCCCGGCAAGCTCGTCGATCACCGGGGAGCGCAGCACGGGGGTACGGACCACACGGCCGGAAAGCCAGCGGCTGGCCTCCTCGACATCGGCCCGGACCTGGCCAACGGTGCGTGTCATGTCTCTCCTTTTCGGGCACACCACAGGCGGGATCCAGCGGTACGTGGACCCCGGTGACTGAGGGTGGAAGTGTCAGGTCAAGGTGGGCAGCCGGACGTCGACCCGTAGGCCGCCGTACTCGGCGGGCCGGGCCGCGATGATGCCGTCGTGGGCCTGGGTGATCGAACGGGCGATGGCCAGGCCCAGGCCGGCCCCACCGCCCTGCGAGGTCCGGTCCCGGGCGAGTCGGCGGAACGGCTCGAACAGACCGGCCACCGCCTCGGCCGGTACGGGCTGGCCGGTGTTCACCACCGACAGCGCGGGCACGCCGCTCACCACGACGGTCAGTGAGCCGCCCGAACGGTTGTACTTGATCCCGTTCTCCACCAGGTTGGTGACCAGACGTTCCAGCAGTACCCGCTCGCCGACGACGACCCGGGGTTCCAGATGGGTCTCCACTGTGATCCCGGCTTCCCGGGCCCGGTCCAGGTATCCGGCCAGCACCGCCTCGACGATCGTGTCCAACCTCTGCGGTATCCGCGATCGGAGGCCCTGGTCGCTCTCGCTGAGCGCGAGCAGGCCCTCGATGAGCCGTTCGTTGCGCTCGTTGGTCTCCAGCAGCTGACTGGTCAGCAGCTCCAACTGCTCGCCGGTGAGCGCCGTGGCCATGCCGACCTCGATGAGCGTCCGCTGCACGGCGAGGGGCGTCCGCAGCTCGTGCGAGGCGTTGGCGGCGAACCGCCGCTGCCCCTCGTACCCGGCGGAGACGCGTTCCATCATCTCGTCGATCGCCCGGGACAACCGGGCCAGCTCGTCGCTGCCCCGGGGCCGAATGCGGTGACCGAGGTTCTGCGGGCCGAGATGCCCGATCGGCCCGGCCAGGTCAGCGACCGGACGCAGGCACCACACGGCGGCGAACCAGAGGCCCACCAGGACGGCCACCGTCACGAGCAGGACAGCCACCAGGGGAAGCATGAACGCACCCGGCCGTACGTTGCCGCACACCGTCGCCAACCCGGGCATGGGCAGATCACAGAACTGCTGCCCCCAGGTCCAGGTGAACCCCGACAGCCACTTTCCCATCGCCGGCAGCACCGGGCCGGCCAGCAGCGCCAGCAGCCCCACCAGCAGCACCCGACGTCGGGGCGTCCAGCTCACGCCGCGCCGCCGATGCGGTAGCCGGCCTTCGGAACGGTGTGGATGATCGCGGGATCACCGAGCTTCTTACGCAGGGTCATCACGGTGACCCGTACGGCGTTGGTGAACGGGTCGGCGAACTCGTCCCAGGCCTGCTCCAGCAACTCCTCGGCGCTGACCACCTGACCGTCCGCGCGCAGCAGCACGTGCAGCACAGCGAACTCTTTCGGGCTCAGCGCGAGGGGGCGGCCGTCCCGGGTAACCAGGTGCCGGCCCACGTCCAACGCCAGGCCGTCCCGGGCGAGCACCGGTGGCAGCGCCGGCGTGGACCGTCGCCCGAGGGCCTGCACCCGGGCCACCAGCTCGGCGAAGGCGAACGGCTTGGTCAGGTAGTCGTCCGCGCCCAGGCCGAGACCCTCCACCCGGTCCCGGATGCCGGCCGCCGCGGTGAGCAGCAGCACCCGGGTGCCGACCTGCGAGTCGGCGATGCTGCGGCACACCTCGTCGCCGGTGTGTCCGGGCATGTCCCGGTCCAGCACCGCGACGTCGTACCGGTTCACCCCGACCCGCTCCAGCGCACCGTCACCGTCGTAGCAGACGTCGACGGCCATCGAGAGACGGCGCAGCCCTTCGGCCACCGTGTCCGCCAACAACCGCTCGTCGTCCGCCACCAGCACCCGCACGTTCTCCCGCTCCCCCAGTTCGGCTTGCCCGGCATACCGTCGCAGGCCCGGGTTAAGGGTTCTGTAAGCACCCGTCGCAGCCATCCTCCACGCGGGTGTCCAGCGGGCAAACCACCGCAAGCCAGTCCCGGTCGACTTCGTGCCCGTGTCACACCACCTGCCCGGTCCGCCCCCACCGACCACGGAGATTGCCATCCAAAGGGTGAGCTGCCTCACAAGAGGCCACACCCCGTGCGCTCGCCCTGAAGTCCAACCCACCCCACCCCACCTCACCCCCACCCCGCCCCGTCGATCTTGCACTTCGTGTTGCCCAAATGCCCCGAAGGTGTTATTCGTCGAGGCAGAAAGTGCAAGATCGACGGGGGCGGGGCGGGGCGGGGCGGGGCGGTGCGGGGTTAGGGGAGGGCGGCCCGGATGGTGGCTTTGATGTGTTGGGGGCGGCGGTAGAGGTCACGATCGGTGAAATAGCGCATCCGCCAACCGGCCGCATCCAGCCAGTTGACCCGTTCGCGGTCGTGCCTGAGTCGGTCGCGGTCCAGGTGCGACAGTCCGTCGTACTCGATGCCGATTCGGTGTTCGCGGTAGCCCAGGTCGAGCCGGTACAGAGGGATGCCATGGCGGTCGGCCACCCATAGTTGCGGCTCCGGCGGGGGCAACCCTCCGTCGATCAGGATCAGTCGCAACTGGCTTTCCTGTCGGCACTCCGCCCGACCGTCCGCCAGCGGTATGAGTTGCCGGGCTTGGCGGACACCACGCAATGCGTTGTGTGCCGCAACCTCGGCCAGCAGGTCATCCTGGGTGACCAAGCCCGACCGGAGCGCGGCGTCGAGCACCGGGAGTGCGTCGAGCCGCCGAACGGCGCGAGCCAGGTCGACTGCACAGCGAGCCGCTGGCACGCAGGGCAGATCTCCAACGAAGACGGGCCGAGCGGGTAGAACCGTCCGGTGGACTACCACCCCGGGCAGACGCGGCTTTTGCACCTCGGCGGGCAACTGGATGTGAATCAGATCGTCGCGCAGCACCCCGAAGCCGTATCGGCGAGCGGCACTCTGCCCCGCCAACATCGCCCCATCGGGTAGCCGGAGCATCAGTGCACGCAGCGTGTCATCGTCGCTGCAGGGTTGGTCGGCGTAGACCCCTCTGCGTACGCGGTGCAATTCCTCGCGGTCGAGCCGACTACGGATCCGACCGACGGTGAGCTGCCGCATGAGTGCGTCAGTACGCCACAACTGAGTAGCCATGGAAGCAAGCTGACCAATCCAGGACCCCATAGAGGTCCCGCGATGACCACCTGTGGAAAACGATCCCCCTTGTGGACAACCCCCAACCCCACCGCCTCCCGTGCTAGCGCCTCACACCGTATTAGTCCCACCCAGAACCCTCACCCCCGCGATCTTGCACTTCCTGTCGTCGATATGCCCGATAGGAAACGAAAATTGAGCACAGAAAGTGCAAGATCGCGGGGGGCTGGGGGTGGGGGGGGTGGGGTTGGGGGTTAGTCGCAGGCTATGCCGTCGCCGTCTCGGTCCAGGTCGTAGATGTCGTTGCCGATGACTCTGATCGGTCCGCTGACGTAGGCGGGGCCGTTGCCACTGCCACCCGCGCAGTCGACGTCGCTGGCGATCGGGACGCAGCCGCTGTAGTTCGGGTCGCACTTCGACGACTGCGGCTTCTTGGTGCCGACCGCCACTACCTGGGTCACCGGCTGCTTCGTCACGGCGGACTTGACCAGCTTCTTGGCGGTCCGCACGCCGTCGGTGGTGGTCACCTCGTAGGTCAGGGTCCGGACCCCGTTCACGCCCTTGGTCCGGACGACCCGCTTACCCTCTGCCAGTGACGAGTCCTTGACGGTCCGCTGGCCGTACCGGATGGTGGCCTGTTCCGTCACTGTCGTCACCTGCACCACCGGCGCGGCTGCCGCCGACGAGGGCGCCGCCGACGAGGGCGCAGTGGCGGGCTCCGACGAGGGCGCGGCGATGGCCGGGGTGTCCTGGGCCGGTTCGCCGGGCGCGGCCAGGATCGGCTGCTGCGGCTGCTCGGCGGCAGTGTCGGTCCTGGTCGGTTCCGGCTCGCCGGTCAACGCGCCGACGATGGCGGTGCCGGTGCAGCAGAGCAGCAGGATCGACAACGTCACCGAGCCGAGGATCACGGCGACCCGGCTGGCGGGAGTTGCCCGGCGGAACCAGTTCGGTCGGGGCGTCTGGCCGAACGACGGCGGGTACGGCGGCCCCGGGTTCTGTGGTGGTTGCATCGTCACGGCGATGAGTGTCGTCGCAAACACAGCCTGCAATATCCACCGTCGCGCTCGTCACCTGCGCCTTTCGCCTCAAGGAAAGATCAGTGGGCGCGTTCGTGGGCGACGAGTCGACAGACGTGGCAACCCTCCAGGCTGGCCGGGCAGGGCCGATCGTGCGGGTGTCAGCACCACCAAAAGCCGCAGATCACCATGCACCGCGTCGACAAGGGATCGGAGGCCCAACGGCGGCGACGGAACTGTCGCGATGCCGTCAGCGCCGCATGCTCACCGCTCCTCCACCGCCCATGGTGACCCGTAACCGGTCAGCAGGTCGAGGAAGGGCATCGGGGGCAGCGCTTCCGGTCCGAGCACTCCGACCCCGGCCCACGCGCCGCTGGCGAGCAACTCCAACGCGACGACCGGGTTGACGGCGGTCTGCCAGACCACCGCCTGGTGCCCGTACTCCCGCATCGACCACTCGTTGTCGACCACGTGGTACAGGTAGACCTCGCGGGGATGCCCGTCCGGGCCGAGACCGCGTACCCAGGTGCCGGCGCAGGTCTTGCCGCGCATCCGGGCACCGAGCGTGGCCGGGTCGGGCAGACTCGCGGCCACCACGTCACGCGGGGACACGTCGACGCCGCGTACCCGCACCGGGGAGACCGCGTCCAGGCCGAGCTTGTGCAGCGTCCTGAGCACCTCGATGAACTCGTCGCCGAGGCCGTACTTGAAGGTGACCCGCCGGGCCTTGACCCAGCGCGGGATGAGCAGCACCTCCTCGTGCTCGACGTTGACGCACTCGACCGGCCCGATCCCCTCCGGAAAGTGGAACACCTCCGGCTCGGAGAACGGTTCGGTGGTGAACCAGCCCCGGTCCCGCTCCCAGATGACCGGCGGGTTGAGGCACTCCTCGATGGTGGTCCAGATGGAGAACGAGGGCGCGAAGGCGTACCCGTCGACGGTGAGGTTCGCCCCGTCCCGGACACCGATCTCGTCGATCTCACTGAACAGTTCGTCGGCGGCGTAACGGGCGAACACGTCGGAGAGGCCGGGCTCGACCCCGATGCCGCACAGCGCCAGCCGACCGGCCGCCGACCAGGTGTCGGCCAGCGCGAACTGTTCGTCGCCGAGCTTCACGCCGGTCTCGACATGCGACAGCGACATCGCCATGTCCAGGTAGTCGGCGCCGGCCGCGAACGCGCCGTTGAAGATCGGCATGACGAACCGCGGGTCGACGGCGTTCAGCACGTGCGTGATCCGGTGCTCCCGGCACAGCGCGGTGATCGCGTCGGCCGAGGAGGCGTCCACCTGGGCGGCGACGAAACGGTCACCGTGCCCGGCGACCGCCCGCTGGGCCCGCACGGGGTCGTGGTCGGCGACCACAATGGTCTCGAAGAAGGTCCGTCGGGCGGCGATGGCTACGGCGGCGGAGCCGACGCCACCGGCGCCGACGAGGAGGACACGCATCAGGAATCAAACCCCAAACCGAAACGATCGAGAGTACGGAGCCAGAGGTCGCGCCGACCCTCACGCGCGTCGGCGCGGGCCAGTGACCAGCGGGTGAGATTGATGCCGACCGCGCGGACGGGTTCCGGCGGGAACGGCAGTGGCTTGCGGCGAACCAGGTCGAGCCCGGTCAGCGGGGTGTTCCCGCCGTCGAGCAGGTCGAGCAGCACCCGGGCCCCGAAGCGGGTGGCCCCGACGCCGAGGCCGGTGTAGCCGGCCGCGTACGCCAGCCGACCGCCGTAGGCGGTGCCGAAGAACGGGCAGAACCGGGTGCAGGTGTCGATGACGCCGCCCCAGCGGTGGCTGAACCGCACGTCGGCGAGCTGCGGGAACGTGGCGAAGAAGTGGCGGGCGAGGGTGGTGAAGGTGGTTGGGCGTTGCTCCAGCTCGGGCGCGACCCGGTTGCCGTAGTGGTAGACCGCGTCGTAACCGCCGAAGAGGATCCGCCCGTCGGTGGTGATCCGGTAGTAGTGGAACTGGTTGGCGGTGTCGGCGAGCCCCTGCCGGTTGCGCCATCCGATGGCGTCACGCTGCGCCGCGGTGAGCGGCTCGGTCATCAGCACGTGGTCGTAGACCGGCACCAGGTACGCCCGCAGCCGGCGCAGCAGCGGCGGGAACGCGTTGGTGGCCAGCACGACCCGGCGCGCCCGTATCGAGCCGGGCAGGCCGGCGGCCCGGGTGTCGACCCGGCCACTGTCGACCGGGTGGGCGGCGGGACCGGTGCCCAGGGTGCTGGCGTTCACCGCCGCGCTGTCGGCGCGCAGGCCGGTGACCCGGGTGTGCTCGTGCACGCGTACGCCGAGGTCGAGGCAGGCGCGGCGCAGCCCCCAGGCAAGCTTCGCCGGGTCCACCATCGCCACCCGGTCGGCGTCGAACATCCCACCCAGGTACGTCGGTGAGTGCACCTCGGCGCGTACCTCGTCCCGGTCGAGCAACCGCACCCGGTGGCCGTACCGGCGGGCCAGGTCCGCGTCGGCGGCCAGCCCGTCAAGTTGGTACGGCTCGACGGCGACGGCCAGTTCACCGGTGCGCTCGAAGTCGCAGTCGATCTCGAACGACGCGACGGTGGCGGCGATGGCGTCCAGGTTGTCCCGGCCGAGGCGTTCCAACTCGCCGACCTCGTCGGGAAACCGGTCGACGCCGTTGGCGAGGCCGTGGGTCAGCGAGGCGGCGCAGAAACCGCCGTTGCGCCCGGACGCGGCCCAACCGCAGGTCCCGGCGTCGACGAGCAGCACGTCCCGGTCCGGGTCCGCCTGTTTCGCCAACAACGCGGCCCACAGTCCGCTGTAACCGCCGCCGATCACCAGCAGGTCGGCGCTGTGCCGACCGCCTAGTGGCGGCAGCGGGTCGGGGCGGTCCGGGCGGTCGAGCCAGTACGGCACGGGTGCCGCGTCGGCCAACGCCCGGCCGGTATGCGGGAGGGTCATGACGGCCCGGACAGCAGCGCGGCGCGGCGGGCCCGTCGACCGCGCAGCGAGCTGAGCCCCACGAGCAGCAGCGCGACCGCGAACATCGCCGTGCCGATGACGTTGACCTGTGGGGGGATGCCACGCTGGGCGGCGCCCCAGACGTACATCGGGAACGTGACAGTGGTGCCGGCGTTGAAGTTGGTGATGATGAAGTCGTCGAAGCTCAGCGAGAAGGCCAGCAGCGCGGCGGCCACGATGCCGGGCAGCACCAGCGGCAGGGTGATCCGCCGGAACGTCTGCCACTCGTTGGCGTAGAGGTCCATGGCGGCCTCCTCCAGCCGCCGGTCCATTCCGGCGAGCCGCGCCTTCACGGTGACCACCACGAACGACACGCAGAACATCACGTGCGCGATCACGATGGTCCAGAAGCCCTGCGGTACGCCCGCCGACACGAACAGGGCCAGCAACGACGTGCCCATCACCAACTCCGGGGTGGCCATCGGCAGGAAGATCAGCACGTTGATCCCGGATCGGCCACGGAAACGGTGCCGGACGAGCGCGAACGCCATCAGGGTGCCGAGCACAGTGGCGACGACCGTGGCGAGGAAACCGATCTGCACGCTGCGGACCACGGCGTCGCACATGTCCGAGCTGGCGCACGGCTGCCGCCAGTTGTCCACTGTGAACTCGTTGAAGTCGTACGACAGCCGGCTCGACGGCCGGTTGAACGACAACGCGGCCACCACCAGGATCGGCAGCGCCAGGTAGCCGAGCACCAGTAACGCCACGATCATCACCCAGCGGTCCGCGAGCCAACGGGAAACCCTCACAGGACCTCCTCCGTGCCGGCTCGACGGAGGTAGCCGAAGACCACCGCGAGAATCGCCGCCATCAGCAGGAACGACAGCGCGGCGCCCTGCGGGTAGTCCAGTCGGACCAGGAACGCCGAGTCGATGACGTTGCCGATCATGTATTCGTTCGGGGTGCCGAGCAGTTCGGCGTTTATGTAGTCGCCGCTCGCCGGGATGAAGAACAGCAGCGTGCCGGCGACCAGACCGGGCATGGACAGCGGCAGCGTCACCCGACGGAACGCCTGCACCGGGCTCGCGTACAGGTCGGTGGCCGCCTCCAGCAACCGGGGGTCCAGCCGCTCCAGGCTCGCGTACAGCGGCAGCACCAGGAACGGCAGGAAGTTGTACGTCAGGCCGAGCACCACAGCGAACGGCGTGGCCAACAGCCGACCGTCCGGGGCGAGCAGGTGCACGTCGCGCAGCAGACCGACGAGCGCGCCGTTGTCCGACAGGATCGTCTTCCAGGCCAGCGTGCGGACCAGGAAGCTGGTGAACATCGGCGCGACGACACAGACCAGCAGCAAATTCTTCCAGCGGCCGGCCTTCTGCGCGATGGCGTACGCCAGTGGGTAGCCCAGCAGCAACGCCAACACCAGGGCCAGCCCGGCGTAACCGAACGAGCGCAGGAACTGCGGCCAGTACGCCTGCAGCACGTCCGGGTAGTTGCTGACCGCCCAGGTCATCGCGTACCCGGTGGAGAGCGAGCCGCTGGGGTCGTACAGGCTGGCCGCCGCCAACTGCACCAGCGGCACACCGAAGAAGATGAGCAGCCAGGCCGCACCGGGCAGCAACAGGAGGTACGGCAGGAGTCGGCGTCGCCCGGACCGGGCTGCCGGTGGCGAGGGCGGCGGGTGCCCCGCTCTGGTGGGGGCCAGCAGGGTCACGACGACGCACCCACCGGCTCGTCCAGCACCGGCGACGTCCGGTCGGTGTCTGCGGCGTCGCGGGGCAGCAGGAACGCGTGCTGCGGATCCCAGTACGCCACCGCCTCGCTGCCGACCGCCACCGGCGTCGACGTCCCACTGTTGGCGGCGAAGACCGACAACTCGGTGCCCCAGCCGGTGCGCAGCAGGTACTGCGTGCTGACTCCCACGTAGGAGGCGTCGGTGACCACTCCGGTGACCTGCTGATGCCCGGCGGGCACCTGGTCGGCGGCGCCGACCAGAATCAGCTTCTCGGGGCGTACCCCCAGGTGAACCGGGCCGTGCTCGGCCCGCGACCGGCCGGCGGGCACCGAGAAGCGCGTGCCGTGCGCCGTCACCGCGACGTCGCCGCCGCTGGCGCTGGTGGCCTCGCCGGCGAGCAGATTGGACTGGCCGAGGAAGTTGGCCACGAAAGCAGTGGCGGGAAACTCGTAGATGTCGGCCGGGGCGCCCAACTGCTCGATCCGGCCGGCGTTCATCACCGCGACGGTGTCGGCCATCGTCATGGCCTCCTCCTGGTCGTGGGTGACGTGCACGAAGGTGATGCCGACATCGGTCTGGATGCGCTTCAGCTCGATCTGCATCTGTCGGCGCAGCTTGAGGTCGAGTGCGCCCAGCGGCTCGTCGAGCAGCAGCACCTGCGGCCGGTTGATCAGGGCGCGGGCCAGCGCGACCCGCTGCTGCTGCCCCCCGGAGAGCTGGGCGGGGCGGCGGTTGCCGTAGCCGTCGAGTTGCACCAGCGACAGCATCCGGGTGACCTCGTCGCCGACCGAGCGGATGCCGCGTCGGCGCAGCCCGAAGGCCACGTTCTCGAAGATGTCGAGGTGCGGGAAGAGCGCGTAGCTCTGGAAGACGGTGTTGACCGGCCGCTTGTAGGGCCGCAGCCGGGCGATGTCCCGGTCACCGAGCAGCACCTGGCCGCTGGTCGGCTCCTCCAGGCCGGCGATCATCCGCAACGTGGTGGTCTTGCCGCAGCCGGACGCGCCGAGCAGCGCGAAGAACGAGCCCTGCTCGATGGTCAGGCTCAGGTCGTCGACAGCTGTGAAGACGCCGAACCGTTTGGTGAGGTTGGCCAGGCGCAGGTCGCCGGCGGGTGTCTCGCGCGCCATCCTCGTCACGCCCCGATGACCTGTTGGAACTTGCCCTCGTACTCCTTCTCCTGCTTCTCGTCCAGGGCCATGAACACCTTGGACTTCGACAGCAGCGCCTCGTCCGGGAAGATCAGCGGGTTGGCGGCCAGCTCGGGGTCGATCTTCTCCATCTCGGCCTGAGCGCCAGTGACCGGGCAGATGTAGTTGACGTAGGCGGCGAGCTTCGCCGCGACCGCCGGCTCGTAGTAGTAGTTGATCAGCGCTTCGGCGTTGCCTTTGTGGGTGGCCTTGTTGGGGACCATCATGTTGTCGCTGTAGAGCATCACGCCGGAGTCCGGCGCGACGAAGCGCACCTTCTCGTCCTCACCGGACAGTTGGATGACGTCGCCGGACCAGCCGATGCACGCGGCGATGTCGCCCTTGGCCAGGTCCGGCGCGTAGTCGTTGCCGGTGAACTTGCGGATCTGCCCGGAGTCGACTGCCTTCTTGAGCTTGTTGAGGGCGTCGTCGAACTGGGCGGCGGTGAAGTTCGCCGGGTCGTGCCCGTTCGACCCGAGCAGCAGGCCCATGGTGTCGCGCATCTCGCTGAGCGCTGTCACCTTGCCCTTGAGGTCGGGGCGGGTGAGCAGTTCGTCGACAGTCCGCAGTTCCTTCGTGACGTTGCCGTTGTAGGCAAGGCCAGCGAGGCCGGACTGCCACGGGATCGAGATCCGGTTCTCGGCGTCGAAGGGGCGGTTGAGCAGCGACGGAAGCAGGTTGGCCTGCACGTTCGGGATTTTCGCCGGGTCCAACTTCTGGATCCAGCCGAGCCGGATCATCCGGGCCGCCATCCAGTCGGTCAGCACGATGATGTCCCGGTCGGTGCTCTGGCAGGCGGCGAGCTGGTTCTGCACCTTGCCGAAGAATTCGTTGTTGTCGTTGATGTCCTCGGTGTAGGTCACCTGGATGCCGGTCTTCGTGATGAACTCGTCGAGGCTCGGTCGCTTGGACTCGTCAGTGTCGTCCACGTCCATGTACTGCGGCCAGTTGGCGAAGGCGAGTTTCTTCTCGGTGCCGGAGAGGTCCTCGCTGACGCAGCCAGCTTCGGTCTGTTGCGCGCCCTTGGTGCCGCAGCCCGCGAGGCTGCCGCCCATGGTGAGCAGGGCGGCCGAACCGAGAGTGCCGGTGAGCAGTCCACGCCGGGAGAGGGGCCGGAGGGGAGTACGCATGACGACTCCTAGGGGGTCATCGTCGGCGGGCGGGACGGGGAGGCACGCCGGCGGGAATGTCGGGAGGGTCAAGTGCCATGGACGACTGATCCTGGCATGAGGTGACCTCCCTTACAAGGGATTCCGTTGCGGGAATAGCGATACACGACGAAATACGCCAGACTACGCGGGGATACACGCGCGACATCACGATTCGGGACATGGGGAGCGGGCAATGACAAACCGGCAGCACGAGAACAGCAATGGCGGTCGACGCGTCGCTGTCCGTGACGGTGCCAATCACGCTCTGCTGGATGACGTGGCCAAGCAGATCATCGAGCAGCTTCAGGAGGACGGCCGTCGCCCGTACGCGACGATCGGCAAGGCTGTGGGGCTGTCCGAGGCGGCGGTCCGCCAGCGGGTGCAGCGGCTGCTCGACTCCGGTGTGATGCAGATCGTGGCGGTGACCGATCCGCTCCAGCTCGGCTTCAACAGGCAGGCGATGATCGGCCTACGTACCGACGGCGACCTGGAAGCGGTCGCGGATCGGCTGGCCGAGCTGGACGAGGTCGACTACGTGGTGATCACCGCCGGGTCGTTCGACCTGCTCACCGAGGTGGTCTGCCGCAACGACGACCACCTGCTGGAGATCCTGCAACGGCTGCGCGCGGTGCCCGGGGTGCTCTCCACCGAGGCGTTCGTCTATCTCAAACTCCGCAAACAGACCTACACCTGGGGTACGGCCTGACGCCGCCACCGTTGTGCTCCACGCAGCGCTCGATCCACGCGGCGCTCGATCCACGCGGCGCTCGATCCACGCGGCGCTTGATCCACGCGGCGCTTGATCCACGCGGTCTTCAGGAAGCCGGGGTGTCGGGACCGCCCCGACGCCCCGGTTTCCGTGAGCCCGAGTGGATCAGTGGCCAGCGACCCCGGCCGCGCCCACCGCGTCACCCGCGCCACCTGACCCACGCCACCCCACCCCCGCGCTCCGACCCGCGTCACCCGACCCGTCACCCTGACCGCGCCGCCCCGACCCCGACCCAACCCCGACGCCCCGACCGCGTCACCCCGGGGACGACCCCCGCCTCCCAGCCCCGGCGCTCGCGCTTGATCCACTCGAGTTCACCAATATCGCGGTGTCAACCACGCCCGAACACCGCGATCTCGGCGATCCGGAGTGGATCGAGCCGGCGGCCGGAGGGAGGCGCTACTACCAGCCGGGCCCTTTGGAGCTGATGTCGCAAACGAATCGGCGGGCCGGCCGACCTCCACGCACAAACCAGCAGACCTGTCGGGCGACGAGCCGGCCGACCCCCACGCACAAACCAGCAGACCTGTCGGGCGACGAGCCGGCCGACCCCCACACACAAACCAGCAGACCTGTCGGGCGACGAGCCGGCCGACCCCCACGCACAAACCAGCAGACCTGTCGGGCGACGAGCCGGCCGACCCCCATACACAGACCAGCAGACCCCCCGGCGACGAGCCGGCCTGTCTGGTCGACGGCGCGAACCCCGGCAGGGCTCGTGGAGCGGCGGCGACAGGGCATCTGTGACAAGGCAGCCGTGACAAGGCAGCCGTGACAGGGCAGCCGTGATGTCGCAAACGATTCAGCTCCAAAGGCGGCCACCAGCGCACCTCGGACTCTCGCGGACCGCCGATCAACCCGGCAACAGTGGTGCGGATTCCGTTGCATCGGCTACAACTCTGCGCTAAATCCGTCGCCAACCGGCCGTGATACCGCCGATAACACTTGCTTCGGAGGTCGGGGCTGTGCGATAACCGTTGGCAGAGCGGCCGGCTTCACCCCTTTGACCGGCCCGACGACCGATGGGGCTGACATGGCCAACGCCACCGACCACCTCTGGATGCACTTCACCCGGATGGCGAGCTACTCCGCCGGTGAGGTGCCGACCATCGTGCGCGGCGAGGGAGCGTACGTGTGGGATGCGCAGGGTCGCCGCTACCTGGACGGGCTCGCCGGACTCTTCGTGGTCAACGCCGGCCACGGCCGCACCGAGCTGGCCGAGGCCGCCGCCAAGCAGGCCGGTGAGCTGGCCTACTTCCCGCTCTGGTCGTACGCGCACCCGAAGGCCATCGAGCTTGCCGAGAGGATCGCCGCGCTCACCCCCGGCGAGCTCAACCGGATCTTCTTCACCACCGGCGGCTCCGAGGCCGTCGAGGCGGCGTGGAAGCTGGCCCGCGCATACTTCAAGCGCACCGGGCAGCCCAACAAGTACAAGGTGATCAGCCGGTACATCGCCTACCACGGCACCTCCATGGGCGCCCTGTCGATCACCGGCCTGCCCGGCATCAAGAGCGACTTCGAGCCACTGGTGCCGGGCGCGATCAAGGTGCCGAACACGAACTTCTACCGGGCGCCCGAGCACGGCGACGACCCCGAGGCGTTCGGCCGGTGGGCCGCCGACGAGATCGGTCGGGCCATCGAGCGGGAAGGGCCGGACACGGTCGCCGCGGTGTTCCTTGAGCCGGTCCAGAACTCCGGCGGATGCTTCCCACCGCCGCCCGGCTACTTCCGGCGGGTACGGGAGATCTGCGACGCGTACGACGTGCTGCTCGTCTCGGACGAGGTGATCTGCTCGTGGGGGCGGTTGGGCGAGTACTTCGGCGCGGTGCGCTACGGATACCAGCCGGACATCATCACCACCGCCAAGGGCATCACTTCCGGCTACGCCCCGCTCGGCGCAATGATCGCCAGCGACCGGCTGATGGAACCCTTCCTCACCGAGACCGGCATGTTCGCCCACGGCGTGACCTTCGGTGGGCACCCTGTCTCCTGCGCGGTGGCCCTGGCCAACCTGGAGGTTTTCGCCCGAGAGGACCTGGTCGGGCACGTACGCGCCAACGAGGACGCCTTCCGGGCCACCCTGGAGAAGCTGCACGACCTGCCGATCGTCGGCGACGTCCGCGGCGACGGCTACTTCTACGGCATTGAACTGGTCAAAGACAAGACCACCCGGGAGACCTTCACCGAGGCCGAGTCGGAGCGCCTGCTGCGCGGCTTCCTCTCGACAGCCCTGTTCCAGGCGGGCCTCTACTGCAGGGCCGACGACCGGGGCGACCCGGTCATCCAACTGGCCCCACCCCTGATCGCCGAGCAGCGGCACTTCGACGAGATCGAGCAGATCCTCCGCACAGTCCTAACCCAAGCTTGGACCAAGCTCTAACCCCAACCGGCACCTTTGTTGATCATGAAGTTATTGCCCGGACACGCCGAGGCGGGTGGCAATAACTTCATGATCAACGCCGAACGGGCGGAGCCGGAGGCCGGGCCGGAGGGCCAGGGCGGGGGCGGGTTAGTGGTTGGGGGGGATTACTCGGAGGTGGCCTCGGCGGCCGGTCTGGTGGGGGTTCTCGGGACGGTTCTGGTCCGGCTCCGGGGGGCGGGGGGCCGGGCGGGCGGCTTCGCGGACCGCTTCGGCCAGCGCGACCAGGTCGTCAGTGGTGGGCGGTGGCGGCTCGAACTCGCCCTCGTGTCGGACGACGTCCCAGCCCCGCGGCGCGGTCAGGCTGCGGGCGTGCGGCTCGCAGAGGTCGTACGTGTGCGGCTCGGCGAACGCCGCCAGCGGCCCCACCACCGCTGTCGACTCGTTGTAGACATAGGTCAATGTGGCGACCGCTTGCCGGGGGCAGCCGTTACGGGAGCAGCGCCGTGGTGACCTCACGTGCGGCAGGGTATCTCCATTACCGGGTCCGGCGCATCGCTTCGCGTTGCGACACGCCCGTCATGGTGATCACAGTCGACCGTCCTGGGCGCGCCGCGCCACTGGAGCGGCGCTGCCGCTGACCAGCCCGGGACGGGCGCTACCCTTTGCCTCATGACGAGCCCGGAACACCGCCGCACCGGCCCCGGCCGGCGTGCGCATCGTGACCGGCACGGGCGCGGCCTGCGCGGACGGCTGGTTCCGGCCACCGTGCCGCTGGCGCGGACCAAGGCCGAGGTCTTCGACGACCTGGTCCTGGACACCGTCGAGACGCTGGAGCGTCGGTTCGCCAAGGAACTGGCCGGGGTCGAGTTCGCGGTTGAGGATGTCCCGCCGGACCTGAACGTCTACGACTCGGACGTACTGGAGGATGGCGAGGTCCCGCTGGCCCGGCTGCTGCCCGGCCGCCCGGGCCGGCAGGAGGTGCCGCCGCGGATAGTGCTGTACCGGCGGCCCCTGGAGTTCCGGGCGATGGACCGTGAGGACCTCGCCGATCTCGTCCATGACGTGATCATCGAACAGGTGGCGAACCTTCTCGGGGTGGACCCGGACGAGCTCGCCTGAGCCAACCCCGGGCGGAGAGTCGGGCGGCCCCCACCGCCTCGACCTCACACCGCTCAGGCCGTCCCCCGCGCTGGACCTGCACCGCCCAGACCTCGAACCGCTCAGGCCGTCCCCCGCGCTGGACCTGCACCGCCCAGACCTCGAACCGCTCAGGCAGCCCGCCGCTTCAACTTGCGCCGCTCCCGCTCGGAGAGCCCACCCCAGATGCCGAACCGCTCGTCGTGACCCAGTGCGTATTCGAGGCACTCGGTCTTGACCTCGCAACGCGAGCAGATCCGCTTCGCCTCGCGGGTCGAGCCGCCCTTCTCGGGAAAGAACGCCTCGGGGTCGGTCTGCGAGCACAACGCCCGCTCCTGCCACTCCGGCGCGTTTCCGAGCAGGTCGGCCACCTCAAGCTGGCCGTCCATCAAATGCCTCCTTGTCGCGCACCGGCGTCATCGCCGCTGCAACCCCCCACGCGAAAGGCGTGCTTGTCCGTCCGGTCCCGTTTTGTTGCGTTCCGTGCGAACAACCCCATTCAAATTACACGCGTGTAATGCGTGCGCCGTCAAGCCAAACTTGATAATGGAGTCGCCCTCCCGACACCCTCGGCCGGCCACTCGGGCCGTCCAGCCTCGCAACCTGCCCTATCGATTCAGACCCCGGCCGAGTAACGCCCTCTCCGGCGAGTTGCCCGACTTTTCTGCCGTGGCGCTTCTCCGACGAGTCGCCGACCGGACGGCACCAGGGACCTCCACCCCTAAGCTGATCTTGGTGGGGGACAGGTTAACGCGGTGCGGCGCAGACTGCCCGTCGAGCTGCGGACAGCACTCGCGCCCCGTCCACAATGTGGACGGGGCGCGGTGGTGAAACCGATGTTCCGGGGTCAGCCGGCGGCCCCGAAACTGCTGCTGGGCCAGGCGAACTCGGCTATCTCTCCACCATGGACAGAGATTGTGCCGGCGGGCGTACGATCGTCCCACCAGACGGTATAAATTCCGCTTGGCAGATCGGGATAGACCGCACTGTGGAACGAACCGTCCCGCACCCGACGCTCCCGCACCGCCGAGTGGACCCGCCGGTCGTCGTCGCGACTGATCTCGATCTCCCGGCCGTGCAGATCCCGACCCGTGTAGACGATCAGGGCGCCGGTGTCGCCGCCCAGATCGAGGATGACGGTCCCGGTCTCCGACGGCCCGTAGGCGTGCTCGTGCATCCAGTTCGCCCTTCGCCCGATCAGGACGCCGCCGACGGGTTGTTGAACCCGTCGTACGGCGTACCCAGGTAGGGGAAGTTTCCGAGGAACGGCGCTGTCACGTCGGCGGCGCTCAGCCCCGGGGTGACGGCGGCGGCCGCCGCGTCCGGTTGGAACGTCTTGTCCACCAGCGGAACGGTGACCCCGGCGATGGCCCGCAACGCGATGCTGACCACGTCGTCGCCGACCCGACGCCCGTTCGGGAACCCGGCCAGATCGCCACCGAGCACCCCGAACCGGTCCGGACGCCTGGTGGGTGGGATCGCCGTGTTCAGTCGCAGCATGTCGGCCTGCACGTCGCCGGTGCTGTTGGTGAAGCCGTCGATCAGCCCGGCCGGCACGCCGGTGAGCAGGATCGCCACCAGGTCGGCCCGGGCCTTCTTCGCCTTGGTGAGCTTGTCCAGGTTGGGAAAGACGTCCGGGTAGAGCGCCGGCAGCAACGCGGCCAGCTCCGGCTGCTCGACGAACTGGGCGAACCGCTTGTCCTCCGACGGCGGCAGCGAATTCCACAGGTCCTTCTTGGACATCGGCACGATGACCTCGTTGAACAGTGGATTGCCCAACCGCGATACCTGGGTGAATGGGCCGGTGCTGGTGTCCGCCCCACCCCGGTCGCCGAGCACCCGCACCTGCCGACGCGACGCCGACGTCCACACCCCGATCACCGACGCCCGATCCGCGGCACCATACCGGTTGGCGCGCCGACGCACCCGCTCCAGCGGCACCTGCACCGCGATGCTGTGCACGTTCATCCGGTCGGTGGCGTTCACCGGCTCACCCTCGGCCTTGAAGATCTTCTTCCCGGCGACGTGCAGTTGCTGGAACGGCCGCAGCGTGCCGAGGTCGAAGATCGCCCCGAGGTCGACGAAGAACCCGTCGGCGCGCTGCCCGGCGAAGACCCGCTCCCCCGTGGAGAGCGAGTAGGTGGCCTGCCGCACCAGGTCGGCGTACTTCGGGGTGGACAGCGGGCCGACGTTGCACGGCGGGCACTGCAGCTTGTGCGCCAGCCGGTGCTCGCGGCCGTCGGCCACCCGGGTCAGGCTGTAGAACTGCCGCCGGTTCCAGGTCCTGCTGTCAAGCGAATCGATCGGGCCGGTGTTGTAGAGAAAACTGTTCGGGTTCGTGATCTCCGTGGTGAATTCGAACCGGTAGGTGACGTCCGGACGACCGTCACCGTCGTTGTCGATATGGATCTCGTAGCGCACGTCGTCACCGAACTCGAAGAAGTTCGGACCCCCGGAGGGGAGTTGCAACGGCACGTAGTTGGCGATCAACGTGACCGTGTCGCGTTTGTCGGGGCTGACGAACGCGTACAGGTCGGAGCTGTCGGCGACCGGATCCTTGGCTATCTCCGGGGCCTCGCGGTGGGAAGACATGACGGACCAACCTCACTGGGCGGGGACAGGATGGCGGGGCGGAGGGGGCGGGTCAGCGCCGGGCGGCGCGCCGCAGCCGGTCCGCCAGGCCGCGGTCGCGTACCTCGATGCGCGTCTCACCGACGAAGACGTCCATCGTTCCCGAGTCGGCGTCCCGCAGATGAACGACGATCGGTTCGTCGGCTCGCCCGGCCGCGCCCGGGGCGTTCTGCGCGGCCGACAGGCCTGGCACTGTGAGCGCGGCGGCGCCGAGGGTGGCGCTGGCCGCGGCGGTCAACGTCTGCCGGCGGGTCAGTCGCGGCCACTGCCGCTTCCGCTGATCACTGGTCATGGGCAACCTTTCCGGCGGTGGCGCGAGCGCGCCCGCGGAGACGGACGGGTCCGGTGCCGTCTCGCGACGCCGCCGGGCCCCTGAGGGGACACCGGCGGCGGTCCTCGCCGCGACCGCCACCGGCATCGCGTGGTACGGCCGGTGGCGGGGAAAGGTTCGACGTCAGGGCCGGGCGTGACCGTACGCAGTCGACCGCTTGCGCGCCGGACGACCGGCGGCCTTCGCGATGGCCCGCAACTGCTCCTCGGTACGCGCCGAACCGTTGTCGGAGCCGGCCATCCGGGAGATCGTCTCCTCCATCAGCGTGCCGCCGAGGTCGTTGCAGCCGCCCTGGAGCATCGCGACGGTGCCCTCGTCGCCGAGCTTCACCCAGGAGCACTGGATGTTGTCGATCCGACCGTGCAGCAGCAGCCGGGACATGGCGTGCACCACCCGGTTCTCCCGCCAGGTCGGCCCGGGTCGGGCGATACCCGCCAGATAGATCGGAGCATTCGTGTGCACGAACGGCAGCGCCACGAACTCGGTGAACCCGCCGGTGCGGTCCTGCACCCCGGCCAACACCCGGAAGTGCGCCAGCCACTGTCCGGGGTGGTCGACGTGGCCGTACATCATCGTGGAGCTGGACCGGATGCCCAGCTCGTGGGCGGTGCTGACCACCTCGACCCAGGCGGCGGCCGGGAGTTTGCCCTTGGTCAGCACCCAGCGCACGTCGTCGTCGAGGATCTCGGCGGCGGTGCCCGGGATGGTGTCCAGCCCGGCCTCGCGCAACTGGAGCAGCCACTCACGGACCGGCACCCCGGCCTTCGCGGCGGCGGTGACGATCTCCATGGGAGAGAACGCGTGCACGTGCATCCCGGGCACCCGGGCCTTGATCGCGCGCACGATGTCGGCGTACCCGGTGACCGGCATCTTCGGGTCGATGCCACCCTGGAGGCACACCTCGCTGGCGCCGAGGGCCCACGCCTGCTCGGCCCGGTCCGCGACCTGTTCGACGGAGAGCCGGTACGCGTCGGCGTCCCGCTCACGCTGCGCGAACGCACAGAACCGGCAGCCCACGTAGCAGACGTTGCTGAAGTTGATGTTGCGGTTGACCACGTAGGTGACGTCGTCGCCGACCGCCGAGCGGCGCACGTCGTCGGCGAGGCGGCACAACTCGTCGAGCGCCGGCCCGTCCGCACCGAACAGCGCCAGCGCGGCATCGGTGTGCCCGGGGTCGAGCAGCGCCGCCGGGTCGTCGGCGGCGAGCCGCAGCCCGGCCGCCAGGTCACGGTCCGCACCACTGCCGGCCGGCGCCACCGGTACGCCCGCCCGGCGGGCTGTCGCCTCCGGGGTGACCTTGCCAGCCACCTCGGACCAGTCGCCGTAGACGCTGTCGAAGTCGCCACGCCGGTCGTCGGTGCGGCCGGTGGTGTCGATCGTGGCGTGCAGGTCGACCCGCCCGCCGAACACCTCCTCCGGCTCCTGCCACGGCCGTCCCTGCGGCATCGCCGACTCGACAGCCATGCCCGTCGCCGGGTCGGCCAGGGCACCGACGTGCGGCAGCAACCGTGGGTCGAGCCACGGGTCACCCGCGCGCACGTACTCGGGGTAGATCGTCAACCGCTCCCGCAACGTGAACCCGGCCAGCTCGCTGTGCCGGGCCAGCTCGTCGATCTGCGGCCAGGGGCGCTCCGGGTTGACGTGGTCGGGGGTGAGCGGGGAGACGCCGCCCCAGTCGTCGATGCCGGCGCGCAGCAGCAGGTCGTACTCGCCGGCGATGAGGTTCGGCGGTGCCTGGATCCGGGCCTTCGGGCCCAGCAGCAACCGGGCCACCGCCACGGTGGCGGCCAGATCGTGCAGCTCCGCGTCCGGCATGCCGCGCATCGCCGTGTCCGGCTTGGCGCGGAAGTTCTGCACGATCACCTCCTGGAGGTGGCCGTACTCCCGGTGGACGCGGCGGATCGCGAACAGCGCCTCCACCCGCTCCGCCGGAGTCTCCCCGATGCCGATCAGGATGCCGGTGGTGAACGGCACCCCGACCCGGCCCGCGTCCTCAAGCACCCGCAACCGGACCGCCGGCTCCTTGTCCGGTGAGCCGAAGTGCGGACCACCCGGCTCGGACCAGAGTCGGGTCGCTGTCGTCTCCAGCATCATGCCCATGCTCGGCGCGACCGGCTTGAGTCGTTGCAGCTCCGACCAGGACAGCACCCCGGGGTTGAGGTGCGGCAGCAGGCCGGTCTCCTCCAGCACCGCCACCGCACAGGCGCGCAGGTAGTCCAGTGTCGAGTCGTAACCGCGTTCGTCCAACCAGGTCCGGGCCGCCGGCCAGCGTTCCTCCGGTCGGTCACCCAGGGTGAACAGCGCCTCCTTGCAGCCCTGCGCGGCACCGGCCCGGGCGATCGCGAGGACCTCGTCGCGGTCCAGGAACGGCGCCGGCAGCCGGTGCGGCACCGTCGCGAACGTGCAGTAGTGGCAGCGGTCCCGGCAGAGCCGGGTCAGCGGAATGAAAACCTTCTTCGAGTACGTGACCACACCCGGCCGCCCGGCGTCCCGCAGCCCGGCGTCGCGGATGCCCCCGGCGAGCCGGAGCAACTCGTCGAGCGCGTCGCCACGAGCGGACAGCAGCGCGGTCGCCTCGTCGACATCCAGCGCCCGCCCGTTCGTAGCCCGGCCCAGGGCCCGCCGCACGCTCGCATCGCTCGGGCCGGAGTGGGTGCGATCAACCATCCACTCACCCTATGCGCAGCCCCACGCCACCCAACCAGTCCCCACCACGCCCGTCCCGGGTGCCGCGCCCCGCCACCGCGCCCGCACCGCGCACCCTGCCACGCCCGTGACACGCGCCCTGCCGCGCCCGTGACGCGCTCGCGCCCGCACCGTGCCGCGTACGCGCCGCGCCCCGCCCCGTCAACCCGCCCTAACCGCAGGGTCCCCACCCCACCCCACCCCACCCCCACCCCCGCGTCGATCAAGGAGTTGTGGTGGGTGACAAAGTGCGTTTTAAGGAGCGAATCCGGCACCACAACTCCATGATCGACGGACCCCAGGTGCCTGCGGCCCGCGATCTTGCAGTTTGTGTCCCGAATTAGGGGACATCTCGCTCTTTTCGACTACCGAAAGTGCAAGATCGGCGCGGTTTTCGGGTCAGCGGGGCTGGTCGGGGTGGTCGTTGGGCTTGATGTGTTGGGTGCGGTCGGTGTCCGGGTCGGCCGGGTGGGAGATGACCTCGGTCGGGTCGGCGGACTGGCGCGGGATCGCCTGAGTTGGGTCGGCCGACGGCGGCTGCCCGAACGGCGGCGGCGCGGCCGGGGACGGCGGCGCCGACTGGGGGGCGGGTTTCGCCGGCGGCGCGGACTGCGGGGCCTGGAACGGCGGCGCGGACTGCGGGTGCGGCGGGGCCGACTGCGGGGCCTGGAACGGGGGCGACTGCTGGCCGTACTGGCCGGCCTGCGGGTAACCACCGGGCTGGCCGGCCTGCGGGTAACCACCAGGCTGACCGGGAGCGGGCCATCCGCCCTGCGGCTGGCCGCCGGGCTGCCCCGGGGCCGGCCAACCGCCCTGCTGCTGCGGCCAGCCCGGCTGGGGCTGGCCGTAGACGCCCGGCTGCGGCTTGGCTCGCGGCACGTAGTAGTGGGCACGCCAGATGGTGTAGACGACCCAGGCGGCGATCGCGAAGATCACCATCCAGGCGAACCGGGTGAGCACACCGAGCAGCGCGTCGAGCACCTCCGCCTCGGCCAGCCGGCCCACCGTCCAGATCAGCATGGTCAGCGTGCCGAACAGGGCGCTGACCGCGTACTCGACGACAGCCGCCTGTGTGATCAGCTTCGCCTTCGCCAACACCGGCGAGATGTGCGTGGCCAACAGCACCGCCAGCAGTGGGAGGCCCACCGCCTCCACTCCGACGAACGCGTAGAAGGCGCTGCCCGCGCGGTCGGTGAAGGAGCTGTAGTCGTTCGGGGCGATGAGCCGGAGCAGGCCCACGAAGAGGAACACGGCGTTGGCGCCAAGCAGCACGAGCGCGGCGAGCTCCCGTAGCGGCTTGGTCAGCTGGCGGGCCTGCGACGCGTCGGCGGACGCGGGCTCGGCTGGGCTGGTCACGAGCTCCCCCTCGGGGCATCAACGGACAGGGCGCACGTGAGCCTAGTCTCCCGGGCCACCCACGGATCGGAGGCGTCACGTGCGCGAGGATGGTCGACATGCGCATCGTGGTTCTGGCTGGCGGCATCGGCGGCGCCCGGTTCCTGCTCGGCGTCCGGGCGTACGCCCGTGACGTCGGCGCGGAGGTGACCGCCGTTGTCAACGTCGGCGACGACCTGTGGTTACACGGGTTGAAGATCTGCCCCGACCTGGACAGCGTCATGTACACGCTCGGCGGGGGCGCCGACCCTGAGCGGGGCTGGGGTCGGGTCGGCGAGAGCTGGACTGTCAAACAGGAGTTGGCCGCGTACGGGGCGGAGCCGACCTGGTTCGGCCTCGGTGACAAGGACATCGCCACCCATCTGGTCCGCAGCACCATGCTCAACGGCGGTTACCCGTTGAGCGCGGTCACCGAGGCGCTGGCCAGCCGCTGGGAGCCGGGCGTACGCCTGTTGCCGGCGACGGACGACCGCCTGGAGACCCATGCCGTGGTGGAGGACGACCAGGGTCAGCGGGCGATCCATTTCCAGGAGTGGTGGGTGCGGTACCGGGCCGACATCCTCACGCACCGTTTCGTGTTCGTGGGCGCGGAGACGGCGAAGCCGGCCCCCGGGGTGCTGGACGCGATCGCCTCGGCCGATCTGGTGCTGGTCGCGCCGAGCAACCCGGTGGTGAGCGTCGCGCCGGTGCTGGCCGTGCCGGGGCTGCGTGCGGCGGTGGCGGACGGCCCGGCGCCGGTGGTGGGTGTCTCCCCGATCATCGGCGGCGCGCCGGTGCGGGGGATGGCCGACCGTTGCCTGGCGGTGCTCGGTACGGAGTGCAGCGCGGCGGGGGTGGGTCGGCTCTACGGCGGCCGGGCGAGCGGCGGCCTGCTCGACGGTTGGCTGGTGGCCGAGGAGGACGCGGGCACCGTGGTGCCCGAGGTGACGGTCCGCGCGGTGCCGCTGCGGATGACGGACGAGGCGGCGACGGCGGCAATGGTCCGCGCCGCGGTGGAGTTGACGTGAGGCTGGAAATTCTGCCGGTGCTCGGCATCGGTCACGTGACCGAGGGTGACGATCTGGCTGCGGTGATCGCGACTGCTGCGCCGTGGTTGCGCAACGGCGATGTGCTGGTGGTGACCAGCAAGATCGTTTCCAAGGCGGAGGGGCGGCTCGTCGACGTGCCGGCGGACGGGCCGGAACGGCTTGCCGCACGCGACGACGTCCTGGCCGGGGAGACCGCCCGGGTGGTCGCCAGTCGGGGGGCGACCCGGATCGTGCAGACCCACCACGGCTTCGTCATGGCCTCGGCGGGGATCGACGCGTCGAACGTGGACAAGACCCAACTGGTGCTGCTGCCGGTCGACCCGGACGCCTCGGCGCGGGCTCTGCGCGAGGCGCTGCGGGAGCGCTACGACCTGGACCTCGCCGTGATCATCAGCGACACGATGGGCCGGCCCTGGCGCAACGGGCTCACCGACGTGGCGCTCGGGGTGGCCGGAATGCCGGCCATCCGCGACCACCGGGGCGAGGTCGACCCGTACGGCAACGAGTTGCAGTTGACCCAGATGGCGGTGGTGGACGAGCTGGCGGGTGCCGGCGAACTGATCAAGGGCAAGTGCGATCAGGTCCCCGTCGCGGTGGTGCGGGGCTACCTGCCGGCCGCCAATCCGGACGACGCCGGTGGCGCGCGGGCGCTGATCCGCGACGCGGCACAGGACCTGTTCTCGCTGGGTACCGCCGAGGCCCACGCCGCGGGGCTCTCCGACGCCGCCACCCTGGCCGACGGTCCCGGCCCGACACCGGCCGACCTGAGCGCTGTGCGACGGGCGATCGACGCGGTCGCCGGGGTGGTCGCCCCCGGCACGGTCTTCACGCTGGTCGACGAGGCCGAGGTACGCGCCGGTCTGGTCGCCGAGATGCCCGGGTGGCCGGACGGCGCCGACCTGCTGCTCGGCTCGGCCCCGACGCCCGTCGAGCCGATGGGTCTGGTCCGCTTCGGCGCCGACCTGCACCGGCTGCGCGTCGCCCTGGCCGCCCAGGGCGTCGGGTCGACACTGTTGCCGCCACCGCCTGGCAGCCCGGCGAGCGCCGCGCTCGCCCTGTAGGACCCCCCTCGGCCGGCACGGATGGCCGGGTCACGCGTCCAGCATGGCCCGGCCCAGCGGGGTCAACGTGTGCAGCACGCTGTTGCGTTCGCGGTGGCTGACCAGCAGACCGGCGTTGCGCAGCACGGTGGCGTGCTGGCTCGCCGCCGCCGGTGAGATGTTGAGCTGGCGGGCGACCTCCCCGGTGGTGCAGCCCTCGTCGCTGGCCTGCAACACCGCCGCTCTGGTGCGGCCCAGCAGCGCGGCGAGTGATTCGCGGGCAGCACCGGAGGCGGCGCTGGCGTCGGCGGAGACCAGCGCGCCCAGCCGGTCCACCGGGTAGACCAGCACCGGTGGCAGCGCCGGGTCGAGCAGTGCGACAGGGGTGGCCGCGCAGAAGAACGACGGCACCAGCAGCAGCCCACGGCCGTCCAGGTGCAGCTCCCGGCTGTGCGGGTAGCTGCGGACCTCAAGCACCCCGCTCTCCCAGCGCATCGTTGGCCGGAGGCTGGTGAGCAGGCCCTCGACGCCGCCGTCGAGCAGCGCCCGCGCCCGCCGGGTGCGGTCCGCCGCGACCGCGGCCTGGATCCGGCTCCAGTACGGGCTGATCGCCAGCGACCGGTACTGCTCCATCGACTCGGCCAGGTGGTGCAGCGCCGACACCTCACCCCGGGCGAGCGCGGCCGCCGAGGAGGGCAGCTGGTTCTCGGCGGCCAGCACGCTCAGGTCCCGCTGCAACAACTGGGCGGGGGTACGGCGGAGCGCGTCCAGCCCGGCCTCGAAGCCCTCGACGCTGGCGTACGGGGTGAGGAAGTCCGGGAAGTAGCCACGCGGCGGGTTCAACGCGAAGAGCAGGCGGAGCTGCTCGGAGGCGGAGTCCTGGCGCAGATCCCTGGCCACGCTGCGCCGCCAGTTGGCTGTCAGCGGATCGCGGGTGCGGCCGCGCAGCACGTGCAGGCTGAGGACCAGCTCCCAGACCGGGTCCGCCGCCGGTGCCACCCGGGTCCGGAGGATGTCCTCCCCAGAAAAGTGGATCTTCAGCATGGAGCGCTCCTGTGTCGCCGGCAGGGGGGCCGGATGACCGTTCGACTCTACCTGGCCGGCACTAATCTCCATCTTTAAGCCTGGACTGAAAAACCTCGACGCCTCCGGGGCGGGTTCGGCATGCTTCCCATGCCCGAACACGGCGCCGCGCGTCCTTGACGCCCGCGCTGCCGGGGCACCGGGACCGGGGAGGCCCCGGTGATCGGACGGCACCACGAGGGTCTGCGGCCCTTGTTCCGCAGAGGTGCCGTCCGGTCATCCCGCCCCCCGCGCCGGCTCAGCCGACCCAGAGCGCGACCCGATGGTCCTCGTCCGTGACGTAGAACGACAGTCCGTCCAGCTCCGCCACCCCCTCCACGTGGTGAAACGGGGCCAGGTCCGCCACCTGCTCCCCGACGAGCCGCCGCCCGTCACCCGCCTCGCCACCGGTGAGCCGGAAGCGGACGTGCCGGGAGGTGACCTCACCCCCGCCCGGATGGTCGTCGAGCAGTACCGACCCCTTGCCCAGCGCGTCGATCGAGCCGATCACGGCCGCGTACCCGCCGTCCGACGTCGGGGTGATCGCGCGGAAGCCGGCCAGCTCCCCCGGTGGAGTGACACCTGTCAACGCGTACGCGCCCAACGCCCGCGGCCACTCCCGCTCGGCACTGAACATGCCCGGCAGACCGGCCACCTCGACCAGGATCGGCTCACCGGCGTCGGTGACCGGAAAACGCAGCCCGAGCAGCACCGTCCCGGCCGGGGTGAACGCCGCAGCCTCCACGTTCAACGGCTGGTCGTCGCTGGCCAACCGGCTCACCCAGCTCTTCTGACGGACGGTCCCCCGGGCCAGCGTCTCCACGATGAACCGTTCCCGCACGCGCTCCCCCGCCGGCAGGAGGGTCAGCGGCGACGCGGCGAGAGCATCGTTCACCGCCCGGTGCAGTCGAAACGAGTTGCGTACCACGTGCACCGGCACCGGCCCGGCCGCCGCGTCGTCCTCACGGAACCGGGCCACGAAGGCGCGCCGAGGTCGCAGCGGGCCAGCCTTCGAGCCGAAGTGGGAGCCGAAGACGTACACCCAGCCGTCGTGGTGGGCGAGCGCCTCACCGTCCTCGGTCCGCCCGTTCTCCACACCGGCATCGGCCCGCACGTGCAGGGCCGTCCACTCCCCGTCGTCACCCTCCAGCAGCAGCGCGAGGCAGCGCTCCACCGGCCCCTCGTCCAGCACCGTCCAGAAGCCCCGCCGGGCACCGTACGCCCGCAGCAGCGCCGCCGACCGCACCGGCAACAGATCGCTGGCCTCGTTACCGGCCACCACGAATTCGACGAGTCGCACTGTCACCGGGCCAGCGTACGGAGCACACGCTCGTACAGTGGCGGGGTGCCCGACACAGTGATTGGCGGCCCGACCGCCCCGACGACCGACCCCGAGGCGTACAGGGCGCTGCACGCCGACGCCACAGCGTTGCTGGAGGGTTGGCAGCCCACCAGCCCGGACGCGGCCGGCGCGCGGGACCGGACCCTCGCGCTGCTCGCCGCCGGCCCGGTCGCGATGAGCCGGCAGCACCGCCCCGGGCATGTCACCGCCAGCGCGTTGGTGCTGGACTCCACCGGCTCCCGGGTGCTGCTCTGCCTGCACGTCAAGTTCGGGCGTTGGGTGCAGCTCGGCGGGCACTGCGAGCCGATCGACCAGAGCCTGGTCGCCGCCGCGCTCCGCGAGGCCACCGAGGAGTCCGGGATCGCCGGCCTGCGCATCGACCCGGTGCCGATCGACGTGGACGTGCACCAGGTGCAGTGTCAGGGCGGCTCGGCGCACCACGACGTCCGGTTCGCGGTGATCGCCCCGCCCTCGGCTGTGGAGCAGGTCAGCGACGAGGCCGAGCAGCTGGGCTGGTTCCCACCGGACCAGCTGCCCGAGCCGCTGGCCGGCGGGACCGCCCACCTGATCGCACCGGGCCTCGCCGCCCTCAGACGTAGCCCTCTTCGCCTCGCTCCTTGAGCTCGTCGACCAGGGCCTTGACGTCCTGCGCCCGGTCGCGCGGGCAGACCAGCACCGCGTCCGGGGTGTCCACAACGATCAGGTCGCGCAGGCCGAGCACGGCCACCAACCGACCCGACTGCGGGACGACAACGAGGTTGCTGCTGTCCCGCAGCAGCACGCCCGGCTTGGCCTCGGTGCCGAGCACCACGTTGCCCGCGTCGTCGGTTGCCAGCACGTCGCCCAGGGTGTGGAAGTCACCGACGTCGTTCCAGCCGAAGTCGCCCGGCACCGTCGCTACCCGACCCGCAGTGGCCGCACCCTCCATCACCGCGTAGTCGACGGAGATCTTCGGCAGGGTCGGCCAGATCGCGCCCAGGACGTCGTCCTGCTCCGGGGTGCCCCAGGCTGCGGCGATCGCGGCGACGCCGGCGTGCAGCGCCGGCTGCTGGCGGGCCAGCTCGGCGAGGAAGACGTCCACCCGCCACACGAACATGCTCGCGTTCCACAGGTGCCGGCCCGAACGGACGTACGCCTCGGCGACCTCGGCGGCCGGCTTCTCCTTGAATTCGGTCACCGGCCGCCACGGCACACCCTCGGTCGGATCGCCGGTTTCCAGGTAGCCGTAGCCGGTCTCGGCACGGGTCGGAGTGATCCCGACGGTCATCAGCATGCCCTGCTCGGCTCCGCGGACCGCCTCCTGGACAGTGCAGACCCAGCTGTCCGGGTCGCGGATCAGGTGGTCGGCCGCGAAGCTGCCCATCACCGCGTCCGGGTCCCGCGCCGAGATCACCGCGGCGGCCAACGCGATCGCCGCGCAGGAATCCCGGGGGGAGGGCTCGACCAGGATGTTCTCCTCCGGCAGCACCGTCAGCTGCCGTGCCACCGCCGCGACGTGCGCGGCACCGGTGACCACAAGGGTCCGATCCGGTGTGGTCAGCGGCGCGAGCCGTTCGACTGTCGCCTGAAGCAGCGAGGCGCTGGTGCCGGTCAGCGGGTGGAGGAACTTGGGATGGCCAGCGCGGGACAACGGCCACAACCTCGTGCCACTGCCACCTGCCGGAATGACCGCATAGAGCATCCGCACATCATGCCCGACGTACCTGCCCAAAGTGGCACGGGTCACCCGCAGTGGTGCGGAGGGTCAGGAACGGGCGCGACTCCACGCCGCGATGTGCACCTCGGCGCTGGACTCCCAGGTGAACTCCTTGGCCCGGTCGAACCCCGCCTTCGCCAGCGACAACCGCCGCTGCTCGTCGTCGAGCAGGGCGGCCAGGTCGGTGCCGATCTGCTCCGGGTCCTCAGAGGTGTACGCGACAGCGTCGCCGCCCACCTCGGGCAGCGAGAGCCGGGGCGTGGTCAGCACCGGGGCGGCGCACGCCATCGCCTCCAGGATCGGCAGCCCGAACCCCTCGCCGTAGGACGGGTAGGCGGCGACCAGGGCACCGCCGAGGAAACCTGGCAGGTCGGCGTAGCGCAGGTAGCCGGGGCGCAGCAGACGCAGGTGCGACGGCACCTCGGCCACCGCCCTGTCGATGTCTTCGTCGTGCCCCTGCCCACCGGCGATCACCAGGGCCGGCGGGTCGACCCGGTCAGCCACCGCCCGCGCCCACCCGCGGATCAGGTTGGGCACGTTCTTCCGGGGCTCCTTGGCACCGAGGAACGCGACGTAGCTGCTGTTGCCCAGCCCCAGACGTGCGCGTACCCGAGCCTTCTCCTCCTCGGTCGGAGCGTGGAAGGCAGCCTGGTCGACGCCGTGGTAGGCCACGTCGATCCGCGTCGGATCGGCGTCGAGCAGCCGGATCAGCTCGTCCCGAGTGGCCTTGCTGGGCACTATCACCCGGTCGGCGCGGCGCAGCGAGGTCTTGATGGCGCTGCGGAAGAAGGTGCGGCGCGACTTGTCGTAATGCTCCGGCTCGGTGAAGAACGTCGCATCGTGCACGGTGACCGTGACCGGACACCCGGCCCGCAGCGGGCAGGTGTAGAAGGGCGAGTGCAGCACCTCTGCGCCCACCTGCTGGGCGAGCAGCGGCAGGCCGGTCTGCTCCCAGGCGAGCCGGGCCGGGCGGTGCGCCACGGCGGCCGGAGCCGGGATGATCTCCGCGCCGGGCAGCATGCGGGTGTACCGCTCCAGATCGGTGCGGAGGCTGACCACCGCCAGCTCCACCCCCGACCCGCACACCTTGCCGAGGGCGCCGAGCAGACCGTCGACGTATCGACCGACACCACCACGGTCGGTGGGGACACTCGTGGCGTCGATGAGCACGCGGGGCGGGCGACCGGCGGTCACGGGGCGACTCCTTGTACTGGCGGGCCTGTGGGGAACAACACTCCGGGGGTAAAGACTACGCCGGGGCGCGGGGCCGACGCTGACTGCGACCCGACGGTACGCCGACTTGTCATCGTCATCGAGTACGGCCCGCACTGGCGTATCGTTCGCGCCGATGGCCGACAACATTGCCCGGGTGTTCGCCGACGCGATCGCGACCGACCCGACCCGACCGCTGCTCACCTGGTACGACGACGCCACCGGCGACCGCACCGAACTCTCCGGCGTCACGTTGGCGAACTGGGTGGCGAAGACCGCCAACCTCCTCGTCGACGAGGTCGGCCTCGCGCCGGGCACCCCGGCCGGCGTGCTGCTGCCGCCACACTGGCAGACCGCTGCGGTGCTGCTGGCCTGCTGGTCGGCCAAGCTCAGCGTCGTCGACACGCCGGGCGACGTGGGGGTGCTCTTCGCCGCCGTCGACCAGTTCGACGAGGCGCAGTCCTGGTCCGCCGACGAGCGGTACGCCCTCGGGTTGGCTCCGCTCGCCGCCCCGCTTCGGCAGGTGCCGCCCGGGTTCGCCGACTACGTCGTCGAGGTACGCGGGCACGGTGACCACTTCACGCCGCAATCCGGCCCCGGCCCCACCGACGCGCACCTGCTGGGTCGCGCCGAGACCCGCGCCACCGAGTTGGGCATCCTGCCCGGCGCCCGGGTCCTCATCGACGCGGCCCGGCACCCCGACCCGGTCGACTGGCTGCTGGCCCCACTGACCCGAGCCGCCACAGTCGTCCTCTGCGCCAACCAGGACCCGGCCCGCCTGGCCGCCAGGCTGACCGCAGAGAAAGTCACCCACCCCCTCCCCCTCCCCTGACCCTCCCCGCCCCACCCCCCCTGCTCCCGCGATCTTGCAGTTTCGGTTGCCGAGATGCGCGGAATGCCCCTTATCTCGCGGCAGAAAGTGCAAGATCGCGGGGGTCAGGGCGAGGGTTAGGGGCGAGGACGGCGTTGGGCGAGGGCGGCGAAGGCGGTCAGCGACTCGGGGTTGACCAGGGCGCCCTTCGCTGCGGCCTGGTCGACCGGGGTGCCGGTGAGGATCTTCTTGACCGGCACCTCCAGCTTCTTCGCCGAGAGGGTGCGGGGCACCGAACGCACCTGGTGGATCTCGTCGGGAACGTGCCGGGGTGAGAGCGCCGTGCGCAGTTCACGGCTGATCTTTGCGCGCATCGGGTCGTCCAACTCCAGACCCTCGGCCAGCACCACGAAGAGCAGCAGCTCACCCGCGCCGCCCTCGTCGTCCTCCAGGTGCACGACTACCGAGTCGAGCACCTCGTCGAGCCCTTCCACCACCGAGTAGAACTCGGCGGTGCCGAGGCGCACCCCACCACGGTTGAGGGTGGCGTCGGACCGGCCGGTGATCACGCAGCCGCCCCGCTCGTTGATGGTGATCCAGTCGCCGTGCCGCCAGACGCCCGGGTAGACGTCGAAGTACGCCTCCGCGTAACGGGTGCCATCCGGGTCGTTCCAGAAGCCCACCGGCATGCTCGGCATCGGTTCGGTGATCACCAGCTCGCCGAGTTCGCCGATGACCGGCGTGCCGTCGGCGGAACGGGCCTCCACCTTGGCGCCCAACGCCCGGCAGGCGATCTCACCGGCGTACACCGGCAGCAGCGGCACCCCGCCGACGAAACCGGTGCACACGTCGGTGCCGCCGGAGAGCGACTGGAGCTGGACGTGGTCGCCGACGGTCTCGTACACCCAGCGGAAGCCCTCGGCGGGCAGCGGCGCACCGGTGGAACCCACGCCACGCAGCGCCGACAGGTCGGCGACCTCCCGGGGGACCAACCCGGCCTTACGGCAGGCCAACAGGTACGGCGCGGAGGTGCCGAAGTACGTCGTCCCGGTCTCCGCCGCCAGCCGCCACAGCCCGCCGAGGTCAGGCTCGGCCGGTCGGCCGGGCTCCGCCCGGACCCCCGGGTTGCCGTCGAAGAGCACGATGGCCGCTCCCACCGCCGGGCCGGAGACCAGGAAGTTCCACATCATCCAGCCGGTGGTGGTGAACCAGAAGAACCGGTCGGCCGGCCCCAGGTCGTGGTGCAGCGCGAGCATCTTCAGGTGCTCCAGCAGGATGCCGCCGTGGCCGTGCACGATCGGCTTCGGCAGCCCTGTGGTGCCCGAGGAGTACAGCACGTAGAGCGGGTGGTCGAACGGCACCGGCGTGAACGTCAACGGCTCGTCGGTGGGCGCGGCCAGCTCGGCCCAGCCCAACGCGCCCTCGGGTGCGGAGCCCGCCGGGTCGAGGTAGCCGATGCTGACGGTGTGGCGCAGCGACGGCAGGGCGGCCCGGATCGCCGCGACCTCGGCACGCCGGTCCACCGGCTTGTCGCCGTACCGGTAGCCGTCCACTGCGACCAGCACCGTCGGTTCGATCTGCTGCCAACGGTCGGTGACGCTACGGGTACCGAACTCGGGGGCGCAGGACGAGAAGATCGCGCCGAGGCTGGCGGTGGCCAGCAACAGGACGTACGTCTCGGCGATGTTCGGGGCGTACGCCGCCACCCGGTCACCGGCGGTGACGCCGAGTCGGCGCAGCCCAGCCGACACCCGGCGGACCTGCTCGCGCAGCTCAGCGGCGGTCAGCGTGACCGGCGCCCGGGTCTGCCCGTGCGCGATGACCACCGGGTCGTCGGCGGCGCGCCCCGGCATCCGCAGCACGTTCTCGGCGTAGTTGAGGGTGGCGTCGGGGAACCAGCGCGCCCCGGGCATCCCCCGCTCGGCCAGGGTGGCTGTCGGCGGGGTGTGCGCGATCACCTCGAAGTGGTCCCAGATCGAGCGCCAGAACCCGTCCAGATCGGTGGTGGACCAGCGCCACAGCGCGTCGTAGTCGGCGAAGTCCAACCCGCGGTGCTCCCGCAGCCAGCGCAGGTAGGCACCGATCCGGGACCGCTGACGTACGTCCGCCGGCGGCGTCCACAGCATGTCACCCACTGCTCCACCCTCCCCCTGGCCCGACACGACACTGTGACTGGGCCGTGGCGCCATCTTGCCCTACCTCGAAGCGCCATTCTGCGCACCGGGTAGGTCGACCGACGCGTGCCCGTCCCACACTCCGACCCGCCACCTCATGTGGGTCAGCCGGCGCGGTGGGCCTGGATGGCACGGCGGCGGGCGAGGCGGTGCGCGCGGCGGATCTCCGCCTCCTTGTACCGGCGCTCGTCCTCCGCCGTCTCCGGCAGCACCGGGCGGACCGCCCGCGGCGCCCCACCCACGTCCACGCCGACGAACACCAGGTACGCGGTGGCCACCCGAACCGGCGCGTCCTCGGCCGAGTCCCACCGTTCGGCGACCACCCGTACGCCCACCTCCATGGAGGTCTGGCCGGTCCAGTTGACCTGGGCGTGCGCGTGCACCAGGTCGCCGACCCGGACCGCCTCGGAGAAGACGATCTCGTCGATCGCCGCGGTCACCGCGGTCCCGCCGCTGTGTCGAGCGGCAGCGGCCCCGGCCACGTCGTCGACGAACTTCATCAGAACCCCGCCGTGCACGGTGCCGTAGAGGTTGACGTCCACCGCGGTCATGATCTTGCTGAGAGTGACGCGCGAGTACGACGTCGGCTTGCCGGTTGGAGCGGCGGAGAGGTGCTCAGTCATGTCGAAAACGGTACGGTGCGCGGATGCGACATCTCTGGAGCTTCCTCGCCGGGCTGGTGGTGGCGCCCATCACCTGGGTGCTGGTCACACTGGGGCAGGACGGGTCGAGCCGGACGGTCGACCGCTGGGTGGAGATCGGCACGTTCAACACCGCCAACCTGATCGAGCCGGCCGTGTACCTCGGTGTCGGCGGTGTCCTGCTGGGCCTGCTCGGCACGCTGCGCTTCTCGCCGTTGGGCCCGCTGGTGGCCGGTGCGCTGCTGGTCACCCCGTACATCGGGATGTTCGTGGCGCCCTTCTCGGTGCGGGACGCGATCCCGCACGAGTGGAAGGTGTTCGGCGACCCGTTGCCGCTGCGACTGCCAGTGGAGAACGGCACGCTCTTCCTGCTCGGCCTGCTGCTGCTGATGGCGACCTTCAGCCAACAGCGTTGGCGGCAGTGGCCGAGCCCGGCGATCGAACCCGCTGCGGCACCCACCCCCGCGTCGGACGGAGGCCCCCGCGACGACGACTTCACGTTGACCGACTGGCCGGCCCCCGCGCCCGCGGAGCGCGACACCACGCCCCTCACTCTGGGTTACCCGGCGGACTCGACGCCGACCGAGCCGCTGCCCCGCCGGGTGGGTGGCGAATCACCCTGGTCCGCCCCACCGCGCGGCCAACCGCGCCCCGAGGACACCACCGAGATCCGCTGATCGTCGGGGCGGGCCGTGAACCGGCCCGCCCCTTTCGTCTCGTCCGGGCCGGTGCAGCGCGACGCTCTTCCGGGCTAGTGCAGCGCGACAGCCAGATCCGGGTCGACGCTGCCGAGGCTGGCACGGGGAACCACGAGGAGCATGACGATCAACGCGGCGGCCATGCCACCCGCTATGACGATCGCCATCGGTACGCTCCCGGTGCCGAACAGACCGGCCAGTGGCGCCGACACCGCGCCGATGCCGAACTGCACCGCGCCGAGCAGCGCCGCAGCGGTGCCGGCGGCCTCGCTGTGCCGGCTCATGGCCAGCGCCGGCGCGTTCGGCAGGGCCAGGCCGGCGGCGGCCAGGACCAGCCACAGTGACGCGAGCAGCGTGCCCAGGCCGCCGACGCCGGTCGCCGCGAACATGATCAGCAGCAGGCCGGCCGCCGTTCCGGCGATCAGGGCGCTGACCAGAATCTGCTGCGGGGTGTAGCGGCGTAGCAGCCGAACGTTGAACTGGGTGGCCCCGATCAGGCCCACCGCGCCGGCCCCGAAGGCGATGCCGAACTGCTGCTCGTCGAGGCCGTACTCCTGCTGGAGCACGAACGACGAACCCGAGACGTACGCGAACAGGGCCGCCATCGCCAGCCCGGCGACCAGCACCAGGCCGACGAACGCCCGGTCGTTGACCAACCCCCGGTAGTCGCGCAGTGTGGCGCGTACCCCGCCGTGCCGCCGACGCGCCACCGGAAGGGTCTCCGGGAGCCGGAGAGCGGCCACGACGATCAGCAGCGCGCCCAGCACCGCCAGCGCCGCGAAGACGCCCCGCCAGTCGGTCCAGCTCAGCAGGCCGCTGCCCAGCGTCGGCGCGAGGATGGGCGCCAGGCCCATGACGAGCATCAGCCGGGAGAAGATCCGGGCGAAGGAGGCCCCGCTGAACAGGTCGCGGACCACTGCCGTCGCGACCACTGTGGCGGCGGCGACGCCGAGCCCCTGGAGTACGCGCAGCCCGCCGAGCACACCGATGTTGGGCGCGAAGACACACAGCACTGACGCCACTATGTGCGCGGCCAGCCCGGCCAGCAGCGGCACCCGCCGCCCGACCACGTCGGAGAGCGGCCCGATCAGCAGTTGGCCCAGCGCGAGGCCGACCAGCGTGCCGGTCAGCGTCAACTGCACAGCGGTCTCGGTGGTCTGCAGGCCCGCCGTGATGGCGGGTAGCGCGGGCAGGTACATGTCGATGGTCAACGGCCCGATCGCGATCAACGCGCCCAGCACGAGGACGAGTTGCGCCCGCTGACGGTTGGTCATCAGGTCGCCGGGCAGCACTTCTTGCGCGACGGCGGTCTCGCGTCCGGTCTTCTCCACCAACTGCTTCATCATCTCGATCTCTCTGCGGGGCGCGTCGTCACGAGCGGCGGCGCGGGGCGTCACCGCGACCGCGTGGACGTGGCGGCACGGTGTGGGATGCCCGACGGTGGGCAGCGTTGGTGTGACGAGGCAGGGTCGTGGCGGGGGCGGCCGGGTGGGGCGATGATCCGAGGGTGATCCTCTCGCTCGGCAACACCTCGGCGGCAGGTGACGTTCCCGGTGTGTGGGGAGTCACCCCGCCCCGCCCACCCCGTCCGGATATGACCGGGGTCACAGCGAGATCAGAACCGGGGCCGGGGTACGCGTCGTCTTGCCTGGTGTGAAACGAAGTCTGGACGGGCTCGACGAGGGTGAACTCCTTCGCCGCGTCGCTCGGGGCGACCGGCGCGCGTTCGACGCGCTGTACCGGCGTACCGCCCCGTGGTTGACAGCGCGACTGCGTCGACGCTGCGCCGACGAGGACGTGGTGGCCGAGGTGTTGCAGGAGACGTACCTGGCGGTCTGGCGGTCGGCCGGCAGCCAGGCTCAGTCCTCCACCTCCGGCAGCGCTGTGGGCTGGTTGTGGACGATCGCCGCGCACCGGCTGATCGACGCGTTCCGCCACCGGGCCCGACGGGAGCGGGTCCCGACGGTGCAGACCTTCGAGACGGTGGCCCCGGCGGCCGAGGACGAGGCGCTGGCCGGCGGGATGGACGCCAACCTGGAGCGTGCCCTGCACGAGCTGCCGGCGGAACTCCGTCAGGTGCTGCGTTCGATGGTCCTCGACGGGTTGACCGCGCGGGAGACCGCTCTGCTGCTCGGCATGCCCGAGGGGACCGTGAAGACCCGGGCCCGACGGGCCCGAATCGCCCTCCGGGAGGCGCTGTCATGACCACTCACCCGACGCCCACCCTGATCTCCCAGTACGCCTCCGGTGCCGCCGGTGTCGACGACACGACCATCTGGGCGGTCGAGGCGCACCTGGAGACCTGCGCCGCCTGCCGAGCGGTGCTCACGGACGCCGTCGACCCGGGCACCCGGGACCTGCTGGACCGGGTGGCCGACGGCATCGCCACCGGCATCGCCACCGGCCCGCCTCCGGTGCCCCGTCGCCGGCTGCTGCGCACCGGGGTCGCCGCCCGGGTGCTGCCCTGGCTGGTCACCGCCACCGGGTTGATGCTGGCCGCGGTCCTGTTCGAGTGGACGTTCAACAGCCTGCCGTCGCTGGTGCTGCTGATCGCGCCGGTGGCGCCGCTGCTGCCGGTGGCCGCGGTCTGGAGCCGGCGCCTCGACCCGGCCTGGGAACTGACGGCCACCATGCCCCGCACCGGCCTGCCGCTGCTGATGCGCCGCACGTTGGCGGTGCTGTCGACGGTCATACCGGTGCTGGCGGTGGCGGGCTGGGTCACCGGTCACTCCCCCGGCCTCTGGTTGCTGCCCGCCCTGGGGTTCACCGCCGGCGCGTTGGCGCTGGGCACCGTGGTGGGGGTCGACCGCGCCGCACTCGCGTTGACAGTCGTCTGGTCCACCGGTGTGGTCGTGCCGAGCCTCGCCGACGGGCGACTGCCGACGGTCCTCAGCGGCGGCAGCCTGCCGGGGTGGGCGCTCGCCACAGTGGCGCTGACGGCCGTCGTACTCGTTCGAGCCTGGCGACGGCCGCACGAACCGCACCGGAACCTTCTGCACCGATGACGAGATCGAGCCACTGCCGAATGGAGAGATCATGATGCGTACGGTCAGCGTGGCCGAGACCGCCCCGTCCACCTACGCCTGGGCGGTGCACGCCGAGAAGTTGCAGGTCCGGGCCGGCCGGCACCTCGCTGTCGACCAGCTCGACCTGAGGTTGGGCACCGGTGTGCACGGGCTGCTCGGCCCCAACGGCGCCGGCAAGACGACGTTGATGCGAGCCCTGGCCACTGTGTTGAAGCCGGCCGGTGGGCGGCTGGCCCTGCTCGGCGGCGAGGTCACCGGCAACGCCGACCTTCGCCGGGTACGCCGCGGCCTGGGCTACCTGCCGCAGCACTTCGGCTTCTACCCGCGCTTCACGGTCCGGGAGTTCGTCGAGTACATCGCCTGGCTCAAGGAGATGCCGAAGGCTGTCATCCCCGGCGCGGTGCAGCGGGCCGTCGAACGGGTGGGCCTGACGGACCGCGCCGACTCCCGGATGAAGACACTGTCCGGCGGGATGCTGCGCCGCGCCGGCATCGCCCAGGCGATCGTCAACGACCCGGCGGTGCTGCTGCTCGACGAGCCGACTGTCGGCCTGGACCCGGAGCAGCGCCTCGACTTCCGCGAGCTGCTGCGGGAGATCGGCCTGGACAGTTGCGTACTCGTCTCCACCCACCTGGTCGAGGACGTCGCGGTGGCCTGCTCCGACGTGGTGCTGATCAGTGAGGGCCGGTTGGTGTGGCAGGGCACCACCGGGCAGTTGACCGAGCAGGGTGGGGCCGGCGACGCCGGTGACAGCGCCGCCGAACGTGGCTACTCGTCGGTGCTGCGCGCCTACCGTGGGCGGGTGTCGGCATGACGGGACGCATCCTCCGCATCGAACTGCGCCGCTCGGCGGCGCTGGGCACCGCCCTGTTGATACTGGTGAGCGGCGCGGCGTTGCTGCTGTCGTCCACCCAGTTCTTCGCGGGGCGCTGGATGCAGCTGGCGGTGACGGCCCGGTCGCTGCTGATGGTGCTGCTGCCGCTCGCGCTGGCCGGTGGGGCGTGGATGGGCCGACGCGACGCGCGCCACCGCGTCAACGAGTTGTTCGCCAGCACCGTGCGGCCGCGGTGGCAGCGCGTCGCCCCGACCGCCGGCGCTCTGGCGGTCTCGGTGGTGACCGCGTACCTCCTGGTCTTCCTCATCGCGGCCGGATGGGTGGTGCCGACGTCGAACTACTTTCCGAGCGCGACGATCGTCGTCGTCGCGGTCGGCATTCCGGCGCTGATCGCCGCTGGTTGGCTGGGCATGGCCGCCGGCCGGGCCGTGCCCCGGGTGATCACCGCGCCGGTCCTCGCCGTGGTCGGCTTCGTCCTGGTGGGGCTGGTGCCGGAGTTGGCCACGTCGCCCGCCACGGGCCCGGGCCTCACGCAACTCCGCCCGGAACCGGCGGCCGTGCTGCTCGTGCCGGCGATCACCGGCCTGGACGACTTCCAGACGATCGCGACGCGGGTCAGCCTGCTCCAGGCGCTGTGGCTGGTGTCCCTCGCCGCGACCGGCCTGCTGCTGCTCGGCGCGGTGCGGCGCCGCGCGATCGCGTTCGCAGTGCTGCCGGCGCTGCTCGGCGTCGCGGTAGCGCTGCCGCTGCTGCCCGTCGGCGGAACCCGCGGGGCGGCTGTCGTCGACCCGGTCGCCATCGAGCTGGTCTGCGACAACGACGGCCCGCAGGTCTGCGTGACGCGGGCACACGCCGGGCTGCTGCCCGCCGTCGTCGGCCCCGCCCGCCAGGCGCTCGACATGATGGCGGCGAAGCTGCCCAACGCACCGGTCCGGGCGGTGGAGACTCAACAGGTCACCTACTGGGCGCGGCTGGACCTGGATGCCGCGCCGGCCCGGCACTCCGCCGACACGATCGTCTTCGACACCCCCACCATCGACCGCGTCGGCCGCGCCGACCTGTCCGGCGACTACTTCCTGCCGTCCCTGCTGGAGGCCGCCTGGCAGCAGGAGTGCGGCGACCAGTCGATTCGGGGCGACGTGTACCGGGCCCGGATGGTCGCCGCCGCCTGGCTGACCGGTCGACCGCCGGCCCCGCAGACCGGATGGGCACCCGAGGAGATGGCGCTGCTGAAGAGCGCGTACCAGTCGCTGGTGAGCCTGCCGGAGGTCGAGCAACGACGTCGGATGGCGGCGGTACGCGAGGGCGTACTGGCCTGCCGGGACGACGAGCTGGTGGCGATCCTGCCGGGAGATCAGCAGTGAGGTGGCTTCAGCTTCACCTGCGCTCCCGCCGGGTGCCCCTCGCCCTGACCACCGCGACCTCGTTGATCGCGCTGACCTGGGCGCTGTCGCTGGCCTACGGCGACTCGACGACCATCAGCGCCCGGACGGCCAGCCTCGTCATCATGCTGGCGGTGGTCGCTGTCGGCACCACCCTCAACGGCGCCGACGACGCGCTGGACCACACGATGGCGGTCAACTGGCCGGTACGCCGTGCCGGGCACCTGCTGCTCGCCGCCGCCGCGATCACCGCGCTGCTGTCCCTCAGCATGATCACCGACACGCGCTACGAACCGTTCGCTCTCATGCTGCGCAACACTGCGGGGCTGCTCGGGCTCACCGCGCTCGGCGCCACGGTGCTGGGTGCCGCACTGGCCTGGATCGCCCCACTGATCTGGACCCTCATCGCGGTGCTGCCGATGATGGGGCCCAGCCGGGATCTGACGATGCAGGTCGCCGGCTGGCTGATCCAACCCGCCGGGACCACCAGCGCCACCGCGTGCGCGGCCATCCTGGCGGTGACGGGTCTGCTCGCGTACGCCCTGCGGGGTTGCCCAGTGCGGCCGGTGAGCGAGACGGCCCCCGACCGGTGACGGGCGCTCCGGTGCTCCGGGATCCCGGAGCACCGGAACCCGACCTAGACGACGTCGGCCAGCAGTTGCCGCGCCATGACGATCCGCTGGACCTGGTTGGTGCCCTCGTAGATCTGGGTGATCTTGGCGTCCCGCATCATCCGCTCGACCGGGTAGTCCCGCGTGTAGCCGTAGCCACCGAGCAACTGCACGGCATCGGTGGTGATCTCCATGGCGGCGTCGGAGGCGAAGCACTTCGCCGCCGCGCCGAAGTAGGTGAGATCCGCGTCGCCACGCTCCGACTTGCCGGCGGCCGCGTACGTGAGCTGCCGGGCCGCCTCGAGCTTCATGCCCATGTCGGCCAGCATGAACTGGATCCCCTGGAACTCGGCGACCGCCTTGCCGAACTGGCGACGCTCCGCCACGTACCCCTTCGCGTAGTCGAGCGCGCCCTGCGCGATCCCGACGGCCTGCGCGGCGATGGTGACCCGGGTGTGGTCCAGGGTCTTCATCGCTGTCGCGAAGCCGGTGCCCTCCGCGCCGATCATCCGGTTGGCTGGGATCCGCACGTTGTCGAGGTAGACCTCGCGGGTGGGCGAGCCCTTGATGCCGAGCTTCTTCTCCGGCGCGCCGAAGCTCACCCCGGCATCGGACTTCTCGACCACGAAGGCCGAGATGCCCCGGGACCGGGCGGACGGGTCGGTGACGGCGAAGACCGTGTAGAACTCGGACACCCCGGCGTTGGTGATCCAGCGCTTCACACCGTTGAGCACCCAGTGATCCCCGTCACGCACCGCCCTGGTGGTCATGGACACCGCGTCGCTGCCCGCCTCCGGCTCGGAGAGGCAGTACGAGAACATCGCGTCACCGGCCGCGACCGGCGTCAGGTAGCGGGTCTTGAGATCGGCGGAACCGGACAACAACAGCGGCATCGTGCCGAGTTTGTTCACCGCCGGGATCAGCGAGGAGGAGGCGCAGGCGCGGGCCACCTCCTCGATGACGATGGCGGTGGCCAGCGCGTCCGCGCCCGCGCCCCCGTACTCCTCGGGGATGTGCGGTGCGTGGAAGTCGGCTGCTCGCAGCGCGTCGTAGGACGCCTTGGGGAACTCCCCCGTCTCGTCGGCCTCCGCGGCGTGCGGCGCGACCTTCGCGGCGCAGACCTCTCGCACGGCTTCCCGGATCGCCTGGTGCTCCTCGGGCAACCGGTAGACGTCGAACGACTCCCCTGCGGCCATCTCGACCCTCCCCTTCACCACTATCATGCGCAGTCTGTGACGACTCCTGACCGCCGACCGCGCAGACTGAAGACTAGCGACTGCAGTTCAGGTGATGTTACCGGCGCGTAGGTATGGGCAGGACGGTGCACCTAACGCGCTCAGCGATGATGGAGATTGAGACAGTGAGCCACCCTCCGGTGCCCCGCCCAGGCGCCGCAGCAGAATGCGACGCGACGACGCGACGCCAGCGCGAGCGGAGAAGACAGGCGTGACGATCCCCTACCCCACCATCCAGCCGACCCCCGCCATCGCCGCGGTGACCCCGCCCTCGGGCGCACCCCGGCCGCGGGTGACGTTCCTAGGGACTGGTTACCTCGGTGCGACGTACGCCATCTGCTACGCCGAACTGGGCTACGAGGTTCTCGGGTTCGACGTCGACGCCGACAAGATCGCGATGCTGAACGCCGGTCAGGTGCCGATCCACGAGCCCGGCCTGGACGAGCTGCTCCGACGCAACCTCGCCGCCGGCCGCCTCCGGTTCAGCACCGACATCGCCGAGACCGCCGAGTTCGGTGACGTGCACTTCATCTGCGTGGGCACCCCGCAGCGGGCCGACGGCATGGGCGCCGACCTGTCGTACGTCGAGGCGTCGGTCACCAGCCTCGCGCAGCACCTGACCCGCAAGGCGTTGATCGTCGGCAAGTCCACCGTGCCGGTCGGCACCGCCGAGTGGGTGGAGCAGCTCGTCGGCAAGCACACCCCGGACGACCTGGACGTCGAGGTCGCGTGGAGCCCCGAGTTCCTCCAGGAGGGCTTCGCCGTCGACGACGTCCTGCGGCCCAACCGGATCGTGGTCGGCGTCAAGAGCGAGTGGGCCAACGGCATGCTCTACGCCGCGCACAAGGGCGTGTTCGACCTGGCCGCCACCGAGGACCGCGAGGTACCCCTCGTGGTTACCGACTTCTCCACCGCCGAGCTGGTCAAGGTCGCCGCGAACGCCTTCCTGGCCACCAAGATCTCCTTCATCAACGCGATGGCCGAGGTCTGCGAGGCCTCCGGTGGCGACGTCACCCAACTGGCCCGCGCGATCGGCTACGACCCGCGCATCGGCAACCGGTTCCTCCAGGCCGGCCTCGGCTTCGGAGGCGCCTGCCTGCCCAAGGACATCCGGGCCTTCCAGGCCCGCGCCCAGGAGCTGGGTGCCGGCGAGGCGCTGCGCTTCCTGCACGAGGTCGACCTGATCAACCTGCGTCGGCGTACCCGGGTGCTCCAGCTCGCCGCGGACCTGCTCGGCCGCCGCTCCGGCCCGGCCGGCCCGGACTTCTCCGGCACCCGGATCGCCGTGCTCGGTGCCACCTTCAAGCCCAACACCGACGACGTCCGCGACGCCCCGGCGCTCGCCGTCGCCGCGCTGCTGCACAAGGCCGGCGCCGACGTGCACGTGTACGACCCGCAGGGCACCGAGAACGCCCGCCGCGCGGTCCCCGAGTTGACCTACGAGAGCAGCATCAACGAGGCGGTCAACGAGGCCGACCTGGTCTGCGTCCTCACCGAGTGGGCCGACTTCCGCAACGCTGATCCGGTCGCCCTCGGCGAGTTGGTGAAGGGTCGCAAGGTTGTCGACGGCCGCAACTGCCTCGACCCGGCACTGTGGGCCCAGGCGGGTTGGGAGTACCGGGGCATGGGTCGCCCCTGACCCAACCGACGCATCACCGGCCGGCAATCGAGCATCTCGGTGGCCGGCCGGTGTCGTTGTTTGCCCCGGACCCGCCGACAAGAGTCGAAATCCGCGCCAGCTTTGGGCATGCTGCGACAGTGGGAGTCCACAGTGCGGGTGGAGGGGTGTCGTGGCGACCTTTCAATGCTCCTCGTGCGGCCGGGAGATCAAGCCGGCCGTCCGATGCCCGCACTGTGGGGCAGATCAACCACAGTGGGTCGAGCACCTGGCCGACATTGAGCGTTCGATAGCGGAGATGAAGGCGCGCGACGCCGCCATCGCCCGCGAGCAGCGCCAGATCGCCGCCAAGATGCAGGCCGCGCTCTTCCAGCGGGACATTCTCGCGCACGCCGGCGAGGAGCGGCTCAAGCAGGCCACCCGGCCACGCCGGGTGCTGCGCCGCCGCCCCGGCCGACGGCCACCGACGGCCACCATGGGAGTGCCACCCCGGGTGCCCCGCCAGGGCACTCCGACCGCCCCGGAGGATCCGCCGCCGCCCCCACCCCGAGCCGCCTGGCTGGATGTGGACGACCCGGAGCACCCGCCGGAGGCGTCCTCGCGCGAGGTGCAGAACATCCCGCTCGGGCTTGGCGCGCTGCTGCTCGGCGTGGCCGCCGTGGTCTTCGCCGCGGTGGCCACCAGCTCGATGGACGCGCTGGCCCGGCTCGGCATCCTGCTCCTGGCCACAGTGCTGATGCTGCTCGCCCCACCGGCGCTGGCCCGGCGCGGGCTCACCTCGACCGCCGAGACCATCGCCGCTGTCGGTCTGCTGCTGGTGCCGCTCGCCGGCAACGCCCTCTGGGCGGTGGACCGGATCGGCGTCGGCGGCGGCTCCGGCACTGTCTTCGCCGGGGTGATCTTCGCGGTCACCGCCGCCGTCGCATTCGGGTACGCCGGTTGGACCGGTCTGCGCGCGCCCCGCTTCGCCACTGTGCTCGCCGCCCAGCCGGTGCTGCCTCTGCTGGCGTACGACCAGATCACCGGCCCGGGCGGCTGGGCCCTGGTGCTGGCCCTTGTCGCCCTCGTCAACCTCGGCCTGGCCCGCTCCGGCGTGACTGTCGAACGCCCCGTCCGGCAGGACCTGCCAGCGCCGGGCACGCCGTCCGCGCCCCGCCAACGCGACGCCGAGAGCCGGCCGGAGGGCGACCCGGAGGAGGCCGCCGAGCTGATCGACGCCAGCGGCGGCTCCGCCGACCCCCAGCCGACCCGCCCGGTGCCCGGCCTGCGTGAGCTGACCTGGTTGCTGCACGCAGTGGCTGTCGCCGTCTCGCTGGCGTACGCGGTCACCGCCCTGCTGCGGGCGCAGACCGTGCCGACAGCGGCCGGCGCCGGGGTGGTGCTGCTGCTGGCTGCCATGATCGGGCTGGCCGGCGCGTTGGTGCTGCGTCGCCCGCCGCTGCCGGACGTCGCGGCCGGCATCGTCACCCTGGCGGTGATCGGTTCGCTCAGCCGGATCGCCTCGGTGGCCCTCCCCGGCCGGGCGCTGCTGCTGATCGCGGCGGTCATCACGGTGACCGGGCTGGCGGTGCGCGCGGTCCCGGAGGCGGCCCGACGTGGCCCACAGTTGGCCTCGGCGGTGGCGCTGACCGTCAGTGGTCTGGTGGTCGCCGGCGGCGCGCTACGTGCCGGGGTGGCACCGGTCCGGGCGGCACTGCCCGCCTGGAACCCCGACCTCAGCCGGTACCCCGGCGAGTTGGCCGCCGCCGTCGGGCCGACGACCTGGCAGCTCGCGGGTGCCGCGTTCCTGCTCACCATCGCGGCGGTGCTGGCCCTGCCCAGCGAGATCCGCCGGGAGTTCGCGGTCGCCGGCGCGGCGCTGACCGCGCTCGCCGTCCCGGCCTCGTTCGGTCTCGGTTGGGCGACGGCACCCTGGCCGATGGTGATCACCGCGATCGGCATCGGGGTCATCGGGCTCTCCGCCCGCACCGACCGAGCCGCTGTGGCGCACGCCATCGGGGCGGCCGTGGTCGGCCTGTTCGGCGCGGGTGCCAGCCTGGTCAGCCCCACCCTCACCGCCGCGGTCCTGATCACCGTGTTCGTGGCCGGCACGCTGGTCACGCTGGCGCCCCGGATCAGGATCGCCTCGGCGGCCTCCGACACGGTCACCGCCTGGGCCGCCGGTGGCGCCGCGTTCGCGCTGCCCGGGGCGGTGGCGGCGTTCGTGGCCGCGACCATGCCGAGCGACCCGACCCCCACCCCGGCGAGCCTGCGCGAGGTGACCGTCCCGATCCTGGCGGCCAGCTTCCTGGCGGTCTGCGTGACACTGGGCTACGCGGCAGTCGTGCAGGTCTCCCAGCGCCACATTCCCGCTCCGCTGTCGCTCGGCACCGGGCTGGGCGCGCTGATGGTCACCGCCGCCGCGTTCGGGGCGCCCGGCGCGACAGTCGCCGACGCCTGGGTGGGTGCGCTCCTGCTGGTCGCGGCGGTGCTGCTCTTCCTGGCCCCCTCCATCGACGCCGGCCGTCGAGCCGACCTCACCCTCGACGGCTCGGACCTGGCCGCCGCAGCGGTCACCACCGCCCTGATCGCCACGCTGGTACGGATCGGAGCGGTGCTCGCCCCGGGCGGGCAGCTGGCGGTGGCCGCCGCCCTGCTGCTGGTGGTCGCCGTGGGCGCCCGCAGCATGCCGGAGGAGTGGCGACGCGGTCCGATCCTCGGCCTCACCGTCGGCGGCGTCCTGATCGGCGTCCTCGCCGGCTGGTCGGCGGTGCGCGGCGGGGTTGGCGTGCTGGCCACCCCCGGAGCGATCTGGAGGGGCGACCTGAGCGACTGGCCGGCGGCCCCCGTCGGCGGTGCCACCTGGCAGGCGCCGGTCGCGCTGGCGCTGCTGGCCCTCGCCGCCGGCATCCTGCTCCCGCCGCCGTGGCGCTGGGACGTGTCCGGTGTGGCGGTGGTGCTCGCCACGATCGGCGCACCGGCCGCATTCGATCTGGCCTGGTGGTCGCCGGTACTCGTCGGCGGAATGGTCGCCACAGTGTTCGGCATGGCCGCGGTGGCAACTGAGGAGGCGCGCGCCGGGCTGTCCCGGGCCACAGTGGCCGGGGTCGTCGCGCTGCACGCCGCCGGAGCCGGACTGGTCCGCCCGTGGACCACGGCCCTGGCGCTGGGCAGCATCGCGCTGATCGGCGTGGTGGTGGCCACGCTGGCCCGCGTCCTCGCCGGTCCACAGGTCGCCGACATCGACACCGAGGGAATGCCGCCGCACCTGGCGCAGATCGGCGGCGCGGCGACAGGTGCCGCCCTGCTGGCCCTCCCCGGTGCGGTGGCTGCGCTCTCCGCCGAGTTCGAACACTCGGCGCAGGTGGTGCTGACCGCCGCGCTGGCCGCTACCAGCCTCGGCCTGGCCGCCGTGGCCGCGGTCCGCCGGCTGGTGCCGCAATATCTGCCCTGGGTCAGCGTGGCGGTGGTCGGCGGGGCCACCATCAGCGCCCTCGCCGCGATCCCCACCGGCCTCGCCGCCGGCGTCTACGCGGCCGCCGCCGCCCTGCTCGGCGTACTGGCCGAGCTGATCCGCGCGGCCACAGTGCCGCCCACCGGCGCGGCCCAGCCGGTCCGGCGCTGGGCGGTACGACTCGACGGCGCCCTACGGCGGTTGCCGGACGACGCGGAGAGTCGGCGGTGGCGGGTCAACCCGGCCGCCGGCGCGTTGGCCGCTGCGGCGTTGCCGACCGCCCTGGCGCTCGCCTCGATCGCCCCCGCGCTGGTCACCGCCCTGGTAGAACCGCACCGCACACTGACCCGGATCTGGCAGGGCCCGCCGCCGGAGCTGCAAACCCCGCCACCGGACGTGGTCAACCCGACCCACGTGCTGACGGCGTTGCTGCTCACCGCGACCGCCGCGCTGGCCGCCACCGGGTTCAGCGGCGGACGGCGTTCCCGGGCCGTGCCGGTGGTGCTGCCCGGGGCGGCCGTCACGCTGCTGATCGCACCCATCGCGCTGGGCCAGGGCTGGCCCGCCAGCACCGTCGCCGCGCTCTCCGTCTTCACCATCGCGATGCTCGGTCTCGCACTGACCCCACCGCCGGCGCTGGTCGAGCGTGCCCGCTCGCTGCGGCTGGCCCGGGTGTTGGTCTTCGCCATCGGTCTGGCCGGTGGCAGCGCCGGGCTCGCCGGCAGCCTGGCGGACCGGCAGATGACACTGTTCACCCTCGGCAGCGCGGTCGGGGTGGGCGCGGTGGCTGCGCTGTTCGGCACCACCCAGCGGGCACGTATCCTCGGCTGGCTGTTCGCCTCACTCATGGCGCAGCTCTTCGTGCTCACCGCCGGCCTGGTCGCCGGTCTGGCGGCGGTCTGGTCGGCATTCGGGGTGCTCGCCGTCGGCGCGGTCCTACAGGTGCTCGCCGCGACACTGCCCCGGCTGCGCCGCCCCGAGGCGCAGCGGGAAGCCTCCACTGTGGAGTGGAGCGGGTATGCTGCCGCGCTGATCGCGTTGGCCCTCGCCTTCGACTCGCCCCGCCACATCGCCGCCCTGCTGGCCGCGTGGGGCGCTGTCCTCGGGGTGGCGGCGACCCGACCCGGTCGCCGGCCGGTGGAACGTCGGATCCTGTTCTGGTCGGTGGTGGTCTGTGAGATCACCGCGTGGTGGATCCTGATGCGCGTCGCCGACGTGGCGTTGCCCGAGGCGTACACGCTGCCGTTCGCCGTGTTGGCCCTCCTCGTCGGAGTCCTGGAGCTGCGCCACCGACCCGACATGAGCAGTTGGGTGGCGTACGGGCCGGCCCTGGTCGCGGCCTTCGTGCCGACGCTGGCGATCGTGCTGGCCACCGAGTCCAGCACGGTGCGGCAGATGCTGCTGCTGCTCGGCGCTGTCGCGGTGCTGATCTTCGGCTCGTCCAGCCGGCAGCAGGCTCCGGTGATCGTCGGCGCGTCGGTCACCGCGATCACGGCGATCCACGCCCTGTTCAGCCTGGGCCCGTGGCTGGCGCTGATCCCGGTGGGCATCCTGCTGCTGGTGCTCGGCGCGAGCAACGAACGCCGCCGCCGCGCCCAGGAACGCCTACAGACAGCCCTACGCGGCATGAGGTAGGTCGGAGGGTCCCTGCGGCGTGGGCGAGTGCGCCGGGTGTACGGGCGCGGATCGCGCTGCCGCCCGCGATCTTGCACTTCCTGTCGCGGCATAAGGGGCAAAAGCCACGAAACACCGACCGAAAGTGCAAGATCGCGGGGTGCAGGGCGGGGGGTTAGCGCAGGGTGGCTTGCAGGGCGGCTTCCTTTGTTGCCACCAGCTTCTCCAGGTCCTGCTGGTAGGTCGCCATCTTGGCGCGCAGGCCCTCGTCGGCGGCACCGAGGATCCGTACGGCGAGCAGGCCGGCGTTGCGGGCATTGCCGATCGACACGGTGGCGACCGGGATCCCGGCCGGCATCTGCACGATGGACAGCAGCGAGTCCATGCCGTCGAGGTGCTTCAGCGGCACCGGCACACCGATCACCGGCAGCGGCGTCACCGAGGCCACCATGCCGGGCAGCGCGGCGGCACCCCCAGCCCCCGCGATGATCACCTTGAGACCCCGGTCGGCGGCGTCGCGCCCGTACTCGATCATCGCGACCGGAGTCCGGTGCGCCGAGATCACCCGGACCTCGTACGCCACGCCGAAGTCGTCCAACACCTCGGCAGCGGCCCGCATTGTCGGCCAGTCCGAGTCACTGCCCATGATCAAGCCAACCGTGCTCACTGCGGCCCTCTCGTCGTTCCCGAAACCGTGGCTCACTCGTGGCCCTCGCGCAGCCAGCGCGCGGCCCGGGCGGCCCGCGCCCGCAGGTCGTCCAGGTCGTCACCGAGCACCGTGACGTGCCCGATCTTGCGGCCGGGTCGCACCTGCTTGCCGTACAGGTGCACCTTGGCACCCGGCTCGGCGGCGAAAAGGTGGTGCAACCGCTCGTCGATCGACATTCCGCCCGGCTCCCCGCCCAGCACGTTCGCCGACACCACCACCGGGGCGGTCAGCGCGGTGTCGCCCATCGGGTAGTCCAGCACGGCCCGCAGGTGCTGCTCGAACTGCGAGGTCCGGGCGCCCTCGATGGTCCAGTGCCCGGAGTTGTGCGGACGCATCGCCAGCTCGTTGACCACGATCGCCGGCCGGCCGGCGTCGTCGCGCACCTCGAACAACTCCACGGCCAGCAGGCCGACCACTCCCAGCGCGGTGGCCAGGTCGATGGCGAGCTGCTGCGCGGAGACCGCCAACTCCTCGTCCAGGCCGGGCGCCGGGGCCAGCACCTCCACGTTGATGCCGTCGCGCTGCACGGTCTCGACCACCGGGTACGCGGCCACCTGACCGAACGGCGAACGGGCCACCTGCACTGCCAGCTCTCGCCGCAGCGGCACCCGCTCCTCGACGATCAGCCGGGTGCCGCCGGCGAGCAGCGTGCTCGCCAACTCGGTGGCCTGGGCGGCGTCGTCGACCATCCAGACGCCCCGGCCGTCGTACCCACCACGGGCCGCCTTGAGCACCACCGGCCAGCCGACCTGCTCGCCGAAGCCGACGAGGTCGGCGGGCTCCCCGACCGGCCGCCAGGCCGGGTTGGGAGCGCCCAGCTCGGTCAGGCGTTCCCGCATCACCTGCTTGTCCTGGGCGTGCAGCAGCGCGTCCGCCGGCGGGTAGAGGGGCACCCCTTCCGCCGCCAGCGTGCGGATGTGCTCGGAGGGCACGTGCTCGTGGTCGAAGGTGACGACGTCGCAGCCCTTGGCGAAGGTGCGCAGCGCGGCCAGGTCGGTGTGGTCGCCGTACTGGACGTCGGCGGCGACCAGCGCCGCGCCGTCGTCGGGGGCTGTCGCGAGCACACGCAGTGACTGGCCGAGGGCGATCGCGGCCTGGTGGGTCATCCGGGCCAACTGGCCGCCACCCACCATGCCGACAACTGGCAGACCGGTACGGGAATCCATAGCGCGGCCAGCCTATCCGGGCCGCCGACGGGCCCACCGCGAGGGCTGGCGACCCGCCTCGCAAGCGCTGGCGGGGCCACCCGGCGGGCGGCGCTGGCGACTACCGGGCGTGGCCGTGCGCTCAGCCCAGCTCGGCTACCAGCTCCTCGACCGAGGTGACCGGCCGCTGGCAGACGAAACCCCGGCAGACGTACGCGGCGGACCGCCCGTCGACCAGCGGACGGTCGGCGAGCAGCGGCACACCCGGCTGGTCCGGACGCCCGGCGACGACCACCGCACCGGGCGGCGCGTGCCGGCGGGCGGCGACCACCAGAGGGTCGCCGGCCGGGTCGTCGGTGACCACTGCGATCTCGTACGGCCCGGAGAGCAACGCCTCCCCGACGGTGGCCGCGTATCCGGCGAACCGGGGGTGCCTACCGACGATCGGCGCGACAGTGCCGAGGGCCGCCTCGGCGGCCTCCCGGTAGCGCGTCTCCCCGGTCAGCGCCGAGTACGCCACCAGCCCGGCGATCAACGCCGACCGGCCGGACGGGGTGGCGTTGTCGGTGGGGTCGGCCGGCCGTGCGACGAGCCGCTCCGCGTCGTCGGCGGTGTCGTAGAAGGCGCCACCGGGCGCGGCGAAGTGCGCGAGTGCGGTGTCCAGCAGCTCGCCGGCCACCGTGAGCCAGCGGCCCTCGCCGCTGAGCTGGTGCAGCGCGCAGAATGCCTCGGCAACGCAGCCGTAGTCCTCCAGGACACCGGCCGGCTCGCCGACCTTGCCGTCCCGGGAGACCCGGCGCAGCCGGCCGTCCACCAGGTGCACGGTGGCCAGGTGCTCGGCGGCCTGGCGCATCGCCCCGTCGGCGACGATGGTGACGCCGTCCATCAGGTTGGCGTCCTCGTCCTGCGGGGACGCGTACACGGCGGCGACCTGCTGGAACTCGGCGATGGCGGTGATCGCCAACCCGTTCCAGGCGGCCACCACCTTGTCGTCGAGGGCCGGCTGGGGGCGGGTGTCCCGGGCGGCGAGGAGCCGCCCGACCACCTGCTGCCAGCGGGCACGCACCTCGGGCGCGGCGTCGTCCACGTCCCGGGCGAGCTTGAGCACGCTCATGCCGTGCTCGAAGGTGCCCTGGTCGGTGACTGTGAACAGGTCGGCGGCGAACCGGCCGTCCTCCTCGCCCAACGCCTCCACGAGCTGGGCGGGCGTCCAGGCGTAGGTGAGCCCCTCGACGCCCTCGGTGTCGGCGTCCAGGGCGGACGCGAACCCCTGCCCCGGGCGGTGCAGCTCGTCGGCGAGGAACCGGGCGGTGTCCCGGGCCACCCGGCGGGCCAGCGGGTCACCGGTGAGTCGCCACAGCTGGGTGTAGACCCGCAGCAGCAGCGCGTTGTCGTAGAGCATCTTCTCGAAGTGCGGCACCGTCCAGTGCGCGTCCACCGAATAGCGGGCGAAGCCGCCGGCGAGCTGGTCGTAGATGCCGCCCCGGGCCATCGCCTCGGCGGTGTGCCGGGTGATCTCCAGGCTGCCCGGGTCGCCGGTGCGCTGGTGGTGACGCAGCAGGAAGAGCAGGTTCATGTGCGGCGGAAACTTCGGGGCGCCGCCGAAACCGCCGTTGGTGCGGTCGTACTCGCCGGCCAGCGTTGCGGCCGCCGCGTCGAGCAGCGGGGCGTCCAGCGGCGCGGTGGGGCCGCCCACGGCCTGCGCGCCGCCGATCGCCTCGACCACCGCGGCGCCCTGGCCCAGCACCGCCTCGCGCTGCTCCCGCCAGGCGGTGGCGACCGACTGGAGCAACTGGACGAAGTTGGGCCGCGGGAAGTAGGTGCCGCAGAAGAACGGGGTGCCGTCCGGGGTGGCGAAGACGGTCATCGGCCAACCACCCTGGCCAGTCATCGCCTGGGTGGCGGTCATGTAGATCGCGTCCACGTCCGGACGTTCCTCACGATCCACCTTGATCGACACGAAGTTGTCGTTCATCAGGGCGCCGACCTGCTCGTTCTCGAACGACTCGTGCGCCATCACGTGGCACCAGTGGCAGGCCGCGTAGCCCACCGAGATGAGCACCGGAACGTCCCGCCGCTTCGCCTCGGCGAACGCCTCGTCCGACCACGGCCACCAGTCGACCGGGTTGTCGGCGTGCTGCAGCAGGTACGGACTGGTGGCGTCGGCGAGTCGATTCACCTGACGACCATAGCCAGCCCCGGCGCGGACCGCGCGGGCTCCACCCGGACGGTCAGGAAGCGCCGTCGGCGCGGAGCCGGAACACGTTCGACTCCGCCGAGTCGCGCAGCGACCCCAGCACCGCGCCGATCTTGTCCGCCGGCATGGGCTTGAAGAAGTGGTAGCCCTGCGCGGAGGTGCAACCCAACTCGGCCAGGGCCATGCGCTGTTCGGCGGTCTCCACCCCTTCGGCGACCACCCGCAGCCCCAACTCGTGGGCCAGGCCGACCGTCGTCCGGACGATCGCGGCGGCCTCCGGCGAGTCGGCCATCCGGATGACGAAGGAACGGTCAACCTTCAACTCGTCCACGGCGATCCGGGTGAGGAAGGTCAGCGACGAGAAGCCGGTGCCGAAGTCGTCGACAGCGAGTTGCACGCCCATCGACCGGAGCGTCGCCAACACCTCGTCGATGACCTCCAGCTCGCTCATCACCACCGTCTCGGTGATCTCCAGAACGAGCCGGTGCGGCGGCACCTGGTGGCGGCGCAACGCCTCGGCGATCTCCGCCGGCAACCGGGGGTCGAGCAGGCTGCGCGCCGAGAGATTGACCGAGATCGGGACGTCCAACCCCTCCCGGGCCCAACTGGCGGCCACGCTGAGCGCCTTGTCGAGCACGTAGCGGGTGAAGGTGCCGAGCTGCTCGCTGTTTTCCACCGGGCGGATGAAGTCGGCCGGGTTCAGCCACCCACGTCGGGGGTGCTGCCAACGGATCAGCGCCTCCACCCCGGTGGGCGCACCGGTGGCCAGGTCGACCGCCGGCTGCAACGCCAGCACCAGCTGATCGTCGACCTTCAACGCCTCACGCAGCTCGGCCAGCAGGGCGAGCTGGTCGGTGCTGGCCGCGTCGCGTGCGCCGTCGTACGCGGCGACGTTGCCGCCACCCTCCTTGGCCTGGTACATCGCGATGTCGGCCCGACGCAGCAGCTCGGTCAGGTCCGCGGTGCCCGCGGCGGCCACCACCACCCCGACCGAGACCTCGATGGACATCCGTACGCCGGCCACCTCGGTCGGCGCGGCCAGCCGTTCGGCGATCTCGCGGGCCTGCCGCAACGCATGGGCCATCGGGGCGGCCCGGTCGCCGAGCACCGGCACCGCCGTGAGCAGCAGGGCGAACTCGTCACCACCGAGTCGACCGAGCAGGTCACCGGCGCGGACCAGCGCGTTGAGTCGGTTCGCGGTCAGTCGCAGCAGTTGGTCACCGGCCGCGTGGCCGAGGGTGTCGTTGACTTCCTTGAACTGGTTGATGTCCAGCAGCAGCAGTGCCACCGGGTGGTCGTGGCTGAGCTGTCGCAGCGACTGGTCGCCCTTGCTCAGCATCGCCGCCCGGTTGGCGAGCCCGGTGAGCGGGTCGTGCACCGCCTCGTACGACGAACGGGCGGTCACCAGCCGCAACTCGTGGTGGGTCGCGGCGTCGTGCAGCGCGGCGGCGAGGGCATCGCCGAACGCGGCCACCGCGTCACGTTCCCGGGCCGTGGGCGGGGCCGAGCGGGGGAACCGGACCCGCAGCCGGCCGACCGGCGTGGCACCGACCGACAGCGCCCGGCTCAGCTCGTGCTCGTCCGGCTCCGACTGGTCCGGTGGGCCGGTCTCCCGGTCGACAAGCTGACCGCCGGCGTCGCCCCGATAGCGGTGCCACCGCCCGTCGGCCCGGGCCACGTCGACGTCCACCAGCTCGGCGTTGAACAGCGTCAGCGCCCCGGTGACCGCCGCGCTGGCCACGCCCCGCTCGTCGAGCTGGTTGAGGGCCGCGGTGGCCTCCGCGAAGGCACGCCAGGTGCGGCGCTCCTGATCGGAGCGCAACCGGTAACGGTAGGTCTGCTGCAACAGCCACAGCAGCGGCGGCAGCAACAGCAACCAGCGCGGGTCGAGTTCCAGCAGGGCGACCACCACGAGGCCGACCGCCACGTTGCCGACGAACATCAACAGCTTGCCGCGCAGCGCGGCGAGCAGCGGCGGCCCGATCGGCAGCCCGTGCCGCAGGCCCAGCGTCACGCCGCCGAGCCAGGCGGTCACCAGGAGGTACGTCACCGAACCGGCGATCACGGCCAGCGCCAGGATGGGGGTGGGTGGCGAGAGCAGCGGCCGCCCGAGCGCGGTGGTCACGGAGACGGCAAGTGCCGACGCGGCGGCCAGCGACGCGGCGATCCGGACGATCTCCAGGGCCGGACGGCGGTCGTTGTGCAGTGACAGCAACGTCCAGGCCAGCCCGGTGCCGAGCAGCGTGGCGGACGGGAGCCAGCCGGCCGGGGTCAGATAGAGGCAGACGATCAGGGCCGCCTCGCCCCAGGTGATGCTGACCATGCCGGCGGCCGAGCGGAATCGCAGCCGGGCGAGCTGGGCGAGGGCCAGGACGGCGACGGCGATGCCGAAGCGGGCCGGACCGCCGAGGGGGTCGTCGGCCGGCAGCCGGACCGGGAGGGTCAACCCGACCGCGGCGGCGGCCAGGGCGGTCAGCGTGACGGCGGCGGTGAGCACGAGCAGCCGGCCCGGTGTGCCACGCACCCCGAGCCGATCGAACGGGTCGTCGGCCGGACCGGAGGTCATCGACCTCCCCCGTCAGCCGACCGACCGACGTCGCGGTGGGCGGCCGGTGCTGTGCTGGTCATCGGCGCCCCCTCCCGCACACGGCTCGGAGACTTTTGGTCCCCCCGGCGGAAGGCTAAGCCAAACCGGGTGGTCGCAACAGGGGGCGACCACCCGGTTCGGCGTGATTCATGCGCGGACTACCCGTTCAGGTGCTGCTGGTGCCCGTTGGGAGCGGGCGTGGATGAATCACGCCCACCGGTCCCGTCTGTCGGATCGACGACTGCCGCATCGGCCCTGGTCGGGTCGGCCGGCCCGGACTGCTGGGGGAAACGGTCCGGCAGACGGCGCAGCCGAGCGTTCATGTTGCGGATCAGCAGGATGGTCGCGGTGGCCAGCAGCAGGATGAGGAAGAGGCCCATCGGCCCGGCCAGACCACCCGTGCGGGTGTCCCCGAAGTTGTTCTCCGCGAGCACCTGGGCAGCGGTCAGCATGGCGTTCCTCCGATGTGCGGTTGGTAACCAGGGTAGCGCCGCCGGGAATCAGCGCGCGTGCGCCGTCTCCCGCACCCCGGCGAAGAGATCGGACTCGGGCAGCGGGCTGTCGACCATCGAGCGGGCCAGCTCGTAATCCTCGGTCGGCCAGGCGCGCTTCTGCAGCTCCATCGGCACGTGGAACCAGAAGCCGTCCGGGTCCACCTGGGTGGCGTGGGCGCGCAGCGCGTCATCGCGGACCGGGAAGTATTCGGCGCACTCGACCCGGGTGGTGATCCGCGGGCCCTTGTCGGGGCGGTCCTCCCACCGCTTGAGCCAATCCTCGTAGGGCGACTCCAGACCGGCGGCCAGCATGCCCTCGTGCAAGGCCATGATCTTGCCCTTGGAGAAGCCGATGTCGTAGTAGAGCTTCAGCGGCTGCCAGGGCGCGCCCAGCTCCGGGTAGCGCTCCGGGTCACCGGCGGCCTCGAACGCGGCAACGCTCACCTTGTGGCACATGATGTGGTCCGGGTGCGGGTAGCCACCCTCCTCGTCGTACGTGGTCACCACGTGCGGACGGAACTCGCGCATCAACCGCACCAGCGGGCCCGCGGCGACCTCGACGTCCTGGAGGGCGAAACAGCCCTCGGGCAGCGGCGGCAGCGGATCGCCCTCGGGCAGACCCGAGTCGACGAAGCCCAGCCAGGCCTGGTCGACACCGAGGATCGCCCGCGCGGCGTCCATCTCGGCACGCCGGATCTCGCCGATGTTGGCCCACACGTCGGGTCGGTCGAGCTTGGGGTTGAGCACGCTCCCGCGCTCGCCACCGGTGCACGTCACGACCAGGACGTCCACCCCCTGGGCGACATATTTCGCCGTCGTCGCCGCGCCCTTGCTCGACTCGTCGTCCGGGTGCGCGTGCACGGCCATGAGACGCAGTTGCTCTGCCAACTTCGGCGCTCCTCGTCTGTGCCGGACGGTGGACCCGACCGGGCTCGACCGGCTGACCTGCCGGGATCTTTCCTCACCGCACCTGTCACCGGCCACCAGCGCCGGGCATGACCTGCCATTCCTGCGGCTGGACCGGGTGGGAGGATGGGGCTCTGTCATTCTTGCCGATGCCGCCGACAACAACGCCAGGAGATACCCGCCGGTGACCGAGACGCACGCCACAATTTCACCAGGCGCGCCGGTATTCCCGGCCGGACGCTACGGCCGCCGTCGGGCACCGGGCGGAAAGCGCCGCCGTACGCTGCTGGCCGCGCTGGCACTGTTGGCGCTGTTGGCGACGCTGACAGTGATCTCGGTCCGGCTCTACCGGCAGTACGGCGATCCGGTCTACGACGCCCAGGTGATCACGTACACCGACATCACGGACAAGCAGGTGCTTGTCGACTTTCGGGTTACCGTCCCGCCCGGTGGATCAGCGGTCTGCCTGCTGCGCGCCCGGGACCGCGCCGGCGCCGAGGTCGGCCGCGAGCAGGTCACCGTGACCGCCGATCCCGGGGATCGGCACGTCACGACCCGGCACCTCCTGTCCACCACCGCGCGGCCGTTCATCGGTGAGGTCCTGAGCTGCCGACCACCGTCCTGAGCTGCTCGAACAGCACCAGAAGCGGGGCTGACGGGGTGCCTACCGCCGGTGTCGGATCCGGACACCGGCGGTGATGGCCGACACGCTGTGTCGTAGCGCACTGGTAACTTGGTAGTTCACCTGTCAGCCAGCCACGCACAACTGAGGAGAACGCCTGTGTCCACTGGCAACGAGGCGCCCGCCACCTGGCTGTCGCAGGACGCGTACGACCGCCTCCAGGCCGAGCTCGACGAGCACATCGCCAACCGTCCGGCGATCGCAGCCGAGATCAACGCTCGGCGCGAGGAGGGCGACCTGCGGGAGAACGGTGGCTACCACGCCGCCCGCGAGGAGCAGGGCAAGGCCGAGGGTCGCATCCGCTACCTGCAGGAGCTGCTGCGCACCGCGAAGGTCGGCGAGGCCCCGACCGCCGACGCGGTGTCGCCGGGCATGGTGGTGACGATCTACTTCGACGACGACACAAACGACACCGAGACCTTCCTGCTCGGTTCCCGGGAGATCGCGGCCACGACCGACCTGACCGTCTACAGCCCCGAGTCCGCGCTGGGCAAGGCGATCCTGGGCGGTCGAGCCGGGCAGACCTGCACCTACACGGCGCCCAGCGGCGCCGACATCAAGGTGACAGTGGTCAGCTTCGAGCCGTTCTCCGGCTGACCCCCGCCGGTCGCGCTACCCGCTGCCGGCCGGCTCGACCGACGCCGGCATCCGCTGTCGAAACACCGCGCACCCGAGGCTTGGCACCCACCGGTGTCACGCCTCGGCCGCGAAGACCACCTGGTAGCCGCTGGCCCGTAGGGCGCTGATCAGGGTGTCCGAGTGCTCGACGCCCCGGGTCTCCACCGACAGCGCCACCTCCACCTCGCCGAGGCTGAGGTGCGGGTTGGCCCGCTGGTGCTCCACGTCCACCACGTTGGCCCGGTGCTCGGCGATCTGGCTGAGCAGCGACGCGAGCTGCCCCGGCCGGTCCGAACAGCGGACGGTCACCCGCAGGTAGCGACCCGCCGCGGCCAACCCGTGCTCGATCACCCGCAGCATCAGCAGCGGGTCGATGTTGCCGCCGGAGAGCACCGCGACCACAGGGGTCTCCACCTCGACCACGCCGGCCAGCAGCGCGGCCACGCCGACCGCGCCGGCCGGCTCGACCACCTGCTTGCCCCGCTCCAGCAGCATCAGCAGGGCCCGGGAGATGTCCTCCTCGGAGACCGTGACGATCTCGTCGACCAGCTTGCGCACGTGGTTGAAGGTGATTTCCCCCGGCCGGCCGACCGCGATGCCGTCGGCGATGGTGGAGAAGATGGGCAGCCGGACCGGTTCCCCGGCCACCAGTGAGGGCGGAAACGCCGCCGCCCCGGCCGCCTGCACGCCGATGATCCGGACGTCCGGACGCAACGCCTTCACTGCCACCGCCATGCCCGAGATCAGACCGCCGCCACCCACCCCGGTGATGATCGTCTTCACGTCCGGGCACTGTTCGAGGATCTCCAGCGCCACGGTGCCCTGCCCGGCGATCACATCGGGGTGGTCGAACGGGTGGATCAGCACCGCGCCGGTGCGCTCGGCGTACGTGTGCGCCGCGACCAGCGACTCGTCAACTGTGTTCCCGGCCAGCTCGACCTGCGCGCCGTACCCCTTGGTGGCGGCCACCTTCGGCAGCGGCGCGTTGACCGGCATGAAGACGGTGGCGTGCGTGCCGACCAGGCCGGCGGCGAGTGCCACGCCCTGCGCGTGGTTGCCAGCGCTCGCCGCTACCACGCCGCGTTCCCGTTCCGCCGCCGACAACCGGGAGATCCGCACGTACGCTCCCCGCACCTTGTACGAGCCGGCGCGCTGCACGTTCTCGCACTTGAGCCACGTCGGCCCGCCCAGTGCCGCGCTGAGCGGCCGGGAGGGCTCCAGTGGGGTGGTGCGGGTGACGCCAGCGAGCAACTCCCGTGCGGCCCGCACGTCGTCGAGACCGACCAGTTCCGTCATGCCCCGATCGTGCCACCCGACTCCGGGCCCCTCGGCGGCGACACCGCAGTGCCCGACAGGGCGCACACGGTCGACGGTCAGGCGGTGGCCGGCGACTCCGTGCCGACCCGGGGGTAGCCGGGGGCGTGACGCGTCCACGGGGCGGCCATCTCGAACTGACCGGCGACACCGAGCAGCAGCAGCTCCGAACCGGGCGGACCGACCAGCTGCACAGCGACCGGCAGACCGTCCGGGCGGCGACCGACCGGCACGACGACCGCCGGCAGGCCGGCGATGTTCCAGGGTGCGGCGTACGGGGCGTACCGGATGTTGGCTGACATGTTCGCCCGCCAGGACCGCTCCGACCAGCGGGCCGCCTCCGGTGGCGCGCTGGCCAGCGCCGGGGTGAGTAGCAGGTCGACCGAGTGGTCGGTGAAGAAGTCGACGGACCGTTGCCGCCAGGCGGCCCGGTCCGCCTCCCGCACGTAGCCGCGACGCTGCGCCCACTCGCCGAGCGCGACGTGTCGCCGGGTACGCCGTTGCAGCCCACGCCGGTCCAGACCGGAGGCCCGGACGTCGGTGGCGGCCGCGGCGAGCCAGGTGGCGATGCCCTGCAGGCCGAGCGCGGTCGGGTAGACCGGATCGGCCGGCACGGTGTCGTGCCCGGCGGCGGCGAGGAGCCGGCCGGCGGCGGCGACCGCGTCCCGGTTCGGCGCGTCCGGTGCGACACCGCGCACCGGGGAACGCAGCGAGACACCCACCCGCAGCCGCTGCGGGGGGACCAGCTTCTCGGGACGCCGGCCGGCGAGCACCGAGAAGCCGACCGCCGCGTCGGCGACGGTGCTGGTGAGCATGCCGTGCTCGGTGAGGCCGAACCAGTCGTCCGCCCCGAGCTGGCAGGGGACCACGCCCCGGCCCGGCTTGAGCCCGACGAGCCCGCAGCAGGCCGCGGGAATCCGGATCGAGCCGAGACCGTCGTTGGCGTGCGCGATCGGCACCAGCCCGGCGGCGACAGCGGCGGCGGCACCACCGGAGGACCCACCGGGGGTACGCGTGCTGTCCCAGGGGTTACGGGTCACCCCGCTGTCGTCGTCGGTCAATGCCCACAGCCCCAGCTCCGGCATCCGGGTCACGCCGAGGATCACCGCGCCGGCGCCGCGCAGCCGACGCACCACCTCGTGGTCGGCCTCCGCCACCTCGGTGCGGGCGGCGGCCGACCCGTTCCAGGTGGGCAGACCGGCGACCGGTGTGTTCTCCTTGACCGCCACCGGAACCCCGGCCAGCGGCAGGTTGGCCAGGTCCTCCTGCTCGTCGACCTTCTCCGCCTCGGTGATCGCCTCACCGCCGCGAACGGCGCGGAACGCGGCCAGCTCGCTGTCGGCTCGGGAGATGTACTCGAGGTGGTCGGCGACGACCTGGGTCGCCGAGACGTCACCTCGGCGTACGCCCCGGGCGATCTGCTTGGCGGTCGCCCCGACCCAGGTCGCCATGATGTCCTGCACGGCCATCCTCCCCCAGCGGTCAGCCCAGCGCCTGCTCCAGATCGGCGAGTAGGTCGTCGACCGTCTCGATGCCGACAGACAGTCGCACGAGATCCCCGGGAACTTCAAGCGGCGAGCCGGCAGCACTTGCGTGTGTCATCCGACCCGGGTGCTCGATCAGGGATTCCACACCACCCAGCGACTCGGCGAGCACGAAGAGCTTGGCCCGGTTGCAGATGTCCACGGCGTGGTCCTCACCACCGGCGGCGCGGAACGAGATCATGCCGCCGAACCTGCGCATCTGCTTGGCGGCCACCTCGTGACCGGGGTGCGAGGGGAGCCCCGGATAGAGCACCTGGGCGACCTTGGCGTGACCGTCGAGGTACGCGGCGAGCCGCTCGGCGTTGTCGCAGTGCCGGTCCATGCGTACCCCGAGGGTCTTGATGCCCCGCAGGGTGAGCCAGGCGTCGAACGGGCCGTTGATCGCGCCCATCGCGTTCTGGTGGTAGCGCAACTCCTCGCCGAGCCCGGCGTCGGCGACGACGAGGGCGCCACCGACCACGTCGGAGTGCCCGCCGACGTACTTGGTGGTGGAGTGCACCACGACGTCCGCGCCGAAGGCGATCGGCTGCTGCAGGTACGGCGAGGCGAAGGTGTTGTCCACCACCAGCAGGGCGCCCGCGTCGTGTGCCACGGCGGCCAGGGCGGCGATGTCGGCGATGCCGAGCAGCGGGTTGGTCGGCGTCTCCACCCAGACGATCTTCGTGCGGCCGGGCTGCACCGCCGCCCGGACCGCGTCCGGGTCGGAGACCTTGGCCGGGCTGAACTCCAGGCCCCAGCGCTGGGCGACCCGGGCGAAGAGCCGGTACGTGCCGCCGTACGCGTCGTCCGGGATCACCACGTGGTCGCCGGGCTGACACACGGCCCGCAGCAGGGTGTCCTCCGCCGCCAGGCCGCTGGCGAAGGCGAGCCCCACCGGCCCACCCTCCAGCGCCGCCAGGCACTCCTGGAGCGCGTCACGGGTCGGGTTGCCGGAGCGGCTGTACTCGTAGCCGAGACGAGGTGCGCCGACGGCGTCCTGGGCGTACGTGCTGGTCTGGTAGATCGGTGGGATCACCGCGCCGGTGCGGGCCTCAGGGTCCTGACCGGCGTGGATGGCGAGCGTCTCGAAGCCGTGACTCATTCTGGTGAGGCTAGTGCCCCGCCCCGAGGGCGGGAACGGAACCCGCGCTCCCGATGGGGGCCGGGCCTTCCGGCCCGGCCCCCTCTGCCAACCAGGGGCCGACGGCCGGTCAGCCGGCCGGTACGGGCAGGACGTGCAGGGTGGCCTGGTTTCTCCCGGTCCAGTCGTAGGAGAGCGCGTAGAGCCGTGCACCGTTCGGCGACCAGGCCAACCCACCCGGGCTCAGCTCACCGCCTCCCAGCACGAAGCGGGTCAGTTCGGTGCCGTCCGGCCGATGGACGAACAGGTACGACGTGTCCGCAGCGGCGGCGATCCTGGTGCCGTCGCGGGACGGCTCGACGGCGGCCGGGTAGGCGCCGGTGGGGAAGGTCGCGGAGGGGGTGGTGATGTCGGCGACCGGGAACGCCTGCACCTCGTACGGGGCACCGGCCGCGGTGTAGACGGTGGTGCCGGTCGGGTCGAGGGCGATGTCGCGCAGGTTGCTGCCGATCGCCGTCCAGCCGCTCGCCCGCAGCAGGGTCAGCGTTCCCCCGGCTCCGATCGCGTACGCGTAGACCGACGCCGGGCTCAACGACATCTGCCCGGCCAGCAGCACCGACCGGTTCTGGCTTGCGGCGGCCAGCAGCGGAGCGCCGTAGAAGTCCTGGGTGGTGGCCATCCCCGTCGTCACCCGGGCCGGCTGGCGTCCCAGGTCGATCTGGCCGATGTTGCCGCCCCACTGGTCACAGCCGTAGCCGAACCACAGGTACCGGCCGGTCAACGCCAGCGACGACGGGCACTCGCCCGCGCCGGTGTCGTACCGGGCCGACTCGATCAGCGAGCCGGTGTCGAAGGCGGCGATGGCGTTGGCGGTGGGCAGCGCCACGTATAGGGTCCGCCGGTCGGCGCTGAGCAGCAGGTCGGTGGGGCCGGGCAGGCCCGACAGCGTGCCGACCACGGTGCCTGTCGCGCTGGTCACCACGACATCGGTTGCGGAGCTGCCACCGCTGACGAAGACCCGGTCACCGGCCGACACCACGTCGGCCACCGTGTTCAGCGGCAGTGCGATTGCGGTCTGCGCGGCGGCCGCCTGGGCGTGGCCCGGGGTCGCGCCGGTGAGCAGCCCGACGGTCAGCGCCGCCAGCGCCGCGGTAAGGCCTCTTCTGTTCTGCAAGCTTGGTCCTTTCGGAGCGTCGACGCGCACGCCGACGGCCGGGATCACCCCGCGATCATCCATTCACGTAGATGATTACCACAGTCGGTTCACGTGCGGGGGGCGCCGTGCCCCGCCAGGCCGCCGGCATAGCCTGACCCGATGAGCGGTTGCGTGTTCTGCGGGATCGTGACGGGCGAGGTGCCGGCGTTCCGGGTGGCCGACACCCCGGACGGGGTGGCCTTCCTGGACACCCGGCCGGTGTTCAAGGGCCATGTCCTGGTGGTGCCCCGGGTGCACCTGGTGACCCTGGCGGAGTTGCCGGCCGACCTGCTGCCCGACTACTTCGCCATGGTCCAGCGGCTGGCGGTGGCGGTGGAGACCGCTCTCGGCGCCGGTGGGACGTTCGTGGCGATGAACAACAAGGTGTCCCAATCGGTGCCCCACCTGCACACCCACGTGGTCCCGCGTACCAAGGGCGACGGGTTGCGGGGCTTCTTCTGGCCGCGCACCCGGTACGACGACGACACCGAGGCACAGGCGTACGCGGATCGGATCGCGGCTGCGGTCCCCGACGGGGCCTGACTGACCGTCACGGGGGTAAGGAAGGTGGACCCTCCGGTGTTACACGCTGGGAGAGGTACGAGAGGAGATCCCCACCGTGTTTTTGCGCCGTATGAACGCCGATATGGTCTCGCCCGACCAGGCCCTGCCGGGCCGTTCGATCGCCATGCCGGTCGCCGACCGCCACGAGGTGCTGGGCACGCCGTTGAAGGGCCCGTTCCCTGAGGGCCTTCAGGTAGCGGTCTTCGGCATGGGCTGCTTCTGGGGCGCCGAGCGGCTGTTCTGGACGCTGCCCGGTGTCTACACCACCTCCGCCGGCTACGCGGGTGGCATCACCAAGAACCCGACGTACGAGGAGACGTGTTCCGGCCGGACCGGGCACGCCGAGGTCGTCCAGGTGGTGTACGACCCCAGCAAGATCAATTATGAGGATCTGTTGAAGGTCTTCTGGGAGAACCACGACCCGACCCAGGGCATGCGCCAGGGCAACGACGTGGGCACCCAGTACCGTTCGGCGATCTACACGACCACCGACGAGCAGCGGACTATCGCGGAGTCGTCCCGGGACGCGTTCCAGCCGATCGTGACGCGGGCCGGCAAGGGTGAGATCACCACCGAGATCACGCCGCTCGGCAGTTACTACTTCGCCGAGGACTACCACCAGCAGTACCTGGCGCCGACCAAGAACCCGAACGGTTATTGCAACCACGGCCCGAACGGCCTGAGCTGCCCGGTCGGCGTGGCCCGGGTCGGCGGCTGACCACCACGCACCACCCCTTCGGGGCGCGGCGATCGCCGCGCCCCGAAGTGCTGTCCGGCCGACCAGTTGCGGTGTGACGTGCCCACCGAAACCATGAGGGCCGTGACCAACGAGCAGGCCGATGCCCGGGCCGCCTTCGCGCGCCGAGTCGACGCCCTGCGCGGCCGTCGTGTGCTCGCCGTCGACTACTGGGATCTTCACACCAGTGGCTCCGACCCGGACTGGGACTACGGCGACTGGCACCACGCCGTCATGGGGGTTCAGCTGACCACCGGCACCGGCCCGGTGACAGTGACCTGGGAAGCGACCTTCCACCCGTACGGCGTGGACGTCTTCCTGGAACCCATCACCCGCCACCTCGACGAGGACGAGTCGCAGCGGGTCGGGCCGGGAGCCGGTTCGCGCTGGGACGCCTTCCTGGGACAGCCGATCCGGGCCGCGACGGCCCGGTGGGACACGCTCACGCTCGGGCCCGCCACGAGGTGGGATGGCGAGGTGGTCGCCCGGCCACACGACGTGCACCTTCCCACCGCTCTCCGGCTGGACTTCGACCCGGGGCCGGTGTGGTTCGTCGCTGGCATGCCGCGGTTCCCCCAGGTGGACGACGTGTTCATCCCGGGCGACGAGATCATGATCGTCTTCACCGCCGCGAAGATGAGGGCGATGGGGTACGCCGACCCGACCTTCGCCACCTGAGGAGGTGGGCAGCGCATTCCCATCAGCCCTGTGATCGAAATCCGTTGCCGAGCCCGACGAGAACTCGATAACGTGGCCGTACACGTGAAAGGAGGTGGTCCAGACTTGTATAGCAATCGGACTCGTGAGGTGGCTGTCAGCTAGCCGCTGTCCTCGACAGTGATCGGCTCGCCGCGAGGCGGGTAAAAAGCACCATCGTCGAGACCGTGTGGCAGCGGTGCGGCGAATCCACGACAGCCACCCGACCCCCGGGGTGCCGGCCAAGTCCAGCCGGCCCGCGCACACGCGCGGAGCGCCCCGGGGGTCGCTCCATATCCGCAGGAGTGGCGATGTCAATGCGCGAGCTGGTGGTGCTGGGGACGGCCAGCCAGGCGCCGACCCGTCAGCGCAACCACAACGGGTACGTGTTGCGCTGGGACGACGAGGTGATCCTCTTCGACCCGGGTGAGGGCAGCCAGCGTCAGCTTCTGCACACCACTGTCACCGCCACCGACCTGACCCGGATCTGCGTCACGCACTTCCACGGCGACCACTGCCTGGGCCTGCCCGGCACCATCCAGCGGCTCTCCCTGGACCGGGTGGCGCACCCGGTCGCCGTGCACTTCCCCGCCGGCGGCGCCGAATACTTCGCCCGACTGCGGTACGCCACCTCGTTCTACGAGACCGCCGAGCTGCGGGTCGAGCCCATCGAGGCGGACGGGCAGCGGATCGCAGTGCGCTGCGGCACGCTGGAGGCACGCCGGCTCCGGCACCCCATCGAGACGTACGGCTACCGGCTGGTCGAGCCGGACGGGCACCGGATGCTGCCGGAGAAGCTGGCCGCGTACGGCATCGCGGGGCCGGCCGTCGGCGAGCTGATCCGCGTCGGGCACCTGGACCTCGACGGACGCCGCGTCACCCGGGACGAGGTGAGCGTGCCCCGGCCGGGGCAGCGGTTCGCGTTCGTGATGGACACCGGGCTCTGCGACGGGGTGTACGCCCTCGCCGAGCACGCCGACCTGCTGGTCATCGAGTCGACGTTCCTGGAGTCGGAGGCCGCGCTCGCCGCCGAGGTCGGCCATCTGACCGCGGCGCAGGCCGCCCGGGTGGCCACCGAGTCCGGGGTACGCCGACTCGTGCTCACCCACTTCTCCCAGCGCTACCCCGACCCGCGCCGGTTCCACGACGAGGCCCGCGCGCACTTCGACGGCGAACTGATCATCGCCGAGGATCTGACCACGGTGCAGCTTCCGCCGCGCCGGGTAGCCTCGGCCGGGTGACCGTCACGCTCCGCCCAGCGACCGAAGGCGACCTGATGGCGGTGGGTGCCCTGCACCAGCGCTCCCGGGTCGCCGCGTACTCCGCCTTCCTGCCGGCCGAGGCGCTGGCCGACCCGACACCGGAGGCGATGGGACGGTACTGGGTCGAGCGGTGGATCTGGGAGCGGGACACCCACCGGATGACAGTGGCCGAGCGGGCCGGGGCGTTGGTCGGGTTCAGCCACCTGGGCCCGGACGACGAGGACGACCCCGCCACCGGGCTGCTCAACGCGATCCACCTCGACCCTGCCGAGCAGGGCCGCGGGGTGGGTCGCACCCTGATGGTGGACGCGCTGGACGCCATGCGGGCGCAGGGCTGGCGGCGTGCCGTGCTCTGGGTGCTGCGGGACAACGCCCACGCCCGCTCGTTCTACGAGCGCGGCGGCTGGACCCCCACCGGAGCGGAGCGTGAGGAGCACATCGGCACCGCCCTCACGCCCCAACTCCGCTACACCCGGCTGCTCTAACCCCCCCGCCCACACCCCACACCCCACACCCCGCCCACCCGCCCACCCGCCGATCTTGCACTTTGGGTTGACGTTATGCCCTATTCATCCCTTATTTCGGGACAGAAACCGCAAGATCGCCGACGAGCTCTGGGGGCGGCCCGTTCCTTTGCGTCGATCATGGAGTTGTGGTGCCCCGCAAAAGACGCGAAAGCCCATGAAACGCCCACCAGAACTCCATGATCGACGAGGGCATGGGGGCGCGGGCGGGGCCGGGTGCCCGGGGGGACGAGATGGCCGGGGCGACCTTCACGCTGACCAACACGGGCAGCCGGGGCGCGCTCTTCGACACCCCGATCGTGCCGTCGCCGCAGT
>NZ_JBEZFJ010000003.1:472658-507486 GCF_040649335.1 Micromonospora sp. NPDC048986
GTGGGGTGTGGGGTGTGGGCGGGGGGGTTAGTGGGCGCCTAGGTGGGACAGGAGGTCCTGGCGGGTCAGGACGCCCTTGGGCTTGCCGTCCACCAGGACCAGGGCGGCGTCGGACTTCTCCAGCATGCCCACCGCCTCGCTCACCGGCTGGCCACCACCGATCATCGGCAGCGGGTCGCCCATGTGCCGCTCGATCGTGTCGTGCAGGTGGGCCTGGCCGGTGAACAGCGCATCGAGCAGGTCCCGCTCGGCGATCGAGCCGGCGACCTCACCGGTCACCACGGGCGGCTCGGCCTTGAGCACCGGCAGCTGCGAGACGCCGTACTCGCGCATGTAGTCGATCGCGTCGCGGACGGTCTCGGTCGGGTGCACGTGCACCAGTTCGGGCAGCCCGCCCGGCTTGCTGGCCAGCGCGTCGGCCACCGTCGGCTCCGCGCCCGAGTTGTCGAGGAAGCCGTACCGGGCCATCCACGAGTCGTTGAAGATCTTGGAGAGGTAGCCACGACCGCCGTCGGGCAGCAGCACCACCACCACGTCGTCAGGGCCGGCCCGGCGGGCGACCTCCAGGGCGGCGACCACCGCCATGCCGCAGGAACCGCCGACCAGCAGCCCCTCCTCACGGGCCAGTCGCCGGGTCATCTCGAAGGACGCCTTGTCGGAGACCTCCACGATCTCGTCGGCGACACCGCGGTCGTACGTCTCCGGCCAGAAGTCCTCGCCGACGCCCTCCACCAGGTACGGGCGGCCGGTGCCACCGGAGTAGACAGAGCCCTCCGGGTCGGCCCCGACGATGCGCACCCGACCCTCGGACGCCTCCTTGAGGTACCTGCCGATGCCGGAGATGGTGCCGCCGGTGCCGACGCCGGTCACGAAGTGGGTGAGCTCGCCGTCGGTCTGCTTCCACAGCTCCGGGCCGGTCGTCTCGTAGTGCGAGCGCGGGTTGGCCGGGTTGCTGTACTGGTCGGGCTTCCAGGCGCCGGGGATCTCCCTGGTCAGCCGGTCGGAGACGTTGTAGTACGAGCGCGGGTCCTCAGGCGCGACGGCGGTCGGGCAGACCACCACCTCGGCGCCGTACGCCCGGAGCACGTCCTGCTTGTCCTGGCTGACCTTGTCGGGGCAGACGAAGACGCACTTGTAGCCCTTGAGCTGGGCCACCAGGGCCAACCCGACGCCGGTGTTGCCGCTGGTCGGCTCGACGATGGTGCCGCCGGGCTTGAGCAGGCCGGCCGCCTCGGCGTCCTCCACCATCCGCAGCGCGATCCGGTCCTTCACCGAGCCGCCCGGGTTGACGTACTCCACCTTGGCCAGCACGGTGGCCTGGATGCCCTCGGTGACGTTACGCAGACGCACCAGCGGGGTGTTTCCGATCATGTCGACGACGTTGTCGTAGTACTGCACGGTGTGCCCTTCGTTGCGGCGCCGGCGGTGGCGGCCAGGAAGACGTTCGCTCACCGCCCAGCGTACGTGTCGTCAGGGCACCAACCCCCCGGGGATGACCGAGCTGCGGCGGGCCTCCCACTCCAGGAACCTGTCGGTCTCGGCGAGCACGCTGCCGGCCAACCAGGTGATCATTACCGCGTCGTCGGCCAGCCCGAAGATCGCCAGCGGGATCTCCGGAAGCAGGTCGATCGGCGAGACGATGTACGCGGTCGCCGCGGTCATCAGGGCCAGCCGAAGGCCGCCGTCGTACTCGCCCTTGGTGGTGGCCCTGATCATCCGGGGCAGCGCGGCCAACCGCGTGCCGATCGACGGCCCGTTGCGCGCCCCGGCCGCCAGGGCCCGCGCCAGGGCCGTGAACGCCGCGCTGCGCTTCAGTGTCTTACCCATCGTCGCGCTCCTCTCCGCCGGATCAGCGTGGCGGGTCGGCGCAAGTCGGCCGGCCTCGGTAACCCAGGTACCCCGTCGCGTCGGTTTCCAGGCACCCGGGTGCCGTCACGACGACAGCGCTGTGTCGGGCCAGCGCGATAATGTCGCGGTATGGGGGTGGCACATTCCGTCGTACCCGGTGGTGAGCGCTGGCGGCAGGCCCGGCGGTTCGTCAGGCTGGCCGCCATCGGGACAGGCGCCACCGCGGCGGCCGCTGTGGCGACCGGCGGTGTGCTGGTCGGCCAGGCCCGCCAGGCTCGACGGACCATCCCGATGGCCGAGGCGCCGCCGCCCCGCTGCGACGGGATGTACGGCGCGAAGTTCCCCGGTCCGGCACTGACCATGGTCGTGCTCGGTGACTCGTCGGCGGCCGGTTACGGGGTGCACCGCCGTCGGGAGACGCCCGGGGCGCTGCTCGCCACCGGCCTGTCCCGTCGACTGCACCGGCCGGTGCGGCTGCACCGCTTCGCGGTGGTCGGCGCGATCTCGGCGGCGCTGCGCCACCAGGTGGAGGCGGCGCTGGAGTGCCGACCCGACATCGCGGTGATCCTCATCGGCGGCAACGACATCACCAACCGCACCCCGCGCGGCCTGGCGGTGCGCTACCTGGTCGAGGCGGTGCACACCCTGCGCGACGCGGGGTGCGAGGTGGTCGTCGGCACCTGCCCCGACCTGGGCGCGATCCGCCCGATCCAGCCACCTCTGCGCTGGCTGGCGCACCGCTGGAGCCGCCAGCTCGCGGCCGCCCAGACGGTGGCGGTGGTCGAGGCGGGTGGCTGGACGGTCTCCCTCGGTGACCTGCTCGGCCCCCGGTTCGCGGCCGAGCCGACCCGGATGTTCGCGTGGGACCGGTTCCACCCCTCCGCCGAGGGGTACGCGATGGCCGCCGCCGCGCTCCTACCGACGATGCTGTCCGCCCTCGGCGCGACGCCGGAACGACGGGCCACACCGACGCGCCGGGACGGCGTACGGTCGCTGCCGAAGGCCGCGCAGGAGGCGGCGCGACACGCCGGCACGGAGGTCAGCGGCGTCCAGGTCCGGGGCCGCGACCGAGGGCCGGCCGGCCGTTGGGCGCAGCTACGCCGACGGGCGTTCTTCGGTGTCGGCGCGGTGCCGCAGCACGGCTCCGCCTCGGACACCTCGACAGTGGAGGGACTGGCATGAACGAGCGCAGCGCACGGAGCGTGACCTCCGGCCTCGCCGGCCGACTGGGTCGGGCGGCGGCGATCTCGCTGTTCGCCGGCACCGTCGGGGGCGCCGCCGTCCTCGCGGGTGAGGCGTTCATCGCCCGGCACCGACGCTACGCCGAACCGGAGCTCGGCCTTGCCCTGCGCGCCACTGTCGGCCGGGCGGGCGCTTCCCCGCTGCGACTGGTGTTGCTTGGCGACTCGTCGGCACTGGGAGTCGGTGTCGACCGTCTGGAGGACACCATCGGCGGGCAGTTGGCCAACCTGCTCGCCGAGGGCCCGACCGGCCGCCGGGTGCACCTGTCCAGCGTCGGCGTCTCCGGGTCCCGCTCGACGGACCTCGCCACCCAGGTGGCCCGGGCGCTGCTCGGCGAGCGGCCCGACGTGGCGTTGATCCTGATCGGCGCGAACGACGCCACCGGGCTGCGCCGACCCTCCGACGCGGCGGCCTACCTCGGCGCGGCGGTGCACCGCCTGCGCGAGGCGCGCGTCGAGGTGGTGGTGGGCACCTGCCCGGACCTCGGGGCCGTGCGTGCCATCGCGCCGCCGCTGCGGCAGGTGGTCGGCTGGTCCGGGCGTCGGGTGGCCCGCGCGCAGACCACTGCCGTGCTGGAGGCGGGCGGCGCGGTGGTCGACCTGGCCACCGAGACCGGGCCGGTGTTCCGAGCCGACGCCGGGACACTCTGCCAGGACGGCTTCCACCCCTCCGCCGACGGCTACCGGGTGTGGGCGCACGCGCTGCTGCCCGCCATCGTCGCCGCGGCGGCGGCCACGACCCGGCGCTAGATCGCCCCCGGGCCAGGGTGACATTTCCCGCCGCGCCGGCTTCTTCCGCGCCATGTTACCGGCGGGTTAACGTTGGTCCATGCCGATTGAGTCGTCCCGCGACGCCGTCATCGTCGCCACCGCCCGCTCCCCCATCGGCCGGGCGCACAAGGGTTCCCTGCGCGACGTCCGCTCCGACGACCTCGCCGCGACAATCGTCCAGGCCGCGCTGGACAAGATCCCCGCGCTCGATCCGACAACGATCGACGACCTCTACCTCGGCTGCGGCCTGCCCGGCGGCGAGCAGGGCTTCAACATGGCCCGGGTGGTGTCCACCCTCCTCGGTCTGGACACTGTCCCCGGCGCCACACTGACCCGCTACTGCGCCTCCTCGTTGCAGACGACCCGGATGGCGATGCACGCCATCCGGGCCGGCGAGGGCGATGTGTTCGTCTCCGCCGGGGTGGAGATGGTCTCCCGCTACGCCCGGGGCAGCTCCGACGGGCTGCCGCCCGAGGCGCAGGCGCTGGTCGGCGGCGGCTGGGAGAACCCCCGCTTCGGGCCGGCCGGTGAGCGCTCGAAGCGCCGCGCGCAGGGCGGTGCCGAGGTGTGGACCGACCCGCGTGAGGCCGGCGAGCTGCCCGACATCTACCTGACCATGGGGCAGACCGCGGAGAACCTGGCCCAGGTGTACGACGTCACCCGCGCCGACATGGACGAGTTCGGTGTACGCAGCCAGAACCTCGCCGAGAAGGCCATCACCGATGGTTTCTGGGCCCGGGAGATCACAGCGGTCACCACGCCGGACGGCACAGTGGTGAGCACCGACGACGGGCCCCGGGCCGGCGTCACACTCGACGCGGTCGCCGGGCTGAAGCCGGTGTTCCGCCCGGACGGTCGAATCACCGCCGGCAACTGCTGCCCGCTCAACGACGGCGCCGCCGCCGTGGTGGTGATGAGCGCCCAGCGGGCCGAGGAACTCGGGCTCACCCCACTGGCCCGGATCGTGTCGACCGGTGTGACAGCCCTGTCGCCGGAGATCATGGGTCTCGGGCCGGTCGAGGCGTCCCGGCAGGCGCTGCGCCGAGCCGGCATGACCATCGACGACGTCGACCTCGTCGAGATCAACGAGGCGTTCGCCGCGCAGGTCATCCCCTCCTACCGCGAGCTGGGCATCCCGGAGGAGAAGCTGAACGTGATGGGCGGGGCCATCGCCGTCGGCCACCCGTTCGGCATGACCGGTGCCCGGATCACCGGCACGCTGCTCAACGCGCTGGAGTGGCACGACAAGACCATCGGTCTGGAGACCATGTGCGTGGGCGGTGGCCAGGGCATGGCCATGGTGCTGGAACGGCTCAGCTGAGCTGCCCCGCTCTCAGAGCGCGCTGCGGGTCGCCGTCACTTCGGCGGCGGCCCGGGTCAGCGCCTCGGCCCCCGGGTCGGCGGCCAGCAGGTCCGCCGTGACCACCCGCAACTGATCGGGTAGGGCCAGGTCGTTGTCGAGCCGGGGCACCACCCGACGGGGCTCCCCCTCGGCGTCGGCGGCCAGGTTGGCGACCTCCTGCACCAGGCGGTGCACCAGGTCGGCGCGGGACACGTTGCCGACGGTCGCGACCGCCGCCCACCGGGGCTGCTGCCAGTGCGCGATCTGACGCACCAGCAACTGCACGGCCTTGTCCAACTCCGCTGCGCTCATCGCCGCCGAGTCTACGGCCGGGTCGGCCCGGTCAGCGGCGCAGGTAACTGAGCAGCCGCAGCAACTGCCAGTAGAGGAAGACCAACCCGGTGAGCAGGCCGAACGCGCTCAGCCACGCGTACCGACGGGCTCGGCCGTCTCGCACCGAGCGCTCGACGAGATCGAAGTCGAGGATGAAGCTGAACGCCCCGGCGATGATGGCCACCACCGAGATGGCGTACGGCAGCCAGCCGACCTCCCCGCTGACGCTGTAGCCCGCCAGGCCCGGCCGCCCGCTGATCAGGTACGACACCAGGTTGACCACGCTGAGCACGGCGATGCCGAGCAGGGTGCCGATCACCAGGCGGGCCAGGCGGGGCGTCGCCCGGATCACCCGGGCCCGGTAGAGCGCCGCCATGCCGAGGAACACGCCGAAGGTGCCGGCCACCGCCTGCACCACGATGCCCGGATAGACCTGCTCGAAGGTGCGGCTCGCCACCCCCAGCAGCAGCCCCTGGAGGATGGCGTAGCCGACGATCGGCACCGGGTTGGTGATCGCTCGCAACGAGATGACCAGGACCAGCGCGATCGAGGCGAGCGCGCTGCCGGCCAGCGCGGCGCCCAGCCACACCGCGTCGGGGATCACCGCCCAGGACACCGCCGCGGCAACGCCGGTCACCAGCAGCAACCCGACGGTACGGACCACCACGTCGTCGACCGTCATCGGCTCGACGTCACGGGCGCCGAGCACCCGGGCCTCCACCCGGCCGGTTTCGTCCAGCCGGTTGAGCACCGGGTTGTTGCTGCGCACCGCCGCCTCCTTCGCCCGCGTACCCCCCTCGCAGTCACTCTGCCCCGGGCGGACCGGCGGCGGCGGGCAAACGGCGCGGACGACGGCGCCCGCCCCCACCGGAGTGGGGACGGGCGCCGGTCGGCAGTGCGGACGAGGTCAGTCGTCGCCCTGGAAGTAGCTCAGCAGGCGCAGGATCTCGATGTAGAGCCAGACCAGGCTGACCAGGATGCCGAACGCGGCCACCCAGGAGTAGCGCTGGGGCAGGCCCATCCGGACGCCGTCCTCGATCTCCTTGAAGCTGAGCACGAAGCTCAGCGAGGCGACCACGATGCAGACCAGGCTGAAGCCGATGGCGAGCGGGCTGCCGTCGCGCAGGCCGGTGTTGACGCCGAACAGCGCCAGCACCAGGTTGATCATCATGACCGCGAAGAGGCCGACCATCACGGCGATCATGCCCTTGACGAAGGCCGGGGTGGCCCGGATGACCTTCGCCCGGTAGAGCATCGCCATCAGGAAGAAGATGCCGAAGCTGGCTGCGGCGGCCTGGAGCACGATGCCGTCGTAGGCAGTCTCGAACGCCTTGCTGACCATGCCGACGAAGACACCCTCGACGACCGCGTACGCGATCACGAGCGCCGGGTTGGCCATCCGGGAGAACGAGATGATCAAGCCGAGCACCAGGCCGACCACCGCGGCGCCGACCCAGGCGGTACTGACCAGCGCGTCGGGCACGAGCACCCAGGCGGCCGCAGCCGTGATGCCGAGAATGCCGAGCAGAGCGACAGTCTTGACGACCACGTCGTCGACGGTCATCGGTGCCACGGTCGGCGGCGCGGCCGGGTAGTCGGCCTGGGACGGGTACTGCTGGGGAATGCCGGGCTGTCCGTACGGCCCGGCCGGGGCGTACCCGGCGGAGCGCTCCCGCTCGGCCGCTTGGCCGAGCCGGGCGAGCACCGGGTTCGAGGTCTTCACTGTCTGGCCTCCCTCAGGGGGTCGTTTGCACGTGAACGTGCCCTCCAAGAGTAAACGGCAGAGCCAAGTCCTGGAGATCACGAATGAGAATGTGTGAGTCGACCGGTGCCCGGGGCGGGGGTCGAACCCGCACGCCTTTCGGCAGCCGCTTTTAAGGCGGCCGTGTCTGCCTTTCCACCACCCGGGCGAGTGGCACCGGCGCGCCGACACGCCTGGTGCAGTGTCACCGTAGCCGGTCTGCGGCGACCCGGCGTACCCCGCCGGCCTGGCCACATTAGGGTCGATGCCGTGAGCAGCGCAGCCCCCACGGCCCCCGACGCCGCCCCTGAGCAGGCATTCCGCCTCGCCGATCAGGTCAACCGCCGGCCCCGGGCCACCCGGCTGCTGGCCGCCGTCCGCCGCCACCGGGCGGACCTGCTGGCCGCACTGCTCTTCGCGGTGCTGGCCGGCTGGCTCACCCACGGGCTGTGGCCCGACCCGGGCGCCCGAATCCTGGCGCTCAACCCGGAGGACCAGGCCCTCTACGAGTGGTTCCTGGCGGTGGACGCCCGCGCGCTGCTCGGCGACTTCGACCTGCTCACCGACCGGCTCAACGCGCCCGACGGCGTGAACCTGATGACAAACACCACTGTGATCGCCCTCGGCGTCCTCTTCTCGCCGGTCACCCTGCTGCTGGGCGCACCTGTCACCTTCGCGCTGCTCGCCGCCGGCAACCTCGCCGGCACCGCACTCGCCTGGTACCTGCTGTTCCACCGGACGCTGCGCGCCCGCCGGGTGGCCGCCGCGCTCGGCGGCGGGCTGTGTGGATTCGGGCCCGGCATGGTCTCGCAGACCAACAGCCACCTGCACATGACCGCCCAGTGGCTGGTGCCGGTGATCGTCTGGCTGGTGGTCCGGCTGCTCCGGGCGGCCGACCCCGGGCCCGGGACACCCGACGAGACCGGCCGTACCCGCACCACCGGGCCGGACCGTCGGCTGATGTTCACCTCCGCGGCCGGGCTGGCCGGCGCGGTCAGCGCACAGGTCTTCATCGGCGAGGAGGTGCTCTTCCTCGCCGCGATCACGCTGCTGGTGATGGCGGTCAGCTACGCGGTGTCGGACCGGGACCTGGCCCGCCGGGCGCTCCCCGGGTTCGCCGGCGGGTTGGCGATCGCCGCCGGGCTCGCCCTGCTGGTGCTCGGCTATCCGCTGTGGTTCCAGTTCGCCGGGCCGCAGGGAGTCGCCGACGGGATGTTCACCCCGGCCTACTTCTCCGCCGACCTGAGCAGTTGGTGGACGCTGTCCCCGCTGTCGGTCGCCGGCAGCGACGCATCCGCCCGGCTGACCACCGGCCCCGCCGAGTACAACACGTTCCTCGGCTGGCCACTGCTGCTGGTCACCGCGGTCTGCGCGATCTGGGCCGGGCGACGCCGGCTGGTCTTCGCCTGCGTCGTGGCGGGCCTGGTGATGGGGGCGCTCTCGCTCGGCCCGGAGGTGGTGCTCGGCGGCACCAGGACGGCGATCCCCGGCCCGTACGCGGTGATCGGAGGGCTGCCGGTGGTGGACGGGGCGTTGCCGATGCGGTTCGCGCTGGCGTTGCTGCCAATCGTCGCGACGCTGCTGGTGCTCGCTGTCGACCGGGCCCTGCGCAGCTCCGGGCGGGCGCGGCGGCTGGTGCCCCTGGCCGTCGGCGTGGCGCTGCTGCCGATCTTCCCGACCCCCCTGCCGACCGCCGGACGACCCGCCGTGCCGGAGTTCATCACCGGCGGCCACTGGCGGCAGTGCGTGCCGCCGGGCGGGGTGCTGGTCCCGGTGCCACTGCCCACCCCGAAGGAGCCCTGGCCGATGCGCTGGGCGACCGCCGCCGACGCCGCTTTCGGGCTGCCGGAAGGCTTCTTCATCGGCCCGTACGGCAGGGGCGGCAGCGCGGCGATGGGTACCTTCAAGCAGCCCACCTCGGCGCTACTGGCGGACGTCGCCCGCCGTGGCGACCAGCCCGCCATCGGCGACGAGCAGCGCCGCCAGGCGGTCCGCGACGCGGATTTCTGGGGCGCCTCCTGCGTGGCGCTCACCGACGACGCCCCCCACGCGGACAGCCTGCGCGCCACCCTGGAACAGCTCTACGGCCCAGCCACCCGCATCGCCGACGCCTGGACCTGGCGCGTCTGAGCGGAACAGCGGATACGACAAGGGGCCCCTGCCCCACCGGAAACGGTGGGAAGGGGCCCCTTCGTACAGTTGGCGGTCAGACGCGGGGCGCACCGACGGGCTGGGACGCCTCGACGAACTCCTCGCGCGGGTCGTGCAGCTGGCCCAGGGCGACCACCTCGCGCTTGAGGAAGAACGCCAACGACCAGTCCACCACCACGCGGACCTTCCGGTTGAACGACGGGATCCGGCTCATGTGGTACGTCCGGTGCATCACCCAGGCCGGCCAACCGGTCATCTTGATCCCGTACACCTGGGCCACGCCCTTGTGCAGGCCGAGGCTCGCCACGCTGCCCACGTGCTTGTGCTTGTAGTCCACCGGCTCGCGACCCCGGATCACCGCCGCGATGTTGTCGGCCATCCGAGCGGCCTGGCGCACCGCGTGCTGAGCGCTCGGCGAGCAGAAGTTGCCCGGCTCCTTCGTCAGGTCCGGCACGGCGGCGCAGTCCCCGGCGCTCCAGGCACCCTCAAGCACCTGGTCACCGTCGACCACCTGGAGCGTGGGCAGGCAGGTGATCCGTCGACGGTCGTCGCGCGGGAAGTCGGTCGAGTCCAGCATCGGCGACGGCTTCACGCCGGCCGTCCAGACGATCGTGTCGGAGCGGAAGCTGTCACCGTCGGAGAGCTTGACCACCCCGTCGACGCAGGACTCCAGGCGGGTGTCCAGCCGGATGTCCATGTTGCGCTTCAGCAACTGCTGCACCGTGTAGGCACCCATGTCCCGGTCGACCTCGGGCAGCACCCGTTGGGTGGCCTCGACCAGCACCCAGCGGACCTCGTCCTGCTTGAGCTCCGGGTAGTAGCGCAGGGCGTCGCGAGCCATGTCCTCCATCTCGGCGAGCGCCTCGATGCCGGCGTACCCACCGCCGACGAAGGTGAAGGTCAGCGCCGAACGACGGACGTCCGGATCCGGCGTGGCAGCCGCCACGTCCAGCCGATCCAGCACGTGGTTGCGCAGGTAGATCGCCTCGCCGATGGTCTTGAACCCGATGCCCTGCTCGTGCAGGCCGGGGATCGGCAGGGTGCGGGAGACCGAACCCGGGGCCACGATCACGTGGTCGTAGGTGATCTCCCGGGCCGGGCCGCTGATCGGCTGCACGGTGGCCACCTTGCGGTCGTGCTCGATCCGCGTGACCGTGCCGGCCACCATCTTGCACCGGCGCAACTCCCGCCGCAGCGGCACCACCGAGTGCCGCGGGGAGATGTTGCCCGCCGCCGCCTCGGGCAGGAACGGCTGATAGGTCATGTGGGGTTGGGGGTCAACCACCATGACCTCAGCCTCACGGGAGCTGAGCTTCTTCGACAGGCGCAGGGCCGCGTACAGACCGACGTGCCCGGCACCAACCACAAGGATCCGCTTCGGATTCACGTTGTCTATCTTTCCCCGGCCGGCTCAGGTAATCCCGCTCGCGCCCCCCATCTGTGACGGAGCACAACCCATGTGACCTGCGTAACCCTTGGCTCGCAGTGGTCACCGACGCCGCAGCAGCCAGCCCAGCAACACTGCCACCCCCACCGCCACCAGCAGCCCCAGCACTGTCACCCACTGGTGTCCGGCGGCCCCACCCGTCCCCGTCGCCTGCAACAACAGCACGCCGAGCACGGCGGAACCCAACAGCACGGCGGCCGACCGCGCCAACCACCGGGTGATCAACTCGGGGTCCACCATCGCGTCATAGGGCAACAGCGCGGCCAGCGCGCACAGGGTGTGACCCAGGTAGAGCAGGGCCGCGACGCCGAGCAGCCGCCAGAGCGTGACCGGACGGCCGTACCCGTCGGTGGCGAGCAGCCAGCCGCCGACAGTGACCAACGCCGTGAAGGTCATCCAGACCTTTCGCGGCCCGAACGCGGGCAGCAGGGCCGCGACCGCCAGAAAGAAGACCGGCCGGCCGGAAAGCACCTCGGCGGGGAACGCCAGGGCGAACCCGGCAAACACGATGACGAAGATCCCGGCCCGGACCAGCAGCGGGGCCACACTGACGCGAGCGACGGCGTACTGTGCCGCCCGAACCCGCTCCACCAGAGCGTTCACCGCACCCGCCTTCCGTTCGCGGCCGCGCGGCTGGCAAGCACACTCCTCGCGCTCACCGGCCACCCACCCTCGGGGCTGTCGCCAACCGGGCCACGTCCCGCAACACCTGGTCCAGGCTGCCGGCACCGGCCCAGCGCACCACCGGTACGCCGTGCTCCCGGAGCTGCCCGATCATGATCTCCCGATCCAGACGCCACAGCCGGTACGCCACCTCGGCCCAACCCCGGTCCTTCGGCGACGCCAGGTCGGCCGGCAGCGTGTCGACCGCCACCACGAACCGCCCACCGCGGGCCAACCGGGCGAGCATCTGCGCCGACCGTTCGTCCAGCAGCGGGGTGAGCACCACCACCAACGCGTCCGAGGAGAGCAACTGCGGGCCGAAGACCTGGTCGTACGGTTCGTGGGCGGACGCGTGGACCCGGACGTCGAGCAACCACTCCAGGACGGTCAGGTACTGCCGCCGCCCGGCAGCCGGCCGGAGCCGGCGGGCCCCCGGCCCGTACTCCAGCAGCGAGACCCGGTCACCACGGTGCAGGTAGTGCTCGGCGATCGCGGCGGTGGCCCGGACCGTGGTGTCCAGCACCGACGCGGCACCGTCCACCCCACCGGAGCGGCCCGCCTCGGCGAGCACGTCGAGCAGCACCACCACCTCCGCGTCCCGGTCGGAGAGGGTGGCGGCCACGTGCAACTGCCGGGCCCGCAACGAGACACGCCAGTCGATTCGACGCAGCCGGTCCCCGGGGGCGAAGACGCGTACGCCGGCAAGCTCGCCGCCCTCTCCGGGTCGGCGGGAGTGGTGCGCCCCGACCAGGCCGGCGGCGCGGGGCATCGCCTCGACCGCCTCGAACGGCTCGGTACGGGGGTACACCCGCACCCGCACCGGCTCGATGATCACCGCCCGGGAGACCAGCAGACCCCCGGCGGTGGCGACCCGGGCACCGGCGGGGCCGATCGGGTGCCGGCCCCAGCGCAGGGCCTTGCCGGCCAGTTCCAGGTCCACGGCGGCGCCGACCGGCACCGAGGTCACGAACGGCCGGTCCGCTACCGAACGACGTCCGCCGTCGCCCGGAGCCGTCGCACCGGTTTCCGGGGTGGCGCTCGGCCCGCCGTCGTCGACGGCCTCGTCGCGGGCGAAGCCGGCCCTGTCGATGCGCAGCCACGGCGACACCCGGGTCCGCATCACCACCAGGTCGTAGTCGACAGTGTCCGGGTTGCCGACGCTCACCGCCGCCGCCACGTCACCGCCCTCGACCAGCGGCCCACCGTCGGCCTGGCTGAGCCACACCTGTGGCAGCGCCGTGGGCCGTCGACGCAGCGCGTACGCGGTGCCCAACGCGAACGGGGCGGCGAGCACTACGAGGTCCACCCGGCCCAGCAGCACCCCGGCCACCAGCAGCAGGCCGGCGAGCAGCACCGCGCGGCCGAGCGCCGGGGTGGGCGCCCAGCCGGCAGCCGGTTCCGCTTCGGCGGCAGTCGGCACTGTCGGTCCGGTCATCAGTGCCGGGGCCCGCCGGCGGCGTAGCTGGGCAGCGCGCCACTGGCCGGGGCGGGAGTCGCCTCCAGCACCTCGCCCACCACGAACGCCGGGTCGACCCGGCGCAACCACATCTCCGGGCGCAGGGTGATCCGGTGGGCCAGGGCGGGCGCCGCCACCGACTTGACGTCCTCCGGCACCACGTAGTCCCGTCCGCCGAACACCGCGCGGACCCGGGCCAGCAGCAGCAGCGCCAGCGAACCGCGAGGTGAGGCGCCGACCAGCACCGACGGGTGCTCCCGGGTGGCAGCGGTGAGCGACACGATGTAGCGGCCGATGGAGTCCTCCACCACCACGTCCTCCAGTGCGGCCTGCATGGCCCGCAGCGTCGCCGCGTCGACGACCGCCTTGATGTCCGCCTCCTCCCGGCGACGGCTCATCCGACGGCGCAGCACCTCCCACTCCTCTTCGTGCTGCGGGTAACCGAACGAGACCCGCAGCAGGAACCGGTCCAGCTGCGCCTCCGGCAGCGGGTAGGTGCCCTCGTACTCGATGGGGTTGGCGGTGGCCAGCACGTGGAACGGCTCGTCGAGCTTGTAGGTCACACCCTCGACCGACACCTGCTTCTCCTGCATCGCCTCCAGCAGCGCGGACTGGGTCTTCGGCGGCGTCCGGTTGATCTCGTCGGCGAGAAGCAGGTTGGTGAAGACCGGGCCGGCCCGGAAGGTGAAGTCGCCGTTGCGTTGGTCGTACAGGAAGGAGCCGGTGACGTCGGCGGGGAGCAGGTCGGGAGTGAACTGCAACCGACGGAAGTCCAACCCGAGGGCCTGGGCGAACGAGCGGGCGGTGAGTGTCTTACCGAGGCCTGGCAGGTCCTCCAGGAGCACGTGCCCGCCCGCCAGGATGCCGGCGAGGACCAGCTCCAACGCGTCCCGTTTGCCGACCACGACGGTGCCGACCGCGTCCAGGACCGCCCGAGCCAGGTGCCCGACCTCGGCGGGGGCAATGCTCCGGTCCACGTCGTTCATCAGATGCTCTCCAGTTCGGCGACGATCACCGCGAGGTCGCGCGGCGACGGGGTGCGGCGAGGCGGGGTCTCCAGGAACGTCCACAGGCGGTCACCCAGCAGGACGCGAGCGCGGGCGGGATCCGACTCACGGGTGACGCCGTGCTTCAGCCGCATCCGCTCGTCGGCCAGTTCACCGATCCGGGGAAGGACCACCTCGGTGAAACGTTCGGTTCGGTTCGAGGACCAGTCCAGGGGCCGTTCCCACTGGTTGATCGCGCCACGCAGCGCGTCCCGGGCGCCCCAGTTGTAGTTGCCGTCCTCTTCGCCCGCGCCGGCCCGGCGAGCCGGCGGCGGCGGGGGTGGCGGCGCGAGCAGGGCGGTGACCCGGCGGACCGCCAGCACGGCCAGCACCCCGGCGATCAGTACGGGCAGCGAGACCTGGAGGCCCACCGCGCGGAGGCCGACCAGCAGGACCGCGACCACCGCGGCGGCCCACGCGAGCGAGCGCAGCACCGGACGCCATCGGGACGGGCGCGTCTGCGGACCGACCGGCGCGGCCTCCTCCTCGAACGCGAGCAGGTCGTCGATGCTGGTGCTGCTCATGAGGCCACCGCCGCGGTGAGCTCTCCGCGCAGCCGGCCGAGGGCGGCGCGGGCCTGGTCCCGGGTGCGTTCGCCGACCGGGTGGGTGGCGTACCGGGCCTCCCGGTAGACGTGCGCGAACTCGGCCAGCACGTCGGTGCTGGCGATGGCCGGCACGCCCGCCGCCGGGTCACCCTGCAACAGTCGGCTGACCAGATCGGTGGGGGTGTCTCCGGCTAGCCTCGGCACCCCGGCAGCGGCGGCCGTCTCCTCCAGGCGCACCCAGCAGGCGATCACCGCCACCCGGGGGTCGGTGTCCCGGTCGTCGAGCTCCACCAGGCCGGCGTCGAGGGCGGCGACCACCTCGCGGGCCGTGCCCTCGGCGGTACGGCGGGCCCGCTGCGCAGGAAGCGCCCGGGTGGTACGGCGCAGCGCGCCCCGGATCAGCACCCAGGTGAGGTAGCCGAGCGCGGTGAGGATGGCCAGCCCGAGCAGGACCACCGCCACGGTGCCGATCCACTGCGGGATGTGCGCCTGGGTGGCCTCGCCGGCGTCGCGTGGCTCGAACGGGATGGACGGTGACGGCTCAGCGGTCGGGTACTCGGGGACCCAGGGAACGTTGTCCGCGGCCGGCGGGATGCGACTGGCTCCGATCGACGAGTGAGCGGAGGCCAACGCGGCACCGGCGAGCAGTGCGGCGACCGCGCCGACCGGCCACCACCGGCGGAGCAGGCCGAGCACCGGCCGCAACACACCCGGCTCGGCGGACGGTACCGGTGTGGGCGGGCGTGTTCCGTCTGTCATCGCCACCACCCCACGCGTCGTCTCAGTCCACTCCGGCCAGCTGTTTGGCCTGGCCGAAGACGTCGTCCAACATCCCTGGTGTCAACCGCCCGGTGAAGGTGTTCTGCTGACTGACGTGGTAGCAGCCGAGCACGTCCGGAGCGTTCGTGCCGGACCAGTGTGCCCCATGACCGAACGCCGGTCGCGGGCTGGGCGGGCGCTGCCCGTACACCGCTCGGAGCACCGGCCACCACGCGGCCCAGGCGAACGCGCCCAGCGCGACAACTACCCGCAGCGTCGGCCGGATCAACGTGACCTCGCGGTGCAGCCAGGGCGCGCAGGTGTCCCGTTCCAGGGGGGTCGGCTTGTTGTCCGGAGGCGCACACCGGACGGCCGAGAAGATCCGCAGGTCGCGCACTGTGAGCCCGTCGTCGGCGGCGACGCTGGTCGGCTGGTTGGCCAGCCCGGCCCGGTGCAGTGCGGCGAACAGCACGTCACCCGACCGGTCACCGGTAAAGATCCGGCCGGTGCGGTTGCCACCGTGTGCGGCGGGTGCCAGCCCGAGGATGGCGATCCGGGCGTCAGCGCTGCCAAAGCCCGGCACCGGCCGACCCCAGTACTCCTGGTCACGGAAGGCGGCCCGCCGGGTGCGGGCGACCTCCTCCCGCCATTGGACCAGCCGTGGGCAGGCGAAACAGTCGCTCACCGCCGCGTCGAGGTCGGCCAGGTCGGTCGCCCGCGCTGCGCGGGCGACCACCTGTGCGGGGGTACGCGTCTCAGCCAAGCTTGGCCCGGAAGAGTTCCAGGGTGCGGGCCCAGGCGCTGGCGGCGGCGCGCTGGTCGAACGCCTCCGGCCGGTCGTCGTTGAAGAAGGCGTGCGAGGTGCCCGGGTAGTCGTAGAGGTGGCAGTCGCCGCCGGCCTCCTCGATGGCCCGCCGGGCGGTCTGTACGCCCTCGTCGGCCGAGGTGCCGTCCTCTTCGGAGCAGTGGATGACCGCTGCCTTGCCGGCGTAGTCGGCCCAGTCGGGGCGCATCGACTCCCAGGGCAGCACGGGATAGAAACCGGCGGTCGCGACGATCCGCTCGGAGATGGTGGCCGACCAGAGGGCCAGGCTGCCACCGGCGCAGAAGCCCACGGCGCCGACCTTACCGGTGACCTCGGGTCGCCCGGCGAGATAGTCGGCAGCTCCGGCGATGTCCTTCGCCGCCTCGTCCATCCGCATCGCCAGCAGGAGCCGCTGCGCCTCGTCCGGCTCGCTGGTCGTCTCACCGTGGTAGAAGTCCGGGGCGAGGGCGACGAAGCCGGCTTCGGCGAACCGGTCCGCCACCGACCGGATGTGCGGGACCAGACCCCACCATTCCTGAATGACGATGACGGCGGGGCTGGCCGTGCCGCTGGCGGGTATCGCGAGATACCCCTCGCTCGTGCCCCCGTTGCTGCGGTAGCTCACCATTTCGCCCATGGGCCGTCCTCCTAGCGGTCAGTCATCGTTGGCTGGTCGCCCAGTGGTCCTACGTGCCGGTAGCCTGCCACGCCACGCGGCCGTCGGGAAGACGCCGGAACAGTGGCATTCACCTCCTGTTCGCCCACCGGTGACTCCGGGTACGTCGACGGCGGCGGGGTCTGCTCCCGCCGCCGTCGATGCCGAGCTACCGCTGTGGTCAGACCTTCTTGGTCAGGCAGAGCACGTAGCCCGTCTTGCCCGGCTCGATGCTGGAGAAGATGTACCCCTCCTGGCCCTCCTTGAAGAACTGGGTGCAGGTGGTGTCGGCCTTGGCCTGCGCCTCGCTCTGGCCGTCCACCCGACCGACCACGCTGTACGCCGCGTCGGTGGAGGTGCACTCGACGACCTTGGCGCCGTCGACCTCCTCCTGCTCGGTGCCGGTGACCTCGGGCAGCTCGGCGATGCAGTCACCGGTCTTGGCGGCTGCCGTCTCGTCCTTGTTGAAGTAGTTGCCGATCGCCGAGGCGACGCCGAACTTCAGGCCGGCGATGACGACGACGGCGAGGATCGCACCGACGATGCCAAGGGCCTTCGCCGCACCGGACTTCTCCGCCTTCGGCTCGGCCGCCGGCGGCGTCTCGTCGGCCGGCGGCGTCTCGGCCGTCGGCTCCGTCTCGGCCGGCGGCTCCGTCTCGGCCGTCAGCGGCGTCTCGGCCGTCGGCTCCGGCTTGGCCGTCGGCGGCGTGTCGGCGGCCGGCTCCGGCTCGGCCTGCTGCGGCGCGGCCGCTTGCGGCGTCTCGACGGCCGGCTCAGGGGTTGCGGCGTCGGGCGCGGGGGGCGGTGCGACCTGCTCTGGCACGGGGGTTCCTTCCGAGGGGTTGATGAGCAGACGACACCGTAACGATCATTGATTTCCGGTGCCGTCCCGCTCGCCTCGTCCGTTCAGATATTTCCCAGCTTCCTCTGCATGATCCAGTTCACACTGTGGTTCAGCGCGTCGGGGTGGGGGTTGGCGTTGCGCTCAGCGGCAGGCCGGTGGCCGTGGCCGTAGCGGTCGGCAGCGGCGTCCCGGTCTCCCCTGGTGTTCCGCTCGGGTCCGGGGTGCTGGTCGGGCCCGGTGCGCTGGTCGCTGGCGCGGGTGGAAGGGGCGCGCCCGGTGCGCGCGGCACGAAGGGCGCCTGCTCCGGGCAGTACGGGTAGGCCCGCAGCATCTGCTTTTCATAGGCCCCGTCCGAGCAGTCCGGGTAGCCGAGCCGGATCGGGTTGCCGTTCTGGTCGAAGAGCCGGGCGTTCTCCACCAGGCGACCCTCGCTGTCGTAGACGAAGACGTCCCGGACCCGGTCGTACGGGCTGTCGACAGCGGTCTGGTCGTAGCCGTAGTCGCCGTAGCGCATCCGGTCCTCGGCCTGGATCAGCGCGGCGAACGCGAAGACCACCAGCACCACGCTGGCGACCTGCACCGCCGAGCGCGGCCAGCGGGTCAGCTGGGCCGAACGACGACCGATCCAGATGGAGCCGAGCACGAAGCCGATCAGCATGATCAGGCCGGCGAGCAGCTCACCGCCGAACCTCGGCAGCAGCCCGAATTCGCCACCGGTGGTGATCACCGTGATCAGCATCGCCGCCAGATAGCCGCGCAGCACCCACCAGGCCGGGCGCAGGAGCCGGAGGAAATCGCTGGCCGTCTCGTACCCCAGTGGTGGGCCGAGGCGGGTGTCCATGGCGCGCAGCCGGCCGCGGACCCGGGCCATCGCGCTCGCCACCCGCTGGTCGAGGTTGCGGCCGCTGCCCGGCGCGGCGCCGGCCGCGGCGCGCAGCTCGGCGGCGTACGTCTCGGGCTCGCCCAACCGCTCGACAAGGGTGCCCTCGGCCTCGGCGGCGACCTCGGCGAGGTGGTCGGCGAGGTCCTCGGTCAACTCGTCGCGTTGCCCGGGCGGCAGGTCGGCCAGAGCGGCCCGGACCCGCGCCACATAGTCGGTGATCTCCTGCTCCGCGACGGTCATGCCGCCATCCCCCGATCGTCGAGCAGATTGTCCATTGTGGTGGCGAACGAGCGCCAGAGCTTGCCGGAGCGGGTCAGCTGGTCACGCCCCGCGGCGTTGAGTGAGTAGTACTTACGGTGCGGCCCGGATTCGCTCGGCACGACGTAGGTGGTGAGCAGGCCGGCGGCGAAGAGGCGGCGCAACGTCCCGTAGACCGAGGCGTCACCGACCTCCTCCAGGCCGGCCTCGCGCAGCCGGCGCAGGATGTCGTAACCGTAACCGTCCTCCTCTCGGAGCACGGCCAGGACGGCCAGATCAAGCACGCCCTTCAACAACTGTGTGGTGTCCACGCATTGCACACTACTGCGTATTACGAAGTAGCGTCAACGATCACGCCCCAACACGCCGAGCGGAGCGCGAGCATCCGGGGCGGACGCCACTTGATCGCGCTCAATCAAGGATGTGAGAGCAACGAGCAAGATCGACGCAACGAGGGACTGAGGCGCGGCTCCGCCGGGACGGACCGGTCGGCGCGTGGCCTACTGGAGGCTCCAGGCGATGCCGTCGAGGATGTCGTGCTCCGAGGCGACCACCGACGGCATCCCGGCCCGCTCCATGATCACGCGCAGCACCAGCGCACCAGCGCCGATCACGTCGGCGCGGCCCGGGTGCATCACCGGGTTCGCCAACCGCTGCGCACGGGTCTGACCCAGCAGCTCCGCTGTCACCCGGGCGACCTCCTCGTACGACACCCGGGCGTGGTGGATGCGCTCCGGGTCGTACTCCCGCAGGCCCTGCGCGAGCGCGACCACTGTGGTGACCGACCCGGCGAGGCCGACCAGGGTGGCCGCCTCGCGACCGGGCACCGCTGCGAGCGCCCGGTCCACCACCGCGGCGATGTCGGCCTGCGCCGCCGCGACCTGCTCGGACGTCGGCGGGTCACCGGGCAGGTGCCGCTCGGTCATCCGGACGCAGCCGATGTCCACCGAGATCGCCGACCGCACACCGGCGGCCCGGTCACCGACCACGAACTCGGTGGAACCACCACCGATGTCGACGACCAGGAACGGCTCCTTCGCGTCGGCGGGCAGCCCGCGCACCGCGCCGGTGAACGACAGCCGGGCCTCCTCGTCGCCACTGACCACCTCGGGCGCGACACCGAGGGTGGCCTGCACCATCTCGGTGAAATCGGCGGCGTTGGCGGCATCGCGGGAGGCCGAGGTGGCACACATCCGCACCCGCTGCGCGCCGAGCTTCTCAATGTCGGCGGCGTACGACGCCAACGCCACCCGGGTCCGTTCGATCGCCTCCGGCGCCAGTCGACCGGTGCGGTCCACGCCCTGCCCCAACCGGACGATCTCCATCCGCCGGGTCAGGTCGACCAGCGGCGCCTGCGGCCCGGCCGAGGCGTCGGGCAGGTCGGCGACCAGCAGTCGGATCGAGTTGGTCCCGCAGTCGATGGCCGCCACACGCGTCGTCACGGCAGCAACCTTACGGCAGGACAGGCGGCCGTCCGGCGGCTTGGTCGGCAGTGGGCCACGACCCGCCCAGGTCGCCCGACGGGCCCCGCAACAACCCCACCCCGAGCGCGGTCAGGTGATATCGGACGGCCCCGCCCTCCCGCTCGCTGGTCACCAGACCGGCCGTCCGCAGCGCGCGGGCGTGCTCCGAGGCCGAGGAGAGACTGATCCCGACCGCCCGGGACAACACCGTGGTGGTCAACCCGCCGTCGGCCGCCAGTCGGCGCAGCACCAGCGCCCGGGTGACGCCGAGCAACCGACCGAGGGCATCGTCGTCGGCGGGAGCCCCGCGCGCGGGCATGACCACCGGGTAGACGAGCAGGATCGGGTAACCCTGCTCGACAAGCACCCGGGGCCGCGGCCCGGCCAACGGCGAAGGCAGCAGGATGATCCCGTGGCCGGTGCCGGGGAGATCGCCGTCCCACCACGTCCGCACCTCCAGCACCGGCTCCCGCCACCGGATCCCCGGGTGCAGGCCGGCGAAGAGACTGGCCAGGCCGTGCTGCGCCAGCCGCTGACTGGCAGCCGTCACCTGCTGACGGTACGCCGACACCAGCTCGGCCCAGTGCGGTTCGAGCACCGCGTCGCACCAGGTCCGCACGGCCCCGCCGAACAGGTCCAGCACCTCCGGGTCGGCCGCCGCGAACCGCCGCCGCAGCGGGCTGGCCGACGTGTCCGCGTACGCCAGGGTGACCTCGGCGCGGACCCGCCGCGCCGGGGTGGCCCTGATCGCCTCCAGTCCGGCCTCCACCGACTCCAGGCCGTCGAAGGGGGTGACGAAGTCCGGCAGACGTCCCCGGTCGGGCAGCAGATGCCGCAGAATCGCCGTGGCAGTCTCGGCGGCAGCAGTGCTCTCGGCCGCCGCCGCCCGCCTCGCCAGTGTCGGTGCCATCGCAGCGACAGTCGGATCGCGCAGCCACTGACCAGCCAGCAGCGCGATCCCGACCGGATGCAGCCGATCGGCGAACCGCACCCGGCACAGGTCGGCCGACCCGAGCTGGAGGCGAAGCATGGCAACAGCCTGCCTGCCTTCGCCCAGGACCGAAAGGGTTGATTCGCTGCCGAACGCTCTCCAGTGTGGACCGCGAGGTCGACGGGGGGTGGCCGGCGTGCGGCGAACAGTGGCGGTGTTGACGGGGCTCTGTCTCCTGGTCGTTGCCGCAGCTTGTGGTGAGCGGGGGCAGCCCTCGTCGGCCTCGCCAGCCGCACCGTCCGCGTCGAGCGAACGGCCGGCGGCCGGTGACCACCAACTCACGGTGCACCACAACGGACGCGACCGCAGCTACCTGCTGCACGCCCCACCGGGGTACGACCCGGGCAGAGCCTCCGCGCTGGTCATCGCGCTGCACTTCTATCCCGGCCTCGGATCCTCGATGCGGGAGTTGGCGGGCCTGGAGGCCAGGGCCGACACTGACAACGTGCTGGTCGCCTACCCCGACGGGCAGGGCGGCGGCTTCAACGCGCTGATCTGCTGCGGCAGCGAGGACGACGTCGGCTTCCTCAACGCCCTCACCGATCATCTGGTGCAGACGTGGCACGCGGACCCGAACCGGGTGTTCCTCACCGGCATCTCGAACGGCGGCGACATGAGCTTCCGGGCGGCGGTGGAGAGCACCGGCAGGTTCGCCGCGATCGGGGTGGTCAGCGGTGGTTACAGCGGAAACCTGACCACCGCCGACAGTTACGTGCCGAAGAGCCCGGTCTCCGTGATCACCTTCATCGGCGGCCAGGACCGCTACGCCTCGACCTTCCAGGCCGGCATGCGGACCTGGCAGCAGCGGCTCGGCTGCCGGCCGAGCCCGAAGGCGTCCGGGGTGCCGGGGGTGACGCACACGGTGGCTAGCTGCGCGGACGGCAGCGAGGTCAGCGTCTACACGATCGCCGACATGGGTCACAGTTGGCCGGGGGCGACGTCGGGCCAACTCGCCGCGTCCTCGGCGGGGCTGTCCGCCACCGACCTGATGTGGGAGTTCTTCGCCGCCCACCCCCGCAGGGCCTGACCTAGAGGCGCAGCAGCATCCGGGTGTTGCCCAGCGTGTTCGGCTTGACCCGCTCCAGGTCCAGGAATTCCGCGACACCCTCGTCGTACGAGCGCAGCAGCTGCTCGTAGACCGGCTGCGGCACCGGAGCGCCGTCGATCTCCCGAAAACCGAACGAGCCGAAGAACCGGGTCTCGAAGGTGAGCACGAAGATCCGTGCCACGCCCAACTCCCGGGCCGCGTCGATCAGCTCAGCGACCAGCCGGTGACCGATGCGCCGGCCCCGGCAGGACGGGTCCACCGCCACAGTGCGGATCTCGGCCAGGTCCTCCCACATGACGTGCAGCGCACCGCAGCCCACCACGACGTCGTCCTCGGCCCGGACCGCGACCCGGAACTCCTGCACGTCCTCGAAGAGGGTGACGGTGGCCTTGCTCAGCAGCCGCCGGTCGTCGGTGTAGGTGTCGACGAGTCGTCGGATGCCCCGCACGTCCCCGGTGCGGGCCCGCCGTACCAGGATCTGACTCTCGGGTGCCTCGGACCCGGCCTGCGTGCTCATTCGGCCGCCGGCACGTCCACGCACGGCCCCGCCGACCACCAGGGCTCGACCAGGCCCAACGTCTCGTCGCCGAGCGGGTTCACCCCGGGGCCGGCGCCCAACGCGTGGCCCAGGTGCACGTGCAGGCACTTCACCCGACCCGGCATCCCACCGGCCGAGATGCCGGCGATCTCCGGCACCTCGCCGATCGCCTCCCGGCGGGTGAGGTAGTCCTCGTGCGCGGCACGGTAGTGGGCGGCCAACTCCGGATCCGTCGCCAGCCGGTCCGCCATCTCCTTCATCAGCCCCGCCGACTCCAGTCGGCTGCACGCAGCGGTGGCCCGGGGGCAGGTCAGGTAGTAGAGCGTCGGGAACGGGGTGCCGTCGGCGAGGCGGGGGGTCGTCTCCACCACGTCGGGAAGGCCACACGGGCACCGGTGGGCCACCGCGCGGGTGCCCCGGGGCGTCCGGCCGAGCTGCGCTGCCACAGCGGCCAGGTCGGCCTCGGTGGCCGGTTCGCGCTGCGGCAGAGGAACGGAATCCGCCGCCGGCTCCGACGGTGGTACGACAGTCACGGTGCCCATCTCTCCTGGTGTGCTGGTCGGTGGATCACTGGCCCGGCTGCTGGCTGTCCGCCGCCCGCACGCTCGACCAGAGCGTGTCGTACCAGGTCACCGGCCCGGCTGGCGGGGCCGAACCGGCCGACTTCCCGGCGTCCCGGGCGGCGCCCTCCGGGTCGTGCAGCACCACCATCATCTTCTCGCCGGGCCGGCCCATGAAGAACCGTTCCCGAGCCTGCGTCTTGATGTACTCGGGGTCCTTCCAGTTGGCGGCCTCGGCGGCGAGCTTGGCGATCTCCCGCTCCTGCACCGCCTGGGCCGCCTCCATCCGCTCGATGTCGGCCTGCTGGTCCAGGTAGACCCGGACCGGATAGGTGTAGGCAAGAGCGAGCGCGATCAGGACAGCGAACAGCACTGTGGCCCGGCCGGTGAAGCGGCGGGGGTGGGGTGCGGCGAGCCGCTTCACGGCACCAGCGGCAGCGGTACGCCGAGCGGCGGCCGGACGATTCGCGGAGCGAACGCCTTCGGCGCCACGGGCAGCACCCGGCGCGCGACCGGCGGCACGCGGCTCGGCGCGCACGCCGGCCTCCCGGACCGATCCCCGCGTGGCGCGCCCACCGCCCGGCCGACCGGACTGACCCGGCCGGCGGGCGGGACGCTGACCACCCGGTGTGCGGCGCTGCTGCATCGTCACACCCCTCCCCCGAGGCTTTCGTGGCTCAGGCCGAACGGTAGCGCGGGAACGCGCCAGCGCCGGCGTAGCGCGCCGCGTCGGCCAGCTCCTCCTCGATCCGGAGCAGCTGGTTGTACTTGGCGACGCGGTCCGAGCGGGCCGGCGCGCCGGTCTTGATCTGGCCGCAGCCGGTGGCCACGGCCAGGTCGGCGATGGTGGTGTCCTCGGTCTCGCCGGAGCGGTGGCTCATCATGCACTTGAAGCCGGCCCGGTGCGCCAGGTCCACCGCGTCCAGGGTCTCGGTCAGCGAGCCGATCTGGTTGACCTTGACGAGGACCGCGTTCGCCGCCTTCTCCGCGATGCCACGGGCGATGCGCTGCGGGTTGGTCACGAACAGGTCGTCACCGACGATCTGCACCCGGTCGCCGATCGAGGCGGTCAGCGTCTGCCAGCCGCTCCAGTCGTCCTCGGCCAGCGGGTCCTCGATCGACACGATCGGGTACTCGTCGGCCAGCTTCGTGTAGTAGGTGCTCATCTCCTCGGCGGACTTCGCGGCACCCTCGAACGTGTAGGTGCCGTTGTCGAAGAACTCGGTGGCCGCCACGTCGAGCGCGAACACGATGTCGGTGCCGAGCCGGTAACCGGCCTTCTCGACCGCCTCGGCGATCAGGTCCAGGGCCGCCGCGTTCGTCGGCAGGTTCGGCGCGAAGCCACCCTCGTCGCCGAGCCCGGTGGAGAGGCCCTTCTTCTTCAGCACCGACTTCAGGGCGTGGTAGACCTCCGCGCCCGAGCGCAGCGCCTCACGGAAGGTGGGCGCGCCGATCGGCGCGATCATGAACTCCTGGATGTCGACGTTCGAGTCGGCGTGCGCGCCACCGTTGAGGATGTTCATCATCGGCACGGGCAGGAGGTGCGCGTTCGGGCCACCCAGGTAGCGGAAGAGGCTCAGCTCGGCGCTGCCGGCAGCGGCCTTCGCCACCGCCAGGGAGACCCCGAGGATGGCGTTCGCGCCCAGCTCCGACTTGCTCTCCGTGCCGTCGATGTCGAGCATCTTCTGGTCGATCAGCCGCTGCTCGCTGGCCTCGTACCCGATGATCTGGTCGACGATCTTGTCTTCGACGTTGGAGACCGCCTTCTCCACGCCCTTGCCCTGGTAGCGGTCGGCGTCACCGTCGCGCAGCTCGATCGCCTCGAAGGCGCCGGTGGAGGCGCCGGACGGCACGGCGGCGCGGGCTACCGTGCCGTCGTCCAGACCGACCTCGACCTCGACCGTCGGGTTGCCCCGCGAGTCGAGAATCTCCCGGGCGACGATTCCCTCGATGGTTGCCACTAAGTCGCTCCTCGTTGTTGTGATCCGGTCCGTGGGTGGGCCGCGACGGTGCGGCTGAGGCAGGTGTTGAACGCAGCGTATCGGGCGGCGCGAACGGGCACGGCGTCGCCCGCGCACCCGGGTCACCCCGCGTTGACGGACATTCCCGGATTTCCGGGCGTCAACCGGCAACGGGTTTGCGCTGCGCGGACCAGATCCACCAGGCTGGTCGCCATGCCCGCCGCCTCGACCACCCTCCGCATGCTCGCCGTGTCGGTCATCGCGTCGCTCACGGTCACCGGCTGTCAGACATTCGAGGACGCCGGAGTCGCCATGGGCCGCTCGGACCTCGTCAACGACCTCGCCGCCCGGCTCGATCGGGCCCTGGAGTTGACCTACTCGGCCGACTACCAGTTGCCCGGCGGCCAGCGCGCCGCGATCGTGCAGGCGCAGGACCCGGCGCGATCCACGTACACCTATCCGGGCGGGCAACTCACCGTCACCCCGGAGGCCATCACCCGGTGCGCGACGACGGCCGCCCGCCCGCAGTGCACGCTGATCACCCCGCCCACGCCGGGCAGCAAGCCCACTGTGACGCTGTTCGGCGAGGCCAACCAGCAGGGCCTCGTCACCCCGCCGGTGGTGGTCGGGCTGCTCACCGCCGCCGCGCTCGACCCACAGGCAGTCATCAGGCAGAGCGACACCACAGTCGCCGGGCACCACGCCGCCTGCGTCGCTGTGCAGAGCTCGTCGTCCGGCGACTTCACCGCCTGCGTGACCACCGAGGGCGTGCTCGGCAGCTTCACCGGGCCGGTCGACGGGAAGCCGATGGAGCTGGCACTGAGCAACTACTCCGCGACAGTCGACGAGGGTGCGTTCGACCCGCCCGCCGGGGCCGACGTCGTCGACCGCCGCCCCGGCGGCTCGTGACCGACAGACCGGCAGGGCGCCCAGCCGTCGTACCACCCGACGGGTCCGCGACCGGAACGCCGCCCGGCGGGTTCCTGCCGGGAGCCGATCGGAGCCGGCCTCCCGGCCCCGGCGACCTGGCCCTGCCGGTGACCGGCGCGAAGCTGCTGACCGGTGTCGACGGTCGACCCCTCCGCGTCGCCGACCTGCCCGCCGACACCGACTGGGTGCCGCTGGGCACGCTCGATGGCGTGCCCGCCTGGGGCACCGACCTGACCACCACCGCCACCGGTCTTCCCGGCCCGGCACGCGGCTGGGCGTCACTCGCCGCCGAGGTGCCGGAGCCGTACGCCACGCTCGCCGGCCGGGCGCTGGCGGTGCTGACCTGGCGGCGTACCCACCGGTGGTGCGGCGCCTGCCGAGCGGAGCTGACGGACCGACCCGGCGAGACCGCCCGACAGTGCCCCGACTGCGGGCTGTACGTGCCGATGCAGCTCTCCGCGGCTGTACTGGTGGCGATCACCCGGCCCGGCCCGCCCGGGCACGTCGACGAGCTGCTGCTGGTCCGGCACGCCACCGGTCCGACCGGGCTGTGGGCGCTGGTGGCCGGCTTCGTCGAGGCCGGCGAAACACTTGAGGCGGCGGTACACCGGGAGGTCGGTGAGGAGGTCGGGCTGCCCGTCGACCGGCTGGCCTACTTCGGCAGCCAGCCGTGGGCGATCTCCGGCCCGGGCGTGCTGCTCGCCGGCTTCACCGCCCGTGCCGCCGACCCGCAGGCCGAACCGGTGGTCGACGGGCGGGAGCTGACCAGCGCCCAGTGGTTCGGCCTGGATGCGCTGCCGGCGCAACTGCCGCCCGCGTACTCCATCTCACGCTGGCTCATCGACGCGACGGTGACCGCCGGGCGGCGGTGAGACCCGCGCGGCCCGGCGTTCTCCTCAGAGACCGAGCAGGGTGCGCAGGTGGCGCGGGGGCGGGCAGTCGTGGGCGAGCATCGCGTCGTGCCAGTCGCGGACCGACACCCCGTCCGGGCGGGCGGCGGCGATCTCGGCGACCTCGCTGTAGCCGACGAAGTAGGTGGAGAGCTGGGTGGAGGTGAGCTGCGCACGCCGCCACTTGCCGGCCGCCTCGCCCTCCTCCTGGAAGCCGCGCCCGGTCATCAACGCCATCGCCTCGGCCTCGGGCAGGTCCTCGGCGTGCACCAACTGGTCGAGCAGCGCGTTGATTGTCATCCGTAGTTGCATCTTGAGCTGCTGCAACCGCACCGGCAGACCGCCGAAGCCGAGGCCCGTCATCACCTCCTCCGCGTAGACCGCCCAGCCCTCGATGAACGGGCCGGACTCGGCCAGCGCGCGGACCCGTGTGCCACCCACGTAGCGGCGGGCGTGGGCGAGCTGAAGGAAGTGCCCGGGCATCGCCTCGTGCACGGTGAGGTTGCGGATCATGTGGTCGTTGTATTCGCGGTAGAACGACTCGACCCGCTGCGCCGGCCAGTCCGAGGGGGTGGGCGCGATGCAGTAGAAGGTCGGCACGACGGCGGTCTCCAGGGGGCCGGGCGCGTCGCAGTACGCCACAGCGACCCCCCGGGCGAACTCCGGCATCTCCTGGATCACACACCGGTCGTCCACCAGCGTGACCAGGTCGTGCGCGCGGACGAAGTCGGTCGCCTCGTCCAGTGTCACAGCGGCCAGCTCGACGATCGTCGCGTCGTTCGGGTGCTCGGCGGCGAGCAGGTCCAACGCCCGACGTACTGACGCGTCGTCGGCCGGACCGCCGACCAGCTCGACGGCCGCCTCGCGGATCTCCGCGGTGACCCGGTCCAGGTTGGCCCAGGCGCGACGCTGGATCTCGGCGGCGCCCAACTCGGTGTCGAGGGTGTGCCAGAGTCGGGCCTCCCAGCGGCGCCGGCCCAGTCGCGGGTCACGGCCGGGGCCGGCGTCGGCGGCCAGGCCGACGCGCAGCCAGGCGACGAACTCGTCCAGCGCGGCAATCGCGGCGGTGGCCGCCGGTTCGACCCGGTCCAGGTGGCCCGGCGCCTGGGCGAGCAACGCCGGCAGCTCGTCGCGGATCAGCGCGGCGGTGCCGGTGAACTGCCCGACCGCCGTCTCCGCGTGGATGCGCGGCATGTCCCGCAGCGTCGCGCGGGCGGTGGCGAGGGCGTCCGGTACGGCGGCGAGCCGGCCGGCAAGTTGGGTCAGCCGCACGTCCGCGGGGGCGTACGGGCGGGCCAGCAGCGGGTGCAGCAGCGGGCCGGGGTTGTGCCGCAGCGGGTCCCACTCGTGCGACCGGATCTCGGTCAGCTCGAACAGCTCCCGGTCCACGAATGAGGTGAGCAGCGCGTGGTCGACCTGCTCGTCGACGTCGAGCGAGTCCGGGTCCAGTTCGGACAGTGCGTTGGCCGCGTCGGAGAGCATCGCCCGATCGGCTGTCAACCCGTCAGCGGACAGGTCCGGCAGCCGGTCGTCGAAACGGTGGTCACCGGCGGCGGTGGCAACCCCCGGCCGCGACTCCAGTAAAGCCTCGACAACCCGCTCAGCCAGCACCCCAAACGCTTCCACCGCCCCACCCTACCGACCGCCGTACGCTCCGCCGCCGGTTCCACCCACCGCCCCGGCAGCGTCGAGTTGATCAAGAGGTTCGCGTCAGGTCCGAGCCGACTCTCGACGTAAACCTCTTGATCACCGCGACCTGGCGGGTGGGGGTGGGGGTTCGGCCTGGCGGATGGTTTCGGCGTGGGCGAGGGTGGTGCGGCGGAGAGCCGCTTCGGGATCCGCGCCGGCCTCGCGGGCGGCGGCCACCCTTGCCAGGAGATCGACGCCCAGCCTTGCCTCGGCGTCGGTCTGGTCGTCGGCCGACGGGAGTGGGACGTTGACGCCAGTGCGGGCGGCCCGGTCCAGGATCTGCGTTGCCAGGGCCAGCGCGGGCTGACTCAGTGCCACGCCGTCCAACACCGAGTGCCGTGCCTTCTCCGCGCGCTTGATCCGCTCCCAGTTCTCGGTGATCTCCTCCAGGGTGCCCGCCTCAGCACCGGCGAAGACGTGCGGATTGCGCCTGATCATCTTGTCGACCAGACCACCGGCCACGTCATCGATCGTCCACCGCTCGTCCTCGGGCAACTCCTCGGCGAGCCGCGCGTGCAGCACCACCTGCAACAACACGTCGCCCAACTCCTCGCGCAGCGCGTCGGTGTCGTCGGCGCTGATCGCGTCGTACGCCTCGTAGCTCTCCTCCAGCAGATAACCGGCGAGGCTACGGTGCGTCTGCGCCCGCTTCCACGGGTCGCCACCGGGAGAGGCCAGTCGATCCAGCACGGCCACCGCGTCGAGCAGCCTGGCGCCCGGCGGATCCCAGGAGCCGTACATCAACTCCATCTCGGCCAACCCCGGCTGCCGGGCCAACCGCAGACCCAACTCCCGGGCCAGCGCCTCGTCACCCGCCGGACCGGCCAGCCACACCACGGTGCCGTGCGTCGCCACCGCGTCCAGCAACGGCTGCGTCGCCGGACCGTCCACCACTGTGACCTCGGCGCCCGCCTGGCGCACGGCCGTGGTCAACTCACTGTCCGCGCCGGTCAACACGGGGTGCTGGCGTACGACGTCCCAGGCGGCGGCCGTCAACAGGCCGGCGGGCAACCGGGGTGAGGTGACCAGGAGGACGATCCGTGCGGTCATGCTCAGCTGGCCGTGCCCTCGGCCTCCGGCGTCCCGGTCGGCCCCTCCGGGGTGGAGATGTCGGTGACCGCGTCGGAGCCCGGCTCACCCAACGGCACACTCACCGCGGGTGCGTCACCGGCGAAGCTGAGCAGCGGGAACTCAAGCGGACGGTACCGAGGGCTGACCGTGACGTCGTACCGACCGACCGCCTCGGCCAGGATCCTCTTGGTCGCCAGCGCGCCGCGCAGCTGCTCGCCGTCGAGCTGCTGGGCGGCCTCCGCATCGGTCACCTCAGCGGGGATCTTGCCGGCCGCACGCCCGGCGGCGATCACGTCGGCGATCTCCTCCTTGCTCGGCTCGACGGGCTCGGCCGGCAACCCGGACAGGCAGGTGAAGAGCTTCGCCACCTCCCGCACGTGCCCGGTCTGCGGGTCGAGACCGAGCTGCTGGGCGGCCTGGTCGGCCGCCACCTGGCCGCGCGGCTGGTAGTTCTTCTCGGCGGAGAGCTTCTCGCACACCTTCGTCAGCACCATGGTCCGAACCACGTCGGCCACCTTGGGCAGGGTCGGTTGCGGCGCCGCGGGCTGCCCACTGGCGGATGACTCCGGGCCCGGGTTCTTCGTCCGCAGGTCCTTCATCGCGCTGGTGACCTGAACGTCGGTAATGCGCTGGTCACCGATGTAAGCGGCGATACCAGGCTCAGCACGGCAACCGGAGAGGGCGACGAGGCCGAGCGCCACAGTGGCGACGGCGGCAAGACGGCGAGCACGCATAGCCGTCACTCTCTCACGCCGTCACCCGGGGTTGTGACACCCCCCACCTCCGCTCATCCCGGAACCAGGGACGGCGTCGACGCGCCGTCCCTGGTCGAGAGCACACCGCCGGCTCAACCGCTCGCGGCTACGGCGATGGCTCAACCGCTCGCGGCCACGGCGATGGCTCAGCCGCTCGCGGCCACGGCGATGGCTCAGCCGCTCGCGGCCACGGCGAGTGAGGCGGGAGCACCGAGCACATCGGAGAGCAGTTGCGCGCACCACTGGAGCAGCGCCTGGTCACGCAGCGGCTCGCCGCCGATCCGACGGGTGGTCGGTCGGGGCACGCTGACCTGGTCGGTGGCCTGCTTGTAGACGGCATCCGGGTGGTAGCGCTTGAGCCGCAACTGCTTCGAGTCCGGTAGCGGCAGCGGGCCGAACCGTACGTGCTTGCCCTGCATCGACACGTCGGTCAGGCCGTACCGGCGGGCCAGCAGACGGAACCGGGCCACCTCCACCAGGTTCTGCACCGGGGCGGGCGGCTCGCCGTACCGGTCGGTCATCTCGGCGATCACCTCGCCCAGCCGCTCCTCGTCGCGCGCCTCGGCGAGCTTGCGGTACATCTCCAGGCGCAGCCGCTCCACGCTCACGTAGTCGTGCGGCAGGTGCGCGTCGACCGGCAGGTCGATCTTGACGTCGGTCTCCTCCTCCGGTCGCTCCCCCTTGAACGCGGAGACCGCCTCGCCGACCATCCGCACGTACAGGTCGAAACCGACGCCCTCGATGTGCCCGGACTGCTCGCCGCCGAGCAGGTTGCCGGCGCCCCGGATCTCCAGGTCCTTCATCGCCACGTACATGCCGGCACCCAACTCGGTGTGCTGGGCGATGGTGGCCAACCGCTCGTGGGCGTGCTCGGTGAGCGGCTTCTCCGGCGGGTAGAGGAAGTAGGCGTACGCCCGCTCCCGGCCCCGGCCGACCCGGCCCCGGATCTGGTGCAACTGGGCCAGGCCGAGCAGGTCGGCCCGCTCCACGATCAGGGTGTTGGCGTTCGGGATGTCGATGCCGGACTCCACGATCGTGGTGCAGACCAGGACGTCGAACTCCTTCTCCCAGAAGCCGACCATGACCTTCTCCAGGGCGTCCTCGCTCATCTGGCCGTGCGCCACAGCGACCCGCGCCTCGGGCACCAGCTCCCGCAGCCGCCGTGCCGCCCGGTCGATCGACTCGACCCGGTTGTGCAGGTAGAAGACCTGCCCGTCGCGGAGCAGCTCACGGTGGATGGACGCGGCCACCTGACGGTCGTCCTGCGCGCCGACGAAGGTGAGCACCGGGTGCCGCTCCTCCGGTGGGGTGGCGATGGTGGACATCTCCCGGATGCCGGTGATCGCCATCTCCAGGGTGCGCGGGATCGGGGTGGCCGACATGCTGAGCACGTCGACCGACGCGCGCAGCGTCTTCAGGTGCTCCTTGTGCTCGACACCGAAGCGCTGCTCCTCGTCGACGATCACCAGACCCAACTGCTTGAAGCGGGTCGCCGTCTGCAACAGCCGGTGCGTACCGATGACGATGTCGACGGTGCCGTCGGCGACCATCTCCAGCGTCCGCTCGGTCTCCTTCGCCGTCTGGAACCGGGACAGCTGCCGGATCTGGACCGGGAACTGGCTCATCCGCTCGGCGAACGTGTTGTAGTGCTGCTGAACCAGCAGGGTGGTCGGCACCAGCACAGCCACCTGCTTGCCGTCCTGTACCGCCTTGAACGCCGCCCGGACCGCGATCTCGGTCTTGCCGTAGCCGACGTCACCGCAGATCAGCCGGTCCATCGGGACGGTCTGCTCCATGTCCCGCTTGACCTCGTCGATAGCGGCGAGCTGGTCCGGCGTCTCCTGCCAGGGGAAGGCGTCCTCCAGCTCCCGCTGCCACGGGGTGTCCGGACCGAACGAGTGCCCCTTGGACGCCTTGCGGGCGGCGTAGAGCTGGATGAGCTGCGCGGCGATCTCCCGGACCGCCTTACGGGCCCGGGCCTTGGACTTCTGCCAGTCCGAGCCACCCATCTTGTGCAGGGTGGGCTGCTCGCCGCCCACGTAGCGGGAGAGCTGGTCGAGCTGGTCGGTCGGGACGAACAACCGGTCGCCGGGCTGGCCCCGCTTGCTGGCCGCGTACTCGATGACGAGGTATTCCCGGCTGGCGCCGTTGACTGTGCGCTGCACCAGCTCGATGTAGCGGCCGATGCCGTGCTGCTCGTGCACCACGTGGTCGCCGGTCTTCAACTCCAGCGGGTCGATGGTGTTGCGCCGCCGGCTCGGCATCTTGCGCATGTCGCGTGTCGAGGTGCCCCGACCGCCTGTCACGTCATTGCCGGTGAGCAGCACAAAGCGGGACGCCTCGTCGACGAACCCGCTGCTCAGCGCAGCGCAGGTGACCACCAGCTCACCGGGGACGGGCGCTGTCGGCACCTCCTCGGTCAACCGGGCGCCCAGACCGGCGTCGCGCAGCACCTCCACCGCCCGCTGGGCGGGGCCGTGCCCCTCGAAGACCAGCGCGATCGACCAACCCTCGCCGGCCCAACGCTTAAGGTCCTCGACCACCCGCGAGGTCTCGCCGTGATAGAGCGGCGCCGGTTGGGCGGACAGGGTCACCGCGATGGCGTCGTCCGGAGTGACGGCGGCCTGCTCGGGCGCGTCCTCCCACGGCTGCCGAGTCTCGGCGGTCTCCCCCTCGACAAGGCCGAACGGGGACAGCGTCCACCACGGCTGGCCGAGCCTGCCCGCGGCGGCGCGTACCTCGGCGAGGGTGCGGAAGGCGGCGGCGCCGACGTCCACCGGGGCCTGGCCGCCGACAGCGGCGGCGGCCCAGCTGGCCTGCAAGAACTCCTCCGAGGTACGCACCAGGTCGTGCGCCCGGGTGCGGATCCGCTCCGGGTCGCAGAGCAGGACGTGGGTGCCGGCCGGCATGGCGTCCAGCAGCAGCTCCAGCGAGTCGGGGCCGACCAGCACCGGGGCCAGCGACTCCATCCCCTCCACCGGGATGCCCTCGGCCAGCTTGTCGAGGATCTCGGCCAGCTCGGGGTGCTGCTCGGCGAGCGCGGCGGCCCGGTCGCGGACCGCCGGGGTGAGCAGCAGCTCGCGGCAGGGCGGTGCCCAGAGCAGCGGAACCTGCTCGATGGTTCGCTGGTCGGCGACGGCGAAGGTGCGGATCTCCTCCACCTCGTCGCCCCAGAACTCGACACGCGACGGGTGCTCGTCGGTGGGCGGGAAGACGTCCAGGATGCCGCCGCGCACCGCGAACTCGCCGCGCTTGGTGACCAGGTCGACCCGGGCGTAGGCCATGTCGATCAGGCGGCGGGCGACCTCTTCCAGGTCGGCCTCCTCGCCGGCGGCGAGCTGCACCGGCTCCAGATCGCCGAGCCCCTTGAGCTGCGGCTGGAGCAGGGAACGGACCGGGGCCACCACCACTCGCAGTGGCCCGGTGCCGCCGTGCGCGTCGGTCGCCTCCGGGTGCGCCAGCCGGCGCAGCACTGCCAGCCGCCGCCCGACAGTGTCGGAGCGGGGGGACAGCCGCTCGTGCGGCAGCGTCTCCCAGGAGGGGAAGACCACCACCTGCTCGGCCGGGAGCAACCCGCCCAGCGCGGCGGCGAGGTCGTCGGCCTCCCGGGTGGTGGCGGTCACCGCCAGCACCGGTCGCCCGGCGCCGTCGTTGTCAGCGGCGACCGCCGCGACGGCGAACGGGCGCAGGGCCGCCGGGGCGGTGATGTCGAGGCCGTCGACCTGGGCGGCACCGGAGCGCGCCAGGTCACGCGCCCGGGTCAGCCCGGGGTCGGCCAGGGCTGCGGTGAACAGACCGGTGAGCAAGGCAAACCTTTCGGGGAGTCGACGCACACGACGGCGGCCCCTCGTCCAGCCGGACGGGGGGTGCACGACGCAAGCCTATCCCCGTCGACCGACAGCCACCCCCTTCCGCCCAGGTCCGCGCCGCGCGCGCCGCGCGCGCCCCGCGCCTCGCGCCTCGCGCCTCGCGCGCCCCACGCCCCGCGCCTCGCGCCTCGCGCCTCGCGCCCCGCGCCTCGCGCCCCGCGCCTCGCGCCCCGCGCCCCGCGCCCCGCGCCCCGCGCCCCGCGCCCCGCGCCCCGCGCCCCGCGCCCCGCGCCCCGCGCCCCGCGCCAAGATCGTGCTCGAACCAGGATTTAG